>JAISLU010000032.1 GCA_031277095.1 Synergistaceae bacterium
GTAATCTGCACCTAAAATTTCTGAAATATAAACCTAGATGGGGGGCGGTTTTAGGAGCTTCGTGATGTAACAGAATAGGGTTGTGTTACATGGCCCAGGGAAATTCAGCATTCATCAACTTTGTTGTTATTGACCTGCAATTTTTGCTATTACGAAATTAAATTACAATTCATCAAAAAATTTTCAACCATAGCGGCGCAGGTATGCCGGCCGCCCATATTTCATTTCTCCGTGACAAGTGTTATAGAATTGAAAAAAGACCAATCAGCTAATGGTGTTTAGCGAATTACAATTTTGGTTGTGCGAGGGCATATACCCCAAACCGGGTATGCGGTTATCAGAAGGGTGCGGCAATTACCAGATTTTGGGTAGTGTAACCAAAATCTTTATTTTTTATTTTATCGCGGCGCGAAATAAGCGCCAATGTTCACCGATATCCCCAAACCTTGGCTGTTTCTTGACAGCCCCTGACGGGAATGATAGCATTCTAACGATTGTAACGGTTCAACCTATATTCCCCATCTTCACGTGTCTTTATACTGCTCATAGAACGTTTTGTACATTGTATGAACCGAAGGGAGAACAAAGATGAAAGTCGGTATCCCATATGGAAAAACCACCGTCTCCTGCGAGATTCCCGATGCGAGGCTCCGGGGCGTTCTTTATTCCCGTGCCCACGACTACAAGGCAGCGGGCAGCGAGGCCGACCAGGTGCGGCAGGCGCTGAATGCGCCGGTCGATTCGCCTTCTCTGAGGGAGCTGTCGAGGGGGAAGCGCCGCGTGGTGATCGTCACCAGCGACCACACCCGCCCCGTCCCCAGCGCCGTGACCATGCCTATCCTGTTGAGGGAGATACGGGCGGGCAACCCGGAGGCGGACATCACGATCCTGGTCGCCACAGGTATGCACCGCAATATGACAAAAGATGAAATCGCCGTTCGTTTTGGAGCGGAGATCGTTTCCGGAGAAAAAATTGTCGTCCACGACAGCCGCGACGACGGGGAGCTGGTCTCGCTGGGAACTCTGCCCTCGGGGGGCGAATTGCTGATCAACCGGCGTGCGGTGGACTGCGACCTTCTGGTTGCGGAGGGCTTTATCGAGCCCCATTTTTTCGCGGGGTTCAGCGGGGGCCGCAAGGCCATCCTGCCGGGGATCGCGGGTTACCCCACCGTCCTCGCCAATCACTGCGCGGAGTTCATCTCAGACGAGCGTGCCCGGACGGGGGTTCTCGACGGCAATCCCATCCACAGGGACATGATCTTCGCCGCGAGGGCCGCGAAACTGGCCTTTATTCTGAACGTTGTTCTGGACTCGGACAAAAAAATCATCGCGGCGTTTGCGGGAGATACGGACGCCGCCCATCGCCGGGGCTGCGACTTTTTGAAGAGCCTGGCCGGGGTCCAGTCCATCCCGGCGGACATCGTCATCACGGGGAACGGCGGCTATCCCCTCGACCAGAACATCTATCAGGCCGTCAAGTGCATGACGGGCGCGGAGGCCAGCATCAACCCCGGCGGCGTGATCATCGTGGCGTCGGAGTGCAGCGACGGTCATGGAGGGGCGGCTTTCTACGACACGTTCAAAGACACCCGATCTCCAGAGGAAGTGATGAGGGTGATCTGCGCCCGGGGGCGTAACGAAACTCTGCCGGATCAGTGGCAGATACAGATTTTCATGCGCATCCTCATGAAGCACAAGGTGATCCTGGCCGCGTCCGTGCCGCCGGAGATGATCCTGCATCTGGGCATGACCCCCGCCCCCGGATTTCCTTCTTCTCTGGACGCGGCGCTGGCGGCGGCGGGAAAGCTCCTAGGGAAAGACGACGCCTCCGTGACCGTCATCCCGGACGGAGTTTCCGTCATCGTCGAATGACCGGCAGTGGGACAAGCATATTGATAATTACCCAATGTCAACAATCTCAATGTCAACAATTTAAGCGTTTATTTCATATTTCTATATTCTTTTAGCCTTTGCAATAAAAAGAATTTAATATAGAAAGAATTTAAGTTGAACATCATTGATTAAAGAGTCACATTCATTCCTTAAGTTGTTGACATTAATAAAAAATCTAACGTCACGTTTTGAAAACTAAACTTCAAATACTCACGTCCATTGAATCTGTCGTGCCTGTGCTAAAATTTTGTCTTACAATCATCTAAAATTTTATTTTTATTGAAATTATAAACAAACTTTCCTAAAGGGGGGATGTTCCAGATAGAAATATTTGATGATGAAAGCGTTACGCCGCAGAATGTTGGGGATGTTATGTCAGGAGAGGGGCATGTATTTTTTCGAGACCGGAAGGAGAAGGATATCTATGAAATTCAAGAAAAAGACTTTCTGTACGGGACTGGTCTTATTTGCAGCGGCGTTGTTGTTTGCGGGATCCGCTTTAGGTGATATACAGTGGACATGGACAAATTATGACAACCCGGTTAAGGGTCATTACATGGTTTACAACAATTTAGAAACTCCGCCGAAGAAGTATCAGGAGTATTTCCAGATCACTGAAGATATCTGGAACAAGATGCAGGTTCTGCCCACTTTTTCGAACAAAAAAACGACTCAGCCAATATGGACGCCTGACAAGGGCGACGAGAACACCTACACGAAAGGGCTTGTCAAATACGTGCCGACTCATGAGGAGTTCCGGGCTTTCTGGCGCGACTTGGTCAACTCGGCAGAGGGCAAAAAACGCATGGCGATCAAGCCTCTGGGCGAGTATCCTATGGGTTATCCTCTGGAACTGCTGATTTTTACCAAAACCGCCGACAATAAGCCACTTTCCGACCCTGACGCGGTACGTGCTATGGGCAAGCCCGTTGTTTGGCTTCAGGGTCCCATTCACGGTAACGAGCAGGTGGCCGGAGACGGCATCGCCTGGATAGCCTACAGTTTGGCCACAGGGGAATGGGACAAGTACCTGGAGAAGGTGTCGGTCGTTCTGCTTCCGCGAATCAACGCCGACGGTGGAGAGATGCAGACCAGGGGCTCCAATATTCGGGATGACAAGGTCATCTATAACCCATCCCCAGACACGCCGGATCTGTCAAACTTTTTCAACGTCAATACCAACATTGACATGAACCGAGACAATCTGTGGTTCGACATGCCCACTCTGAGGGCCGTCCACATAGCCTTCAACGCCTACATGCCCGAAGTGGCGGTGGACCATCACGAGTATGGCTACAATTGGAATTACTTCGGTGGGTATGAGGCCTCCATGGATGCCAACGGTCAGCCAGCCATGAAGAATGGTCGCGTGCAGTTGCTGGTCCAGCGTGACGCGGCGGGCAACCCGGAGCTTGCGTCCAACAGCGCGCTGATCAACATCGCTCCCCCCGATCCGAGAAAAGCGACTTGGGGAATCGGCGGCGGAAACAACATGTATTCTACCTGGGACATCACGTTGCAACACGGTGACCACCTCAATAACCCTCGGAGTTTCCAGACTTACTGGACCGACATCATGGAACCCGCGATCCACGACTTCCTGGCGGCACGGGGAATCAATCAGCATCACTACCTGGACGGGGCAGTGGGTTCCCTGAATCCTGATCAGTACGCGCCTTATTACACGGGCAAATTGGACGCCAACAATAACAATATCCCCGACGGCACGGGTATCCCGGCCGGCGGCAACGAAGGGGCCATGTTCGACCCCGCCCACATGTTCAACGCCCTACCGCTTTATCCCTGCCTGAGCGCCCTCTCCGAGAGCAAAAACTTGAGAACGGGTTTCTGGGCGTGGCCAAAGCGCGTTTACTCCCAGTACAGCACGGGTGAAGCTATGATCGCTTACGCCGCGGAACATGCGAACGAGGTCAAGAAGCTGGTGGGAGACATGAGGGACAAGCTCGTGGAGAGAGGTAAGACTGTTTATGCTAATTCCACTGATACCGAAGACAAGGTCTATAACCTGATGAAGATGGTCAAGAGGACAATCAAGGATGAGTTATGGCTCACGGCCAGCGGCGATGAAGTTACTCTACCCACTGCCTTCTGGCACACGCGAGAGGCCGAACCGGTGGTATACCGTGTCCGCCCTGCGGCGTACATCCTGCCTTACACGAAAACGAACGCCGATGTGGCGAAGCGGCTGACCTTCAATGGCGCCCAGGTGGAAGTTCTCAACAAGGAGACAACTGTGGAAGTGGAAGACTTTGGAGCGCCCAAACCTATGGCGTCGAAACGCTATCATGACAACGCCCGCCGTATCGTCATCGCTCCGTCCGACGCAGTGATGAACAACGCCACTTTGATCAGAGACCCCAAACTGGTCCCCTGGTCCCCGAACTTCTGGGTCGAGGACAAGCCCAACACGTTACCTGTCAAGACGGTCACCGTGCCGAAGGGCAGTTTCGTGGTCTACATGTCCCAGGTCACCCAAAGGTGGCTAGCGACCGTCATGGAGCCCGACGCAGAGCGCAGTTTCACTCGGTGGAGCATGGCGTTGAAGGAGTACGCCGACCCCACGGTAGAGGTGTGCGTCCCCTATCGTTACATGAAAGAAGAACGACTGGACACTACCCCGCTTTACGTGGCTTACCCGCAGGTCACGGGCGGCGGACTCATGGAACTGGAAGTCCTCAGTGGAACGGAATTGGAAACGTTGGCCACCAGCGACACCTTCAAGGACAAGGAGATCGTTGTGGCCGAGACGTTGTACAGCAAGGTCAGCGGCGTTCTCAACATCAGTTTCTCCTTCCTTACAAGGGAAGAACTTAAAAAACAGATGCCCACGGCTGATTTCTACTTCTGGAACTACAATACGGAGTCTTACGACTTGGTGAAGCGCAACGAGGACGGCAATGTGAGTGTAACGAGTGACTACATCGGCCCTATAACCGACGAGTATGGGATTCATCCCATCAAGTTCGTGGCGGTCGCGGCGGGGTCGGGATCCGACAGTGGCAGCGGAGGAGGCGGATGCGCTACAGCCAGCTATGCTTTCTGGGTCCTGCTGATTGTACTTCCTCTTCTTCTGAGGAGAAGATGGCAGGCGGTGTGAGAGGTTAAGCAATCGAATCGATAGCGTCGAGGGCGGCTTTTATCGGGAGTCGCCCTCCTAACCGGTCCCACATTGAGCCCATGACCTCGAATGACCGGCCCGTCAAAATTCCACTCCACCGCCACCTGTTTGCCTGCACAAACGGGATTCCAAAGGGCCTTGGGCCCTTTGGCGGAGTCTGAGGCGGAGCCTCAGGGGCTTGGGGCGTTCTCTGAGACAAAATCGTTTATGGACCTCAAAACGTCCCGCTCGCCGAGGCCGCCGGACTTTGTTATGACAATGCACGAGTGGTCCGGCTGGTCTTTTGAGAAGGTTTTCGCGGCCACCACGCCGGAGGACACCTCGGTCAGGGGACAGACGCCTTCACAGCGCATTTTCGACAAAACGCTGTGGAGGGTGTCGCCTCCAAAGACGGCAAGGTAGTCTACTCTCGTTTCCTCCAATATTCTCGCGGCGATGGTGCCCATGTTGTCGGCGATTCTGCGGGGGAGTTCACGCTCCGGGATTCCCTTTTCTCTGGCGCAGGATTCCGTCAAGGGCACCTCTTTCCGCGCCTGGACGGTTCGAATGATCACCCGCCCGCGCTCTTCCATTTCCTTTTTCACCGCGCCCACAAAAAGTCCACAGGCGTCCGAGTCGGGATAGGACGTGTCCAGTTTCTGAGGGAGCGACAGGGTAAAGGTCGAAAACCCGTACTTTGTTCCCTCGGATATTTGATCGAGGGTTATCGGGTTCACGCTTCCCGAGATGACCAGGATGCTGCCGCCGCGTTTCTCGAAGGTCAGATCGCTTTTCGGCAGTTCCAGGAGGTCCGGCAGGATCTCGGCGAACCCCGCGCATCCCGCCAGAAAATGCAGGTTACCGCCGCGTTTCAGAAGGGCGCCCGCGCGTTCGATGTCCTCCATGCTTTCCGCGTCCAGAATGCGGATAATTTTCGCATCCGCTGCCGCCCCGGCTTTTTCGTAGGCATCGCGGGTCACGTTCTCGGTCGGCGTATCCGTCTGAAGGTGAACGATGTCCGCAACGGAGCTGAATTTCACCGGCGAGAAGGGATCTTCGGCGAACACGCTTTCCGCCACTTTCACCCCATCGATGTACTGAACTCCACCCACCGTCACCCGGCGGCTTTTAGGGAACGCCGGGACGAAGGTCAGACAGTTGGTGCTTTTTGACTCGATATCGCCGGCGTCCAGCAAACCGGCAAGCTCGGCCCCGATGTTTCCCCTCAGAGCCGAGTCCGTTTTTTTGTAAAAATACGCCACCCCGTGCCGCATGGCCTCCGACGCCGCATTTTTCACCCTTTGGCGCGCTTCTCGGGGCGGAATGTGCCGCGACTCCGTGTCGATCACCAGGACATCGCAGCCCAAGGCGTCATAACCCTCATGCCCTGGGCTATGGAAAGAAAGCTGGTCTTGGGTGAGTACCCGCACGGACACGCCTTTTCGGGAAAACTGCACTCCGGTATCGAGAGAACCGGTATAGTCATCGGCGATGATCAGCAGTTTGATCATGACAGGCCGAATTTGTTTTTCGCCATCACGATTGCGGTATCGATGGCGTCCACCATGCTTTCCTCGTTGGCTCTTCCCTCTCCAGCCTTGCCGAAGGCCGTGCCGTGATCCACCGATGTGCGGATGATCGGCAGCCCTATGGTGGAGTTCACCCCCGACATGGAGGAGTAGCGATGGGTGGCCGCGTCCAGCTTGAAGCCCGCCAATTTCAGGGGAATATGCCCCTGATCGTGGTACATGGCCACAACCACGTCGTATTGTCCGCCCTGGCATTTGACAAACACCGTGTCCGGCGGAACCGGGCCCTCCACGTCCAAGCCCAGCCCTTTGGCGTCCTCCACGGCAGGCGCTATTTCGCGCTCTTCCTCCCAGCCGAAGAGCCCATTTTCGCCGGCGTGGGGGTTCAGTCCCGCCACGCCTATTTTGGGATTTTCGTACCCCATGAGAGAGAGCCCTTGGTGGGCCAGCCTGATGACGGCAAGGACGCGCTCTTTTTTTATTCTGTCGCAGGCCTCCCGCATGGAGCAGTGGGTCGTCACGTGGATCACCTTCAAGGCTCCGCCGGTGAGAAGCATCGCGAAGTCTTTCGTGTGGGTGTAGTCGCCGAAGATCTCCGTGTGCCCGCTGTAACGGTGCCCCGCGAGATGGATGGCCTCTTTGTTGATGGGGCCGGTGACCACGGCGTGGAGCTGTTTCTTCATGGCCAAATCTATGGCCTTCACCACATATTGAAAGGAGGCCTCGCCGCAGATCTTCTGCACTTTTTTATACTCGAAGCTCCCCGGCTTCAGAAAACCGAGATCGATATATTCGAGGGTCCCGCATTTCCCTTGGGCCTCGCCGGGTTCCTTCACCTCGCGCAGTTCCAGCCCCGTGCCCGAAAACTCGTTGGCCTGCCGCAGAGCTTCATAATCGCCGATAACCACCGGCAGACATTTTTCGTAGATGTCCTCGTGGCTCAGCGCCTTGGCCGTGATCTCGGAGCCCACGCCGGCGGGGTCTCCCATTGTGATGCCGATAACGGGTTTCATGGATTTAAAGATAGGTGCCGATTTAAAGATTGGTGCCGATATCGTCCTTCAGCGAACTCACGGAGTTTTCCGCCGCCAAGCCCTGAGCCTTGCGCTCGCGTCTTGCCAGGAAGTCCACCAGGAGAGGGCAGAGGATCGCCGTGATGACGATGGAAGCGCCCACCTGAGCGGTGGCCACGGGCGCGTAGGCTGCGAAGGAGGGGTCCACCGCCGCGAAAGCCGCCGGAGTCGCGGCCGCGTTGCCGGCGGAGGTTCCCACGGCCGCGCCCACCGCGCCGCCCTTGCGCATGGATTTGGGCACCAGGAACTTGTAGACGAAATAACTGCCTCCGCCGGTGACCACCACGGTCAGAAGGCCGAGGATGATCCCCGGGATTCCCGCTTCAATGAGCTGGTTCAAGCTGAGTCCCGCGCCCAAGGGAAACGCGAAGAAGGGAATGGACAGCATGACCCCCGGCTTGAGAAAGACGCGGATGTCGTCGTCGAGATTGCCGAGAAGCATTCCGATGAGGATGGGAACCACGACGGCCCAGAGGGTTATCCAGGGGATATTGGCCAAGCCTGTTCCGGCCATGAAGGCCATCTCGAAAAAGGGCCCGTCGTTGCTGGAGAGGATCGCCACGGCTCCAACGTCCGAGTCGTCGCCGTACCGGGAGGCAAGGGCCGCGTAAAGCCCTCCGTTGGAGTTGGACATGGCGGAAATGAGCGCCAGCGGCGTCAGCCCCAGCCACGTCGCGTGCTGACCCAGAAAGTGACCCAGGAGAAGCGCGGGGATAACCCCCAGCAAAACCTTGCTGGTATTCAGAACGATCCCTTTCCAGAGCGCGACCCCCGCCGTTTTGACGGTGATCTGCGCTCCGCTGCAAAAAAGCAGCACGGCGATCAGAGGCATGGCCCCCTGTTTGAAAAGAAACGTCGTGAAACTTCCGATCATGAGAGACTGGGGCGCGAAGGTGTTGACCAAGCAGCCCAACACCAGAAACACCACCATAAGCCCTCCGGGAACCCTGTTGATCGCCTTGAGAATGGGAACCTTACCCCACATCGAAAACACCCCTTTCGTATAATGACGTGTTCCTCAGCACATTATACGCCGACCCGAGGGGAGCGGGAATACCGCCCCGTATCCTGCCGGGAGAGCGGTTCCTCTCCGCGGCTCAGGCGGTCCACGTTGTCCCGGATGAACTCCAGAATCCCCTTGGCGGACTCGTCCGTGTTGCCGCCGATATGGGGGGTCAGGGTGACGGAGGGGTGACGAAGCAGGGGGTTGTCCGGGGAGGTCGGCTCGTCTTTCAGGACGTCCAGCCCCGCCCCGGCCAGATGCCGGTCGTCGAGGGCCCGAAGCAGGGCGTCTTCATCCACCAGGGCGCCCCGGGCCACGTTGATGAAGAAGGCGCCCTTGTCCATAGCGCGGAAAACGCCCTCGTCGAAAAGCCCGTGAGTTTCGCCGTCGAGCGCGAGGGCCGCCACCACGAAACGGCAGCCCGGCACGGCCTCCTTCAGGCGGTTCAGGGGAAAAAACTCCCCAACGCCCGCTTTCTCCAGCCGGTCGGCCGCCACGGGGCTGCGATTGACCCCCCGGACCTTCATCCCCACCGCGGAAAGGCGCTCCGCTATTGTGCGTCCCAGGTTGCCCAACCCCACCACGCAGGCCGTTTTTCTCCAGAGGGAGACCCCGCGGGGAGAGAACAGCTTCCCCGTGACCGCGTTTTCGTGGGCAAAAGCGTACTTCCGCCCCAAAAGCAGCATGTGCAGCAGGGCTATCTCGGTGACGCCCTCGGCGTTCCCCGTCCCCCGGGAGGGGGTGTTGCACACGATAATCCCCCGCTTGTGGCACGTCTCCAAATCGATGCCCTCGAGGCCCACGCCCCACTGCTGCTGCAATTTCAAGGAGGGCGCGGTACAGAGAAGCTCCCCGCCCACCACGGCCCCGGGCCGGGTGACCAGCACCTGAGCGTCGGCGATCTTTTCCCCGATGGTCGTCTCGTCGGCCGTATCGACCTGATGTCCCTTCATTTCCGCCTGAAAGACATCGTGCATCCTCACAAATTCTTTGCTGTAAAACAAAACTTTCATCTCGGCGTTCCTCCCGCACAGGCTGGATTTTGAGTGTAAAAAAATTGTAGTCGTTCTCTGTTTGTTCACCACGGCAATTGACCGGATTGTTTATTTTGCCTGCGATGATCTCGGAAACCCATTGCCTGGCCGCCTGCCTGCCGGAAGGAAACCGGGGTTTGAAGCGGCCCGTTCTTCCGCGCCGCCCATCTGCCGTCCGTGCCGGCGTTTCAGTCGGTGCCTTTCTGTGAAGTTTTCGAGAATAACCCGGACAACACACAGAACGCCCACAGCACCCCGCCGACGATGTAACGCATATTGCCTCCCTCGCGGTTCAGGAACAACCTCAGTTCACGAGCCGTGTCCGGCCCGATGAGCTCCGCTAGAAAAAGCAGAGAACGCACGGGAAGATTGAGTATTTCCAACAAAACGCCAAACATGGTCTTGTCTCCTGACTTCTTTCATGCGGCGCGGGGTCACATGTTGAAATAGTGGATGGGGTTTGCGTCGCCGGGCTGATGGAAAGCGGCCAGTCTGTTGCAGTACCGCCTGAACAGTTCGTCGTGCTTCTCTTCTCCTGTTTCAAAGCCGGGGGTGTTCTCGAAGCGCATCCTTCCGTTCGGGAGCTTCTCCCAACTCGCGGGCTTGAAAACGTCCACGAGAACCCCGTCGTACTCGGCGATGACGTAATGCTCCCCCAAGCGGCGCGTCAGTCGCTTCTCGCTGGCTGTCCAATCGCCCTTTGCGGCTTCATAGACCGTCGCGGCGGTCGTTCTCAGGCTCCTCGAAATATTTACGACCATCACCGGGTCCGTGAAGCAGTCGTCCTGCATGGGGAGGGAGTATTTCGCCGCGATCTTGTCCACGCTCACAATTCCCCATTTGGAGTGACGGTGTCCCCGCGCCCGGTTCAGCAGCGCGGCGTTTTTCAAAAGCCCGGCCTGTAACAAGGAGATGATGCAGCTTTCGACGATGAACGCCGTTTCTTCTTCCAGATCGTGGCACAGGATATAACGCCCGACCTCCTGCCCGGCCGCTTCGATTGCGTTTATGCGCGCGATCCTGCCGTCGGCCTCGTCCTCGTTTTCCTGACCCGGCTGGCATTGATGATCGAAGACGCGGTTGTTCTGCCCCTTGCCCACGTAGAAAATCTCATTGTTCCTCGGATCGGCGAGACAGTAGACATAGTGTCCGAGCGCGTTGCAGACCGGCTGTGAAAAATTTCGCAGGGTTCCGTCAGACATGGCTGATCCTCCTCGATTTATGTTTTGCTGTGCCGTCACATGAAAGCGCGTCACTTCCGGGCCGAATCCCCGCCCTCAATCGAAACTCCCCTTGCTGATGGAGATAGCAGACATGGTTACACGCCAAGCTCCATTCGGTATATTCAAAAATTCCGGCCCAATTTGAACTGCCCAACCCTCCGACGCGTTCTGTCCGTCGTATCCGTTTCTCGCATTACCGCTCACCGTGCCCAATTTGTATGTGTCGACTAGGGCTTGGACAAAATCGGCTAAAGGCATGGACTCCGCGTCGAAATGCTTACCTTTGAGCAGCTCAAAAAAGGCCACTCTGTCATTTCTTACTGTTATCCCACCAATATTAGCACTATCAACACCTTTCCTCTTCAATTCTTCAAAAAGCTCTCCCAATGTCAGTTCTTGCTTATTCTCAAATTCCGCTTGCAGAGTTCCATCAACGATCTTCCATCCGGTGACTTTTCCTTCTTCCCCCGTAATGTCTATGGCAAACACTATGCGTGGGCCCTGGAAGAAAAAAATCCTAACCGGAAACCTGTACTGACTCCCCCACGCAACCGCTTCCACCCACGTCATGGGCATCCCCAACTGAAGGCCCTTCATCTTCGGGCCGAAACCGCCCTTGTGAACCTTGAAAGGGTCCGCCGCGAAGGCGCCGCCGGCTGCGGATACCGCAAATATCAGAACGAGCAAACCGAACGCAAATTTTTTCATCTTCTCCGAATCTCCTTTATGTATATATTGAAAAACTCTATCCCCACAGATCACGCCGACGACCCTGAACGGGCGGGGCGCGCCGCCGGAAGTACGCGAACACAGAGGACTTGCCCCCGCGACGTTTGAAAAAACGCCGCACGAAAAGCCCGGTGTTGACGATAAATTGAAGTTCAATAAATGGAAGTTCAATGGATTGCTGTCTGCCGATTGGAAGCCCGCCGAAGGTTACGACGCGCAACAAAAACGTCCCCGCCCGTGAGGGGGAGGAACCGTAGGGGGAAAATTTTAGTTCAGTATTGCCTGCTGCCTGCTGCCTGCTGCCTGCGAATATAACCGATTTCTTTGCTGAGCGCAAGCGTCGAAATCATTATTTATGCCCCCAGGCTGAAAATTTATTAATACCTGTTCCTGTTTTCGTCCTCCATTTTATAGGCTTGCAAATAAAAAATCTATCAAAACTTATTTTTCAAAAAATTTTCCATTGGCGAGCTCCGCCCCCCTGAGTATTATACCGGGAAAAACATCGACTTGGATTTGCGTGATTCCTCCTGCCCGCGGCTCGAAAAAATGGTATTATATATTGTGGATTTTCATAATAGGGTGGCAATTGTCCCAAGTGAAAAGAGCCGCTGAAATGCCACTGAAATGGGGGAAGGTATTTGCCTTCTTGGCAGAGGGACCTGTCGGGGAGAGACTAAATGTCGGGTCGATTTGTTTACAGTAACACGTCCGCTATTTTTCACGATCATGTGTGCCTGGAGAGGCCCCACCTGCACAAACTGCTGGAAGAATACGTCCAAAGCCCTCTCGTCACGGTGGTCGCAGGGGCAGGTTACGGCAAAACGGAAGCAGTATACTCTTTTCTGAAAAAATATGACGCCGTCACGGCGTGGATGCAGCTCTCCGAACGAGACAACCTGGGCTCGAGATTTTGGGAGAACTACACCTACACTATTTCTCTTTACAACAAAAGATTCGCGGCCAAGCTGACGGAGGTGGGTTTCCCCGAGACGGAGGGGCAATTTTACAGGTACCTGCCCATACCGGAGGATGAAATTCTGCCCAGCGAGAAGTACGTCTTCGTGTTCGACGATTTTCACTTGATCCGGGATCTGGTGGTCCTGAGATTTTTGGAGCGGTCCGTCAACGCCTTTTTCCCCAACGTCACAACGATCATCATTTCGAGGAACGAGCCCCCCATCAACACCGTGGGCCTTTTGTCCAAGGGGCTGCGCGCCGATATCGACGAAAAAGACCTGCGCTTCACCGAAAGGGAAATGCTGAGCTACTTTCACATGCAGGGCATCGACCCGTCGCCCCAAGCCGCTTCCGACATTTACAACGGCACGGAGGGCTGGGCGTTCGCCATCGGCCTGGCGGGCTTGTCCTTGAAAAAAAGACCGATCCGGGAAAGCTACGCCCTTTCCGCCATGAAAAACAACGTCTTCAAACTGATCGAAAGCGAAGTTTTTTTCGGCATATCGGAGGCACTCCGGAAATTTTTGGTGGCGCTGTCTCTGGTGGACCATTTGTCCTCGGATTTCGTCGAAGATCTCTCTTCCGACAAAAACGTCATGGAGGGCTTCACGGCGGAGACCGCAAGGCTCGGCTCCTTCATCCGTTATGACTCTTACATGAACGAATACCGAATCCACCCCTTGTTCTGGGATTATTTGCGCCGGCGGCAGGACATGCTCACCGAGGACGAAAAACGCGGCGTCTACCTCAAAGCCGCCCGATGGTGCGTGGAAAACAACTATAAAATGGACGCCATCGCCTACTGCGCCAAGGCCCAGGTGTACGACCAGATCATCGACATCGTGTACACCCTCCAATTGATGCTGCCGGACAAGACCGCCTCGTTTCTTCTGGAGCTGTTTCAAAAAATCCCGAAGGACGCCTACGAAAAAAACGCCACCCTTTGCCTTTTGCGCGCCCGGTTTCTCGGGAGTCTGGGAAGGTTCGACGAGGCCGTGGCCGAGCTGAAGGCGCTCATAAAGAAATACGAGGCCCAGCCCGCGAGCCCCTTCTCCTGCCGGCTTTTGTGCGGCGCGTACAACAACCTGGGGTTCATTCACTACTGCAATTGCATGTACGCCCACGACTACGAGTTTTGGCGTTATTTCGAGAAAAGCGCCCACTATTACCCTTTGAGCAAGTACGTGGTGGAAGGCCCGGTGACGAACGTCAGCATCGGCCCCTACGCCTGCCGGATAGGGAAGCCCGAAAAAGGCAACATCGAAAAATTCGTCGATGCCATGACGATTTCCGCCTTCCACGTCTCCACCACCATGAGCGGGTGTTCCTATGGCGTCGAGGAGCTTCTCAGGGCCGAGGTGGCGTATTTCAAAGGCGACGTGAAAAACTGCGAAAAATTCTCCTACCTGGCCCTGTACAAGGCCCGGGAAAAAGGTCAGTACGAAATCGAAAACAGATCGCTTTTTTTCCTGCTGCGGGTCGCTTTGGGCGCGGGCAACTACCCTAAAATTCAAAACCTCTGCAAACAACTGGAACTGCAGATCGACAAGACGGATTACGTCAACCGCCACACGCTCTACGACATCGTTATGGGCTGGTATTACATCACCATCCGGCAGCCCCGGCAAGTGGCGGCGTGGCTGAAGAACGACTTCGAGAAAAGCGACATCAATTTTCTCATGCAGGGGCTGGAGAACGTGGTGAAGGTCAAGTACTATCTGTCCGAAAAAAAATATCACGCGCTGCTGGCGTTCCTCAAGAGTCAGGAGGACGGATACGGCCTGGGCGCTTTTTTGTTCGGGAAAATCGGCCTGAAGATCATGGAGGCCTTCTGTCAATACCACCTGGACGAAAAAGGGGCGGCTATGACGGCCTTCCAGACCGCCTATGAGATGGCGGAGCCCAACGGGCTGGATATGTTCTTTATCGAACAGGGTAACGATATGCGGGCCCTTGCCAACGCGGCGATCAAAAATAATCATTGCGCCATACCCAGGCAATGGCTGGAGAAAATCCGTAAAAAATCTACCACCTACGCCAAAAAGCTCGCCTATGTCATTTCAGAATACCGAAACGCCAATCACTTGGGAGACGAGATCCACCTCACCGCCAGGGAAATGGAAATACTGACCGACATGCACCACGGCCTTTCGAGAACGGAAATCGCCGCCCACCGCGATCTTTCGATCAACACGGTGAAGGCGGCGCTCCAGATGATCTATACGAAGTTGCGGGCGGCGGACGGCGCGGACGCCCTTCGCATCGCCGCGTCCCTGAAACTGCTGGAATAACTCAGGATCTTACAATCAAGGACCCCCGTTATTCAAGCCTTTGTTCAATCTTCTTTCATTACAAGCCTTTGTTCATTCAATCGAAGCGCCGGCGGTACTTGATGGGCGGCATTTCGAAGGCCTTGAGAAGCCCAGCGGGGGCGGAGATGACGTCGGGTATTCTGCTGACGACCTCCGTGCAGGTGAGGATGTCCGTTGCGGGCCGCTCGTTGCTGACGCTGACGTCCGGCCTTCCCTTGATTTCCCACTTGTTCTGGTCGGTTTCGCCGGGCTCGTAGACCTTTGAAACCATTTCGATGTCTACCGGAATGCCCTCCAGGGTCTCGAAGTGGGTCCGGTTGGCGTTGCCGGTTCCGATCCCCTTGGGCAGCGAGACGTTGAGAGATTTGCAGAAAATTTCCTGTGACGCCGTGGTCTGGTACACGTCCTCCGTCACGCTTTTGAACGTGAGCCCCAGGCCGTCGATGATCAAGTCCCCCACCATTTGCATGTAGCTGGGCCTGTTTCCTTTTTTCTTCCGCTCTACGGCAAAGACGTCGGCGGTGAGGCCCACCATGTGATCCCGCGCCACCTCGGGGCCGTAGTCGTCTACGTTGAACTGCGCAAATCCCTTCACGGAGGTGATGCTGTGGCAGGTCCCGGCCAACTGGGTGATTTGGTTGCCCCAATAGAAATCCTGATAGCCTATGCCGTAGGCGCTGCAATGATTTTGCTTGCAAAGGGCGTCCCACCGGCGGGACAGCTCCGGCTCCGTGCGCCAGGGATAGAAGCACTCTTCGGCAATGGTGACCACGTTGACGCCCAGCCGGGCACACAGCTCCACGTGTGGCCACAGGTCGGCCAGGTAGGTGGTGATGCAGACGACGGCGATGTCGGGCTTGGTTTCCGTGAGGGTCTTTTCGGCATCGCCGGTGACGACGACGCCCAAGGGCCCGATCCCGGCCAGTGTTCCCAGGTCCTGGCCGATAATGGCGGAGGTAGGACGCCCAATTCCGCCGACGATTTCAATGCCCTTGTCGTGCATCATTTCGATCATGACTCGCCCCATCGCCCCGACGCCGTACTGAACCGCCTTGATCTTTCGTGACATGACAGACTCTCCTCCTTAATTTAAGCACACAAACTCAATTTAACTACACAAACTCAATTCAGCCACACAAACTTACTTTGGCCATACAAACTCAATTCAGCCACACAAAAAATACCACGCAAAATACCCCGCTCGTCCATTTAAGATGGAGTATGAAAGAGAGAGAATACACTGACTATACCACATCGGCGCACTTAAGAGCCGATTTGACTCTTTCCCAGGGGAGGATATTTAGAGGCAGAACGGCCCTGACGGTTTTCAGGGGATCCACGATCTGGCTGATCCGCAGGTCCATCGTCAGAGAACAAAGGATAAGAGCGTCTTTCAGATCGAGATCCAGTGTTTTCGCGGCCAGAGCCACCATGACGTCGCTGGCTGTAGCGGCGGCCTGGTCTATAGTCTCAGCCGACACAATAACCATCATCTCTTCGGCAGTGACAAGAAGAGGCCACGAAAAAGCACTCCCCTTCAAGATATCCACGGACACTGTCACCCGAGCCTCCACCTCCGCTCCGGAACACCCAATTTCACCATCCCCCATCAGCGCGTGGCAGTCTCCCAGGGCGAGCATCGCTCCCCTTTGAAAGACGGGAAGCCACAGAGTCGCTCCCGAAGTGATGTCGCGGGTGTCCATGTTCCCACCGTGTTTTCCCGGTGTGCCGGTGGGAATGGAATCCGACTCGGTGGCGACACCGATGACTCCTATCATGGGCTTCAGCGGTAAGGAGATGTTTTTGAACGTTCCCGTTCGGCGAACATTATCGATTTCCACGGCTCGGATCAGGGGCTCGTCCACTTTATCGTGCAAAGCTCCCTTGCCGGGGATGACGACACTGAAGGCGCGGCTCGCCAGTTCGATATTTTCAATGGAGACGCCCAGGAGGTCTCCTTTCTCGGCTCCCGCGACGGAGAGAGGGCCTGTGGCAGGGTTGACGTGGTCGGAGTCGATGGCTGCACACGAGGTGTTTTCGGACTCGACCTGCCCCGCAAAGCAATCCTTCGTTTCGAAAATCACTTTTTCACCGGGTCGAGCCTCCGCCACACCCTTCATTCCGGGTTCAAACTGATATACATAATTTTCGGCGCTCAAGACAAGCATTTCAAAACCTCCAGTGTTTGAGTCGAGTCTGTTCCAAGTTTACTTCTGTTCGATTGGAACAATCGTTAGTTTTTTCCCCAGTGACGCCAATACTTTTATGACCGTTCCTATTTGCGGCGTCGTGCTTCCTTTTTCCATACGCGCTATAACTGGCTGTTTAACGCCGCTCAATTCCTCAAGCTGTCTTTGGCTTATACCTTGTTCTTCCCGCGCTTTAATAAGCTCTCCGATAAGCGCGACCTTCAAATCACACGCGGCTATTTCTTCCGGTGTATAAAGCCGCTTTCTAACATCTTTCCAGTTTTCGCCTATCGGACTCATTACCTTGGCGCTCATGCTTGCGTTCCCCTTTCTTTAATATCATCAAGTTCACGCTTAGCCTGCTCAATTTCACGCGGCGGCGTTTTTTGTGTTTTCTTCATAAAATGATGGAGCAACACAAATTTATCACCTGTATACGCCGCAAATTTTGTCTTTGTAAAAGACGATATCATGCAAAATAATTCCTCCGTATTTATGATAACTCTTAAGTCATCATTTCGCAAATACTGCTAAATTCCGCTTTCATCAAATCCTCATTCACTTCTTTCGCAGGACGAAAGCGATAAAGTTCAGATATTTCCCACCGCCCGCTCCTATTGCCTTACGGTCACCCACCGCGACCTCATTCTCCTGCATGATCCAATCAAACCATAAATCCTCGTTTCCTTCCATCTCGTAAATGGAAATAACTTCGGCGCTCCGGCAGTTATTCAGTATTGCCGTCCAATAGACGATGTCCCGCAGATAGGCAAGCTGCTCCGGCGTCCATGAGAGAAGAAGTACTTCCGGCAAATGATCATGGCAATCTTTTTTCATGCCGGGAACACAGATGTAAAGATAACCACCGCTTTTAACGAAAGGCAGCAGTTTTGTGTCCAAATATTTCGGGTCGCGCCCCCAATAATTGTAGGAATCCGTACTGACAATCGCGTCAAAAAACTCTTTCTCAAACGGCATAGCGTTGGCATTGACCTTTACAGGTATAACCTGTTCAGGGGTCAGCCCCATTTTCTTAAAGAATTTGCGGTTGTCCTCCGGGTCGCTCCATAAATCGGCGGCGTAAACGGTGAAACCGTAATCCTTTGCGAGCATAACGCTTGTAAGTCCCTGCCCGCTGCCCAAATCGCAAACGCGGCTCCCGGTGGGAATCTTATGGTTTTGCAACATTTCTTCCTGCAATTTGAAGGGGTTAGGTCCCATGATTTTTGCCAGCAGTTCGGGCGTATTATATTTTTGACTTTTCGTGTACTCCATGACTTCTCCTTTCGCTTTTACCGGTTGCTTTGTTCGCCGTTTGGCAATAAAAACAGTTCGCGCCTTGTGGTGGTGTGCTTTCCCTTATCGTCATTCCGCAATCCGCTTTGGATTTCATAGCGGAATTTGCCGGATGTTTCCGCCAATTGCTCCCCATCTTCGCTTATAACACGGTAAAGTCCCTTTTCCTGCGACAATATTCGTCCAACCGTGAGTTTGGGATATTGGGTCATCTATGCTGTCCATTGTTCCGAAAGGCCAAAGATAGTCATTTCAATTTGTTTTATAGAACTCACTCCCTTTGTGCCTGTTCCGAAATGTTCTCCTGCATAATACGCTCAATGTGCGCATCCAAAAGGGTAGCGACTTCATCCTTGTCCGGCGATACGTCTGCAATACTCAGCAGGAGATAAAAGGGCGCGTAAAACTCGAGCGCAAGCTGCTTTGGATTGCGTTTGTTCCAAGTGCCCCGCTCTATCATTTCGCGGCACAAATCTTCCATATAGCTGACCGGCCCGCTCGCAAGACACTTTTGATACAAGTCCGACATTTCAGGATTTCTATATTGTTCTAACGTCAGCATTTTACGGAAATTACAGGCAAATTCGTCCTTCACCCAAAAATCAAATTGCGCCTCAATGAAATCCTTGATTTTATCCGCGGAGGTATTGCGGTATGGCAGTGGCGATTTGTCAAATGTTTCCTCTGGAACCTGATATTTTACCGCGCTCTCATAATCGCTCTGATATATACGCTCCACAATATGGTCAAAAATATCCCGCTTGTTCTTATAGTGCTTGTATAATGCTCCCTTTGTCATCCCGAGCGCTCCGGCAATAGCGCTGACCGAAACGGCTTCATAGCCATCTCGCGCAAACAAGCGGAGTGCGGTATGCAAAATATTTTCTTTTGTATTCGACATCTAAAGCCCCCCTTCCAATATCAGTAAACCATCGTTCACTGCTTATTATAGTAAACGATGGTTTACTTGTCAATATTCTTCCCGCAAGATAGCGGAGGCTATACAAAAAAATATAAATATAAACCCCTTGCCAAATATGTTAAACTTCCGGTAAATGCATGTATCTGTATGGGGACTGTGAGGGACGAGAACATGGACACGTCTCGAGACAAGACGAACATGGACGAAGTACTGAATTTTATGAAAACGCTGCCCTTCAAAGAAGTGGGGAGCGACGTTAAATTGGACACGCACCGGGCGGAGCGGACGGGTTTTTCCGAGATCATCTACTGCCCCGGCAAAAGCGACGAACAACTGGTCAACATCGCCCGCGCCCTGCAAAGTTCCCGAGAGAACATCCTGTTTTCCCGGATTTCGGCCTACCAGCACAGCGTCGTGGCCTCCGTGCTGCCCGACGCGGTGCTGCACTCCAAGGCCCAACTGACGGGTATCAGGCGGCAGGAAAGCCCTCATTACAAGGGACTGGCCGTGGTGGCCGCCGGCAGCAGCGACTTCTCCGTGGCCGAGGAAGCCGCCGTCACCGCGGAGTACATGGGATGCGACGTGGTACGCCTGTACGACGTGGGGGTCGCGGGGCTGCACCGCCTGCTGGCCCACGTGGAGGAACTCCAGTCGTCCAAGGCTATCGTGGCCGTGGCGGGGATGGAGGGTGCTCTTCCCACCGTCGTGGGGGGGCTCGTGAGCTGTCCCGTGGTGGCCGTCCCCACAAGCACCGGTTACGGCGTCAACTTGGGCGGCATCGCGCCCCTTCTGACCATGCTGAACTCCTGCGCTATGGGCGTCACCGTGGTCAACATCGACAACGGCCTGGGAGCCGGTTATGCGGCCGCGGTTATCGTCCGTCAGTTTTACCAGGGCCTGGCGGAGGGTTCCCTCCGAGAGGGTTCCCGCGGCGAGGGTTCCCTTCTGAAAGAGAGCCAGGTGCCGGAAAAATGATCACCCGCCCGCTTCTCGACTGCATCTTCTCCGCCGCCGGCATCGAGCGGTGGAACGACCACCCGCACCCCGCCGTCTTCACGGAGCTGGGCAAGCAAGGGCACAAGATGGTCATTGCGTGGGTGCTGGGCAAACACGAGGAGGACCAGGGTCAGGCTATCGATTGGTCGAGCTTGATCGAGGGCGGGATTTTCGAGTTTTTGCACCGCGTGGTGGTGACGGACATCCGCCCGCCGGTTTTCCATAAGCTGATGGAGGACAAGGAAACGCGTGATCAGCTCAACGGGTGGGTATGCCAAAAATTGGAAGGAGATCTCGTCCACATCTCCCCCTCTTTTGCCCAGCGTTTCCGGGAGTATCACCGCTGCCCGGCGTCCTCGCCGGAGAGGAGCATTTTGCGGGCGGCCCATTACCTGGCCACCAAATGGGAGTTCGACTTCATTCTTCACTGGAGCGCCGGCATGTACGGCATCGAGCAGACTCAGCAGGAGATCGAAAACCAGATCGAAAGCATCGGCGTGGACGTGGCCCGGGAGATGCTTCTGGCGCCCAAATCCTCCCGGCTCTGGGGGTTCATTTCCCTGGTGGGCCAACTGACGTTCCAAAAGCGGTGGGCCCAAACCCCGAGAATCCCGCAGACATCCGTGCTGGGGCACCTGCTTTTCGTCGCCGTCGTTTCTTACCTGGTATCCGTCGAGATCGGCGCCTGCCCCCGCCGCGCCTACAACGACTTTTTCGGCGGCTTATTTCACGATTTGCCCGAGGTTCTGACCCGGGATATCGTCTCCCCCGTCAAAGCCTCTGTGGAGGGACTCGACGCCTTGATTCACCGCTACGAGCAGGAGGCTATGGAGGACCGTATTTTCCCCCTGCTTCCCGACGCCTGGTGCGGGGAGCTGCGTTATTACACCGAGGAGGAGTTCGCGAACAAAACCTGGAAAAAACCCGACGAAATCTCTCCGAGGCGTCATCCCAGCGACATCCCTGCCGAGTTCAACCGCGACGAATACAACCCTCTGGACGGACAGTTGATCGAGGTCTGCGACAAACTCGCGGCCTACGTCGAGGCGTCCGCCTCCATCCGCATGGGCGTCCATCCCCGGGCCTTGGAGGACGGCAGGCAGCGCCTGTACGAACGTTTTTCCCGAACGGTCCTCTACGGATACCCCATCGGCCGCCTCTTCGACGAAAATGTTTAGGAGACAAAGGTAGTGGGTCAAACGTGTGATAACTTCGTTCTCAGTCCTTTAATTACAATTGTTTACATGCGTCCATCAACGCATTCGGCCCATGACCTTAATTAAGGTGGATCAATTTAAAACTCCGTGCGCTATAAACTCCGCAAAATACTCCATTATTAAGGGATTTAGCCAGATTGATTAACTAGATGTCATCACTCGTTGCGCCTAAAATAAGCAGACCCCATCGCTTATCCCCTTTAAGATTTTCTGACTGAACTGCTATAATTCCTTCTTCACTGGGTTTAAGATTCAAAAAATTCGGTGGAAGCAACATCTCTCCCTTTTCGTTTATAACAAACATTTTCCGGTAAATTCCTTTTGCTACCATCTTATAGTATCCCTTTACGTCCTCCATCCGCCACGGACTAGCTATCATTTTCGGAAATTCAAATGCAACGTTCCCCTTAATATCCAATGCCGTGTATGTATCTGCTGATTTAGGACCAGGCGCATTAAGGAAAACAAGGCCTCCTGCATATTCTTCGCTATGCACTTCATATTGGTCAGATGAAATCACAAATTCAAGCTTTTCATTCAAGTAATTTGTCTTAAATTGTTTATTATCAAATTGTACCAATAAAGGATCGGAACGTGATACACTTTTTATAATTTTTGTACACTTAGGTTCAAAAATAACTTCTCCTTTGACGTTGAGTAGACCCCATAAACCTTCGTCTGATTGAAACGGAATATATCCATTCCAAAAAACTCCCAAATCTTGATAGCGAGGTGCAATGAGCCATTTGCCATCCTTATCGATGACTCCCCAACGACCTTCGCTCTGGACGGCTACCATACCTTCCGAGAACTTTTTGATTGCGTCGAAAACCGCTGGAATATGCTCATCGCCGGAAAGATTCAAAAATCCGTACTTGCCTTCGGGAGTACAAAATGGCCAACGGTCGTTGTCATCAGGTGATTGCCCCTGAAACACCAGACCTTGACGGAGCTGGATAATATATTTTCCCTCTTTGTCAATGACTCCCGCAATGTCCTTTTTTTCATCATTTATGTCTCTGCTCATAACCACAAACGCTTTGCCGTTTTGAAACATACCGACAAACAGGTATTTAAAATCAATGACCACGTTATCCGCGCTGTCTACATAGCCCCACAAACCGTCTTTCTCTACACCCCATAACCCCTCTGAAAAAGGATAACCTGCATTTCCATATTTCGGTTCTATCAGCCACCTGTACTTGACCTTGGCGTCACCGAATACCCGTTTTAAGTCAAGAGATGAACTCCCTTCCTCATTCGTCACATTTCGTTCTCTTATTCTCTTGAGGTCAGATTGCATTTGTCGTGTTACAATGGTTCTAAGATCAGGAATTTCTTTAAGCGAGAAAAAACCTCGCAGGAGCAGCACAAACAAAATCAACGAGCCTATTACCAAGCTCTTTTTGATAAATCCGGCTATTTGGGCAGAACTTTCCTGTGTTTTGACACACATTAAACAGACTGCTGCGATGAAAAGAAAAATCATAATCGCGACAACGCCTACAAAAGCACGAATCGCCGTCATCATCACAAAAACGCTTGCGAGCAAAAGCGCGACGCCGAAATACTTCCAAGCCTCGGAGAGTTTTTTCAACCATCCTCGGACAAACAAAATAGCACTGATAAGAGATACCGCCAA
>JAISLU010000037.1 GCA_031277095.1 Synergistaceae bacterium
CAAACCCAAATCCGCGAGACAAATTCAGGAGAACGCTGTCAATCCTCTCAATGCAATAGGGCGATTTTTTCTTTTTCCCTCAATGGTGAAAAAGGGAAAATCGCTATTTCTTTTACAAAGCGGGCAAAAGCAAGCCAATAGTAAAAACCCTGGAAGAACTAAGAAATGACAAATCTTTCTTGCGTAAGTTTAGAATTTGACGCAAGATTTAACTCCCCTCCCTGACATGTACAATGTTTTGGAATACAGCTTATTCCACAGTGACCAGAGAGCCGCTGATCCAGCCGCGTTTGTCGCCTTCTTCGTAGCGGATGCGGTACCAGCGGGCGCCGTCTTTGCCGAAGCCCTCCTCCAACACCGTGAACCGGTCGCCCTTGGTTCCCCACCCTACAACGTTGTCTTTCCTGGTGGTATCGGGCGTGGTGCGTATTCTTGCGCTTCGGGCCGACACCACCCCTCGGCGGAGCGGCCTTCCCGTTTCCGCGTTCCTCGTCTCCGCGCTCTTCGCGGCCCGGGCGGGTGCCGCCTCCAGGATGGAGACCCTCGGCCCCTCCGAGAGGCTTTCCGATACAGGGCTTTCCGAAACGCTCATCTCGGAAATTTCGATAGCGGGCAGCGAGAAAATCCTCGCGTCGAGAGACGGCAAAGAAACGCCGTCCGTCAATGGGCTCACCGCCGGCGCTCCGGAAACGAGCGAAGTCTGAGCTTCAGATACAGAACCCGGCGCGGGGGCAGAATCCGGTTCGTTGGCCGCCGGTATGACGGCCTTATCCGGTATGACAGACCTATCGGCCCCAGCGTCAGGCGATGAAGCGGGCGAAGGTGGGGCCGAAGATGTGGTCGAAGATGAAACCGAAGGGGGCGCATCCTTCGAAAGAGAGGGCACGTCGGAGGAAGAGACGGGGCTGGCGCGCTTGTCGTCGCTGACGATAACGACGATTGCGGGAAGGGGAACGTTCTTCCGGCCGGCGCTTTGCCCTACGGGGTCGGGGATCGGAGCGGAGGGGGCATCCGAGAAGAAGTCCGACCATTGGGCCGACATCCACTCGCGAACCCCGCGAACGTAAGAACCTCCCAGGCTGTCGGGCCAGACGGAAAGGAAGAACAGGGCGCCGATTCCCAGGATAACCAGAAACAAACCCGTCAGGAAACAGCCGCATCCTTTGGGCTTTTCCTCTTCTTCCTCGTGTTTTGCCTCTGCCTTGCGGGAGCCGTGGATGACGATATCCACGCCGCTTTCCTTGAGAGTGTTGATACGGGCCACGCGGAACTCGTTATCCGTAAGATACCCCGCCTGCAAAAGATCTTGAAGATCGTCCAGTCGTTGCTTCGTGTTTTTCGTTTCCATAGGCGCAACCCCTCGAAAAATATGAAAAAATCATGCCGCTAATTTACACTTCTGTCTCTATCTTGTATCTCTATCTTCTATCTCTATCTCGCTATCTTTATTTTTCTATCGTTTACCGACACTGTTATACCTTATTTCCTTTATTTCTACCTCTTTTTAAACAAATTGTCGAGTCCTTTTTGAACTTGATCTTGAATTTGTTTCTCGATCTGCTTTTCAGGAGATGGGGGGGTTTGCGGCCGGGCGCCGGGATTTCTTGGGTTTTGCGGCCGCGCGTCTTTGACCTCCGGGCTGGCGGGGCCGGTTTTCTGCGGGAGAATGGCGTCAATGATCTTCTCCCTGATGACCTCCTCGGGTTTGACCGGCGGTTTGGCCGGCGCGGCTTCTTTCGGGTCTTGAGCGGGCTCCCCCTGCTTCGTGGACGGGCCGACCTTCAGGAGGGAGACCGACGGCTTGTCGAAGGTCCCCGTCGCCTTGGCCGTCACATCGCGGAAGTCCGCGTTCCTGCCCTGTTCTTGGCCGCCGCTGATCGCGCCCTTCAATGCGGACTCCAGGTTTTTCCCGCTGAAGATATCCTGAACTCCGCCCCCGCCCTTGATCAGCGCGTCGACACCTCCAATGGCCCCGCCCGCCAGGGCGTTGATCAACTGGAAATTCACGTTGGCGTCCATCACGAAATAAATTTTTTTATCGAAAGTGACCGTGCCGTCTTCGGCGAGCTTCGCGCTCTTGTAGATCGGGTCGTTGGCCGGCGGCAGGGCCGCTGCCCCCTTGAGGATGGAAAGTTTGTTCGTCGCGACCTTCAGCGGAGCCGTCACCTGGGTGTAACGGATGCCGTCCACGCCGTAAAGCGCGCTCAAGATTTTAAGCCCCGAGAAACCCGATATACTGCCTTCGCTCATGTCGAACTGCCCGCTTCCGGAGTAGGACAAGGTTTTCGCCGCGCTCCCGTCGATCTTCAAAGACAGAGTTCCTTTGCCCGTGATTTTGCCGCCGAGCCCCCCCGCCGCGTCCTGGGCCAGGGCGTTGACGTCGACGCCGCTGGCCTTGAGGGAGTCGCTGAACTTCATGGTCTTCAAGTCGAAGGTCAGGTTGTTCACCACCTTCCCTCCGTAGAGGTTCGCCGTTCCGCCCTCTGACTTCAGGACGTTTCCCTTGGAGGTCATGCTGAGAGACAGGGGAAAGACCATGTTGCCGATTTTGACTCCGAAGGCCGTGACGCCAGCGGACCGGAGGCTCCCCGTCCCTCCGGTTCCCTGGGCCGTGGACTGGACGCCGAACTTCACGTCGACCTTGCCCGACACCTGGCCCTTCACGCTGGGTATGCCCGCGGTCAGAGCCGCAAGGTCGAGCCCTTCGCCCAGGATATCCACATTGGCCTTGAACGGGTCGGAGAACGACAGGTTCCCCTTCGCGGAAAAGGGGGCTCCCCCTACGTTCGCCTTGAAATCGTGGATCTCGAGGGCGTTCATGCTGCCCGAGGCGCTGGCCGTGAGCTCCGAGAGCGTCACACCCTCCACCGCGAGGCTGGGGACCTGGGCCGAAAGGGAAATCTTCGGATTGGAGGAGGGGCCCGTGACGCTGGCCTTGCCGGAAAGCGTTCCCGTCAGCGCGACGCCTCCTCCCACGCGGGAAAGGGCGGCTAAATCCAACTGCTTGAGGTCGAACGCCAGGTTCAGAGCGGCATTTTTCCCGTCGGGCTCCATGAGGGCCTTTCCTCCGCCCACGATTGTCCCGCTGCCGCTTTTGGCGGAGACGTTGTTCAGCTCGATCTGGGTTCCGTCCTTTGCCACCGAGGCGGAAAGGTCCTGCAGCCCCACTCCGCCGGCAGCCACGGAGGCGGCCTTGAGGGTCAGGTTGATCTTGTCGAGCTTGGTCAGGTCTCCGGCCAGGGCCGTGGAAACCTCCAAGTTCTTTGCCTCCAGCGTCCCGAAGGCCGAAAGGGCCGCCGACGACGCCGCCAGGTCGATTTTCGGCTGGGGCAGTTTGCCCGTGATTTTAACTCCCGCGTTGATCGTCCCCTGCAGCTTGTAGCTTTCCACGTCCGGTACAAATTGTTTCAAGTTCTCCGGCTTCAAGGACAGTTGGGCCGTCATGGCGATGGACGGGGTTTTGGAGGACAGGGGCCCCACCGTGCCGCTGACCTTGATGGGCAGGCCGCTCCAACTGCCGCTGCTCTCCTTCAGGGAAAAAGTGTCCTTGTCGTAGGCAAAAGACAGAGAGGGCTTGTCCACCGTGTAGCCCAAGGCGGTAAATTTCGGGCTCGCCAGGGTTCCGCTCACGGAGGGCGACGACGCCTTCCCCTTGATGGCCAGGTCCGCGGTGAAGGACCCGGAAAGACCGTATTTTTTCCCCTCCGGAATGAGGTCCTCCACTTTTTTGACCTCCAGGTTCAGCAGCTTCGTGGTCAAGTTCAGGGTCGCCCCGGAGAGGATTTTCGCCACGGTTCCCTGCACGTAGGCCTGGGCCCCCTCCAGGGTCAGCTTGCCGTTGACGGTGGCGGTGTCGCTCTGGGCCAGCTTGACCTGAACGGTGAAGTTCTCCACTCGTTTGTTCAGGAGGACGACCCTGGGAGCCAGAAACTCGATGGTTCCGGAAAGGGCGTTGACCGGTCCTTGGATGTTGACGGCGAATTTTTCGACTCTGCCGTCGACCCTGCCGAGATGGGGGTAGAGCTTTGCCAGCTCCGAAAGGGGGGCGTCGCTTCCCTGCAGCTTGATCATGATGGAAGGGGTTTCGCCGGTCCGCATGGCCATCGCGGCGTTACCCTCGATGGGAACGCTGAGGACCGCAGCCTTCACGTTTTCCACGGAAAGGCGCATATTGGCGTATCTCAATTGAGCGGAAAGTTCCGAAAGAGGGTACCCGCCCAAACGAGACCCTTTGAAGTCGAGGCTGCCCGCGATCAGCAGGTTGCTGCCCGCGCCTTCGACGGTAAAATCGACGCCCGCGTTTCCGGCGTAGTCGTCCGAGGAGAGAAAAGCGGGCCAAAAGGCGGTGATCTCCGAGACGTCCAGTTCCTTGAGGGATCCCTGAAAATCGAAGGCGGTGGCTCCTTTCTCGTCGGAGCTGGGTTTGGCGCTTCCGGCGGCGGTCAGCAGACCCTTGCCCACGCGAAATTCCATCCTGTTGACGTTTACCGCCCTGCCCCGGACGTCGGCGTCCAGCACCCCCTTCACGGGCACGTCGTTGACGGCTCCGGCGAAGATCGCGCTCATCAGAGAACCCTCGATCACGACGTCGACGTTCGCCACGTCAACCGCCCCCCACCGGCAGGTGAAACGGCTGTCCTGAAGCCTGACGCAATCGATGGGGATCTCTCCGCCGGAGGAGGAGCCCGCGAATTCGATCTTGGCAATTTCCTGAAGAAAGTGGTCCACGTCCATATCGACACCGCCGACAGTCAAAAGGGAGAGTCTGGGAGAGCCCCGAAGAAGCGACATGAAGTTGATGCCCGCCGACAAGGTCTTGGCCGCAAAAAGGCGGTTCCCCGCCGTGCCGGTCCCCGGAGCCGAGGTGAGGGCCATGTCGTCGAAGGTGTATCCTCGCACGGGGTTTCCCCTGGCTCTGCGCACGGAAAGCAGCATTCCCGTCTGCTCCTTGACGGCCTTCGCGGCCATACCCACGACCGCGTCTCCGGCAATGTCGACGGTAGATACTATCCCCGCCCCGACGATGACAATTCCCAGCAGAGCCAGCAAAACGTAAACGACAATCCTTCCCTTCGCGGGCGATCTCGAACGTTTGCGCACAAGGATCACTCCCTTTCAAATCTGATAAGCCAATCCGATATAGTGAATTAAGATAAAAAGCCTAAAGTTAGAATAGCTAAAAAACAAGTCAATTACTCTATTTAGCGCGTGTAAATTTAACATTTTTTAGTTAAACGACTATAAGCCAACTTCGCGTTGGCAACGTGTGTCTTCGAATAAAAAATTTTCATTATTATCATTACATTATCATGCACACAAAAACCTAAATTTGCAAGTGGTGACGAGGAGAACCATAAAAAACCGCAACCGTTTTTTGTGATAGCATATCTATGTTTATAAAAATCAAAAAATTTCTATATATGTGGGGTGTTGAAATGGGGGGTGCCGAAATGAAAGGTCTTGAAATAAGTGTGGATGTGTTCGACAGTATCGTCCTTGGGACAGCGACGATAAAGAATCGTTTTGCCCGTTCCGCCACATGGGAGGGCATGGCCACCTTACAGGGAGCTGTGACGCCGGAGTTGACGCGCTTGATGAAGGCCTTGGCCGAGGGCGGGACGGGCCTCTTGTTTTCGAGCCACGCCTACGTCCGCAAGGATGGACAAGCCAGTCTGAAACAACTGGGAATTTACGACGACGACCTGCTTCCAGGTCTGAAAGAAATGTGCGACGTTATCCACGCGGGAGGGGCCAAGGTCTTCGCTCAGCTTGCCCACGGGGGCGCCAACGCCAGCCGGGCGCTCTCCGGGTTCGACCCCGTGGCTCCGAGCCCCGCGGAGAACGCCAAGGGGGAACTGTCCCGGGTGATGAGCGAGGAAGATATCGCCGTTCTGACGCAAGATTTCGCGAAAGCCGCAGACCGCGCCGTGAAAGCCGGGTTCGACGGCGTTCAGATCCACGCCGCCCACGCCTATTGCCTCGGGGAGTTCCTGTCCCCCTATTACAACAAACGGTCCGACCGTTACGGCGGCAGCGTCGAAAACCGCGCCAGGGCTTTGATCGAGGTCTACAGGGCCGTGCGGGAGGTCGTAGGGAAGGGGTACCCTGTGACGGCAAAGATCAACTCCGAGGACTTCATCGAAGGCGGCCTGACCCCCTCGATGATGGTGGAGACCTCGGCTCTCATGGAAAACGAGGGACTCGATGGCATGGAGGTGAGCGGGGGCGGAGGACCGGCGGCCCGTTATTCCTCCCACCGCCCCGGCGACCTGGAAACCCCCGACGAAGAGGCGTACTACAGAGACGCGGCTCGCCTTTACAAGGCTCACGTGAAAAAGATGCCTCTGATACTCGTGGGGGGCATACGCTCCCTGGAAACCTCTCGGAAAATTTTACGAGAGGGTCTGGCCGACATGATTTCTCTCGCCCGCCCTCTGATCCGCGAGCCCGGTCTGGTGAAACGCTGGGCTGAAGGAGACCAACGACGCGCCGCCTGCGTTTCCTGCGAGAGCTGCACCGCCGCCGCGGTCGCAGGTAAAGGCCTCCAGTGCGTGCTGGAGTGACCCCGGTCTGGGACGAAAATTTGGCCCTATGAAACAAAGTTGCTCTCCCTTAGGGCGGCCGCCGATCCCAGAGTAGAAGAATCGAGCGCACAAGCCAATACAGAGCAGAGGCGAACAAGCCGACCTGGCGGAGGTGGTGGTCGCCTCTGTTCTGCTTACGGGTTTTTTGCGGTTTTCGCAACATAACACCCCCACTTTAGCCCGTCAGTAGCTTTATTGAAGCCATACCTCGCTTCTATCTGGTTTTCGGAATATGTTGAAAGGGTCGTTGAGTCATAAGCAAGAACGGCTTTCCCTTTGATATTGGCGCATCG
>JAISLU010000101.1 GCA_031277095.1 Synergistaceae bacterium
ATGTAAAGAAATTCTCATTAATGCAATCGGTGAGGCATTAAAAACAATTACTGCACAAGATGCTCAAGGGTGGTTTGAACATTGTGGTTATTGCGTGTAATTATGAAAAACGCTATAAAGATTTTTTTACCGACAGTTTGTCCCTTTTCATTCAGCAACTTATAGTTCAACGCCATAAAAACAAGAAAGGGAATGTGGGATAATCCCCACTTGAAAACAATCACATCCGATTCGCCAATAGTAAATTTTAAGATCATACGGAAAATATAATAAATCATTAACGTAATCCCTGCATCGACAAACTTTGCAGCTAGACGTTTTTCACGAGATGCCAAATAGAATTTCCTCATGAATTCTGCCAGTTCAAACTTAGTCGGCTACTTTCAGCAGTACACCGATCCGGCGGCCCAGACGTCCTCCAGCTCGTTGAGGCGGGATAGGGCATCGGGGCCCAACTGGTTCGCCACTTCTATCAGTATGGCGTTGGCCATGCCGAAGGGGATCATGAGAGAGTCGATGTGGGCCACGTGGACACAGGGGGCTTTCACGGCCATGCGGGCGGCTTTGGCCAGAGGACTGGCCTCGGAGTCCGTTATGGCCGCAGTCTGGAGGCGCATCCGGTTCGCGATGAGGATGCTGTCCACGGTCCGCCTCGTGTACCGGGGAAAACTTATTCCAATGACGAGGCTGTTCTTGGACGCCGAAACGAGATAACTTTCGAGGGTGTCGTTTTGCGGCACGTAGATATTCGGCAGAAACCACGAAAGATAGTACTGCATGTACACGGCAAGGCTGCGGGTGCTGCGGAGCCCTATCAGGTACACTCCATCCGAGGCGCATATGCGGGACGCCAGTTCCTTTATTTCCCTGTCGCTGGACTCCTCCAGGCAGGAGGCAGCCGCCTCCATCTCCTGGGTTATGATCTCGGAGAGAAGGTTTTTCGCTCCCATCCGGGCGCGGTGCTCGCGAAGACGGCCGAAAGTCGAGAGCTGGTCTTTCGCCTCGCCCTGCAGCGCCTCCTTGAACTCGGGAAAACCCTCGAAACCCAAGGTCACGGCGAGCCGCACCACGGTGGCCTCGCTGGTCTCGGAGGACGCCCCGAGCTGCTGGGACGTCATGAAAAGCGCCTCGGAAGGGTTTTCGAGCATATAGGCCGCGACCTTTCTTTGAGCCCGGGGAAAAGTCTCCATCTCCTCTTTCAATCTGGTCCAGATCATCTTATAACCTCGCTATCCATAACGTTTATCGATTCGGCAACCCATGTGGACAACTCGACAAATCCCCTGCGGGCATGAGGCAAAGCCCATGAATTTTACTTAAGTGCTCGAGTTGTTGACATCGGTTCGGAAACAGTATAATATAAAAACGAATTGAATAATTTTATTCATAACTATAACATTTTCCCCAAAACTCATTTGCTTTGAATAATAATATTCACATCCATATTTACAATAAGGGAGGAATCAACATGCCGCAGCACGTATTTCCTCGGAGCTTCAAAACGAACTATCTCAAGGCGGACCGCGGGGAGGGGATTTATATCTTTGCCGCGGACGGGAAGAAGTACATCGACGGCTGTTCAGGCGCCCTGATCTCCAACTTGGGCCACGCGGTGCCGGAGGTGGCGGACGCCGTCGCGGCTCAGCTCCGGAAGCTGGAGTTCGCTCACCCCTCGCGTTGGCAGTGCGACGTGGTGGAGGAGGCTGCGACCCGGGTGGCGGAATTTGCGCCCGATGGGCTGGATAACGTGTGGTTCGTCAGCGGAGGCAGCGAGGCCGTGGAGTCGGCCATAAAGCTCGCCAGGCAGTATTTTTACGAGCGTGACGGCGGTAAGGCCAGCAAGTACCTCACAATAGGCCGCTGGAACTCCTACCACGGCAGTACCCTGGGAACGATGGCCGCAGGCGGCTCTATGGCGCGGCGCAACGTTTTCTCCCCCATATTTGCGGAACAGCCCAAAATCGCCGCCACCTACTGTTACCGCTGCCCATTCGGTCTCGAACATCCGTCCTGCGGCCTCAAGTGCGGTCACCAACTGGAGTCCAAAATCCGCAGAATCGGCCCGCAGTACGTCTCGTCCTTCATCGCGGAACCCATCGTCGGGTCCACTGTGGGGGCCCTCACGCCTCCCGATGAATATTGGCCCTTGGTTCGGGAAATCTGCGACAAGTACGACGTCCTGCTGATCGCGGACGAGGTCATGACGGGATGCGGGCGCACGGGCAAAAATTTCGCGGTGGACCATTGGAACGTGGTGCCGGATATCATTGCCACGGCGAAAGGCCTTGCGGCCGGCTACGTGCCGACCGGGGCCATCATCGCCAAGGACAACCTGTTGGACGCGATCCGAAAAGGGAGCGGGGCCTTCATGCACGGTCACACCTACAACGGTAACCCCGTCAGCGCCGCGGCGGTGGTCGCCGTAATGAAGTATATGAAGGAGCGCAAAGTGGTGGAGAACGTTCGTCAGGTGGAATACGTTTTCGCGGAGGGACTGCGCAAAATAGAGTCCAAGAACCCCATTGTGGGACAAACCAGAGGCAGAGGCTTTATGTGGGGAGTGGAGCTGGTGAAGGACAAAAACACCCGAGCGCCCTTCGAGAAAAAAACCGGGGCCGCCAACGTGGTGACAAAAGAGTGCATCGACCAGGGGCTCATCCTTTACCCCGGCAGCGGAATGATCGACGGAATCGAGGGAGACAACTTCCTTCTGGCCCCGCCTTTGGTGACGACCGAGCCCCAGGCCCGGGAGATCCTGGAGAAACTTTCCGCCGGCTTGGCGTCGGCCGCAAAAAAATTGTTGTCCATGTAAAGAAAACCTTGGGGCGCTGCCCCATGCCCCGCAGGGGACTCGTCCCCTGACCCCATAAATAGGGAATTTCCCTAAAATCAAGGAGGTAGAGAGACATGAAAATGCGCGCGATGTTGGGAATATTGCTGATTTTTGCTGTGTGCGGAACGGCTTCGGCGGCTCAAACCTTTGTCACCATAGGTTCTGGAGGGGTGGGCGGTACCTATTATCCGCTGGGCGGCGTGATGGCGGAGCTGCTCTCCAACGGAGGGGTCGGCATCAGGGCGAATTCCCGCTCCACTTCGGCCTCCCGGGAGAACTGCCGTCTGGTGGCCAGCGACCAAGCTCAGATAGGGATGACAATGGGCTCCACCCTCTGGCAGGCCTACAACGGAACCGACGCCTTCGCCGAAGACGGCAAGCTCGACGTTCTGACGCTCATGAACATGTACCCCGCCCCGCAGCATCTGGTCACTACAACGAAAACAGGCATCAAGAGCTTCGAGGACATCCGCGGCAAAAAAGTATCCGTGGGGGCCCCGGGCGGCGGAGATCAGGTACTCACAAACATGATCCTGGCCGCGGCGGGCTGGAATCCCGAAAAGGACATTCAAAGGCAGCAGCTTACCCAGCCGGAGGCCGTGACCGCGTTGAAGGACGGCAACATCGACGCGGCGTTCTTCAACTTCGCCGTCCCCGGAGCGGCTGTGATGGAGATAGCGGCGGTGCGGGACGTGGTGCTGATCTCTCTGCCCGACGACGTTATCGTCAAGGTCTGTCAAGACAATCCCTTCATGATGGCGTCCACCATCCCGGCGGGCACCTACGCAAAACAGGACGCCGACGTCAAAACCATCGCCGACGGCAATTTCCTCGTCGTCAACTCCAAAATGGAGGAGCAAGTGGCCTACGACTGCGTGCGGATATTTATCGAAAAGCGCGAGGAGATCATGAAGACAACGCCCCAAGCCGCGAACTTCATCCCGGACAAGGCCGCACTCGGGATCGTCCCCTTCCATCCAGGCGCGGCGAAGTACCTGAAAGAACAGGGGGCCGAGGTCAAGCCCTGAGTCGAGTTCAGGCAAGCATTGTCGCAGAGGGTCTCGGGGGGCCAGTGAGCCCGCTTCTGGGTGAACGCACTCCGCCCCCTGAGCTTGAAGTTTCAGGAGGTGATGACCGTGACCGGCGAACCGAGAGAAAATTCGAGAGAAAATTCGAGGGAAAATACGAGCCAGACCTCGCTGGATATAAGCAAAGTGACGAAAGTGGAGATCGACGACCCGGAGACCGGAAGAAAAAGGGTTTTTGCCGGGTGGCGGTATGGGCTCGTGGGTGCCATTGCCCTGGCGGCGTCCTGCTTCCACTTGTATACGGCGGCCTTCGGCCTTTTCGACGCAATGACACAAAGGTCAGTGCATTTCATGTTCATGGGCACTCTGCTTTTTCTCTGTTATCCCATGAAGATGAAGGCGGGAGGGTCGAAGAACGAAATCGACCTCTGGGACTGGGCGCTGGTTGTTTTGACGGTGGTGTGCTGCGGGAACATCTTGCTGAACTTCGAGGCTATCGCCATGAGGGAAGGTCGGGCGACGGCCTCGGACATCTACCTGGGCGTCATTATGGTGATTCTCGTCATAGAGGCGACCAGGCGCTCCATGGGGTGGCCCCTTCCCATCGTCGCCATGACCGCGCTGCTGTACGGCTTTTTGGGGCCCTACTTTCCCGGAATGCTGGGACACAGGGGATTTGGGATCAAAGACCTGGCTCCTTTCATGTACCTTCGCACCGACGGAATTTTCGGGGTCCCCCTGGGGGTATCGGCGTCTTTCATTTTTTTGTTCTGCCTGTTTGGGGCTTTTCTGACGATTTCCGGGGCGGGGCAGTTCTTCATCGACCTGGCCGTAGCCCTCACGGGGAGAAGTCTGGGCGGAGCGGGCAAAGCCGCGGTGGTGGCCAGCGGCCTGATGGGGATGGTCTCCGGCAGCTCCACCGGAAATGCGGTCACCACGGGGGCCTTCACGATACCCCTCATGAAACAGGCCGGGTACAAGCCGGTTTTCGCGGGGGCCATCGTCGCCTGCGCTTCCACGGGAGGACAGGTCATGCCGCCCGTGATGGGGGCGGCCGCTTTTATCATGGCCCAGTTTCTCGGGATCTCCTACTGGGAAATCGTGGTGGCGGCGGCCATTCCCGCGACGCTGTACTTTATTTCGATTATGGCTATGGTTCACTTCCGGGCCGGCAAACGCAGGATGAAACGCCTAGAAGCCTCGGAGCTTCCGAAAGCGTCGCCCATCCTGAAAAAAGGCTGGCACCTTTTGCTGCCCATTGGGGTGCTGGTTTTGTTTCTCGCCTTCGGTTACTCTCCCACCCTGTCGGTTTTTTGGTCGATCGTGGCGATTATTGTCTTCTCGTGGCTGGGTGACAAAGAACACAGAATGACCCCGAAAATGATCTTGAACGCCCTCGTAACCGGCGGCCTGGGTGCCATCGAGGTCGCGGCGGCCTGTGCCTGCTCCGGTATCGTCATTGGAGTGATCGCCATAACCGGGGTGGGACTGGCCTTTTCCTCCTTCGTACTGAGCCTTTCCTTCGGTATGCTGCCCCTGGCGCTTTTCATGACCATGATCGGATCGATCATCCTGGGCATGGGCGTTCCCACGACGGCCCAGTACATCATCACCTCGACGCTGGCCGCCCCCGCCCTGGCTCAAATGGGAGTCCCCATGAAGTCGGCGCATCTCTTTTGCCTTTATTTCGGGGTTCTCGCCGACGTCACGCCGCCCGTGGCTTTGGCCACCTACGCCGCAGCCGGGATAGCCAGGTCGAATCCCATCAAAACGGGTTTCACGGCACTGGTGACGGCAGCGGCCGGGTTTGTGGTCCCATACATGTTCGTCTACAACCCCTACCTGCTCTTGGAAGGAGACCTGCTGTCCATCACCGTCGGGACCATCACCGCTTTTATCGGCATACTGGGCCTGTCTTCAGCGGTACAGGGATACTTGGCGGGAGACCTGGGAATCCTCCAAAGGCTTCTGCTGTTCACGGTGCCCTTTTTCATCATATATCCCACCTTGACCAGCAACATTCTGGGAGTGGGAATCATCGCCGCCATTTGGGCCGTACAGAAAAAATTTAAAAAAATTTAAGTTTGCAATTTAAGTTTACAAAAGGAAGGGTGAGGCCATGAAGCGCAGTGTGATAAAACCTGTCCTGTCGGCGCGGGAGGCGGTGAGCCATGTGAAAAAGGGAGCCGCGGTCATGGTGGGGGGGTTCAACTATGGAGGCATACCCTACACCCTGGTGGACGCCCTCCTGGAGGCCGGAACGGACGGGCTGACTCTGATATCCAACGACACAGCTTACGAAAACGTCGGTCACGGCAAGCTCGTGGCCCAGGGAAGGGTAAGGAAGGTCATCGCCTCCCACGTCGGGCTCAACAAAAAAACCGGCGAATTTTATCGCGGCGGCAAAATGGAACTGGAACTCAGCCCCCAGGGAACTTTGGTGGAGCGTATCCGCGCCGGCGGATACGGCCTGGGCGGCTTTCTCACCCCCACCGGGGTAGGTACCGTCGTCGAGGAAGGCAAGCAGGTTCTGGAGGTCAACGGAAGAAAATACCTTCTGGAGCTGCCTCTGAGGGCTGACGTGGCCCTTGTGCGCGCCTACAAGGCGGACAGAATGGGAAACCTGGTCTATCGCGGAACGAACAGGAACTTCAACCCCGCAATGGCCGCGGCCGCGGACGTGACCATCGTGGAGGTGGACTCCGTCGTCGACGTGGGCGAGTTGAATCCGGACCATATCGTGACTCAGGGCATCGTGGTGGACATGCTGGTGGTGAAAGGAGATTCCTATTATGCTTCCAGAACTTGATGAAGCGATTGTAAAAGAGCGCATTGCCAGGAGAATAGCCTTGGAATTCCGCGACGGCGACGTCGTCAACTTGGGTATAGGGATTCCGACCCTCGTTTCGGAGTATATACCCGAGGGGATAGACGTGATCTTCCAGGCCGAAAACGGCGCGCTCCGTATCGGTCCGGCGCCGGCCGTGCCGGACCTGAAGTGCATCGGAGCCGGAGGGCGCATCCTGTCGCTGCTGCCGGGGGGCAGTTTTATGGCGAGCGATACCAGCTTTGGACTCATTCGAGGCGGGCACGTGGACGCCACGGTCCTCGGCGCTCTGGAGGTGGACCGGAGCGGGAACATCGCGAACTGGATGGTTCCCGGCAAGAGCGTTCCGGGCATGGGAGGGGCCATGGATCTGGTCGTGGGAGCCAAAAAGGTCTACGTCGCCATGACCCACGTGACAAAAAAGGGCGAGTCGAAAATTCTGGATAAGTGTACCCTCCCTTTAACGGCCCTGGGGGTCGTCACGATGATCTTCACAGAGTTCGCCGTCTTCTCCGTGGACGTGAAAAACGGCGGGTTGACGCTGCTGGAGATCGCCCCGGAGGTGACGCTTCAACAAATGCGGGAACACACAGGGGCGAAGTTCGAGGCAGTTGACCCCCTGCCTTTCATAAAAGGAATGGAGGCGGCGTGATGAGCGAAAAAGCAGTGATTTTGAGCGCCTGCAGAACGGCGGGTGGCAAGTTCGGCGGGCAGTTTTCAAAGTTGGAGGCCACGGACCTGGGCGGCGTGGTTTTGAAGGAGGCTCTTGCCCGCTCGGGCGTGGAAGCGGCCGACGTGTCCGAGGCAATTATGGGCAACGGCTGGCAGGCGGGGGTCGGCGCCAATCCCGCCAGGGTCGCTGTTTTCAAGGCGGGGATAGACATGAGGGTTCCGGCTTTCAGCGTCAACATCCGATGCGGCTCCGGCCTTCGTGCCGTCATGCTGGCGGCCGACCGGATACGTCTCGGAGAAGCGAAGGCCATGCTGGCCGGCGGCATGGAGAGCGCCAGCAACGCGCCTTACATCCTCAAAGACGCCCGTTGGGGCTTTCGCATGGGAGAACGGCGCGCCCTGGACGTGCTTCACGCGGACGGGTTCCTTTGCCCCATCAGCGGCAAGCTGATGGGCGAGATAACGGACTCCGGAGTCGCCCGCGAGTTCTCCATCTCCAGGGCCGAGCAGGACGAGTTCGCCTATCGCAGTCATATGAAGGCCGCGTCCGCCATCGAAAAGGGCTGTTTCAAAAAAGAAATCGTCCCCGTCGTCATACGAGACAAAAGGAAGGGGGACATAGCCTGCGACAAAGACGAGACCCCGAGAGGCGACACGACGGTGGAATCCCTGGGGAAGCTGCCCGCGATATTCGCACGGGAAGGCGGTACCATCACCGCTGGCTCGAGTTCCGCCCTGTGCGACGCCGCCAGCGCTCTGGTTCTGGCTGACTCCCAATGGGCCAAAGCCAGCGGGCTCCTTCCTGTTGCGGAAATCGTCAGCTACAGCATCACCTCCCTCGACGCAGACCATTTCCCCATAGCCCCCGTAACCTCCATGAAAAACGCCCTTTCGGCGGCGGGAAAAACCCTCGACGACATGGACCGGATAGAACTCAACGAGGCTTTTGCGGCCCAGGTGATTGCCTGTCACCGCCTGCTGCCTTTCGACATGGAAAAACTGAACGTATGCGGCGGCGCTATCGCCCTGGGGCACCCCATTGGCGCCACCGGCGCGAAGATTCTGACGACGCTCCTGTACTCCCTCCAGCGCGACAAGAAAGAGTGGGGCATGGCAAGCGCCTGTATCGGTGGAGGACAGGGCGTGGCGATGGTCGTAAGGATGCTGTGACCTATCGAGCATCTGCCGATCTTTCTGCCCATCGTCCCGATGATGACTCTTCCCGCTATCAATAAAAAATAGGCGCTGTATCAGGGTTTATCGGAATTGGAAATTCCCCGGCTATGCCGGCGCACAGGGAGGGTGAAATTTTGTGTTACTTGATTTTAGCTGGAAAAAAAGCGACCGCGACAGGTTATGTTTTAGGAGGACATAACGACGACCTTCATGGCAACACGGCGGCTACGTATAACATCGTAGCCGGCGGTAAACATGAGAAAGGGGAAAAGATATCCCTGCCCAGGCCCTGGTTCACCATTGGCGATGTCAAAATCGACGAACCTCGTGATCTTGAAATCCCCCAGGTGCCGGAAACTTACGATTGTTTCATGTTACAGACCTTTCGAGGCTATATTGCCGGCGATACGTCCGCGATCAACAAACACCAGGTCGCCGTAGTCGGGGGATTGAACCTCGCCGTGGACCGCAACGACAGAGCGGAAGTTGCCGACCCTATCCACAAGGCCGGACTTGCCGGTGGGGCAAGATACATCGCTCTTCAGAGAAGCAGGACGGCAAGAGAGTGCGTAGAAAACCTGGGAGCGTTACTCTCCGAATACGGCGCTGTTTTTCCCAGTTGCGTCGGGATCGTAGACCCCAACGAGGCGTGGTACTTTGAAATCGGGGGCGGTTTTACGTGGGCGGCGGTAAGAGTTCCGGACGACTGTTATATGACCCAATCCAACGGCTACCGTATCCCTGAGATCAACCCCGACGACGCGGAAAACGTGATATGCTCCCCAAAACTTCTGGATTTTGCAAAAGAAAAGGGCCTTTGGAATCCGGCGGATGGCCCCTTCCACTGGGCACGCGCCTATGGAGGCAAGATGACGAGCGACTCAGAGAAGGGCTATTATAACGTCCGGCGGGTATGGGCTGTGATGAACAAATTCAGCCCGAGTATGAACCTTGACCCCGACAAAAAAGAATTCCCCCTTTTTCTGAAAGCGGACAAAAAAATAGACGTTGCCGACGTAATGCAGGGACTTCGCGATCTTTTTGAAAATACCCCCTTCGAGGCTTTTCCCGAAGCTGGCGGTTTCGGCACTGAGAGACCGGTTTGTGTCCCAAGCTGTATTCATTCGGCTGTGGTGGAGACCCGCGGCAATATTCCGGCAGATATTGGAGGCGTGCTGTGGGGCTGCATCGGGTCCCCCATGACCTCTCCCTACGTTCCCCATTACCTTGCCCAGCAGAATCTGCTTTCCGCGTATACACGGGGAGGACTTGAATATGATCGAGATTCCGCGTTCTGGCGATTCCGGCTTCTCACCAATTTGGTGATGAGCGACTATCGCACATACGCGCCGATCGTCAAGGAAGCCTGGAGTACGTTGGAAAAGGATATTTTTGCCGCAAAAGCCGCTATTGAAGCGGAAGCGATCAAGTTTTCCCAAAAGGCCGAAGAGGACGGAAACGCTGTAGGACGTCTTTTGACCCGTTTTGCCGACTCTTACGACGCTCTCGCCTACGAAGAGGCCGAGAAGCTGAGTACAAAACTTCAAACCCAGATAGCGGAGAGACAGTACCTGCATTTTGCAAAACCAGGACTTGAATGGTAAGCAGCACCCCATACTCGGAAGGAGAAGACCATAATGGAAAAGACAACGGAATTGATCTTCGGATTGCCGCCAATCGTAGGATTTTTCCCCCTTGTACTCTATATCATTCTGGCTTTTAGAAAAGACATTCATCCTGTCGTCAACGTCATTATCAGTGTGCTTATCGGCGCCATTATCGTGAAACAGCCTATCTTGGGGCTCGGGGCCGTTGTCGCCCAGTCCTTGAGTTCTTTTCTTGGGCTCGTAGGACTCATTATTATGCTGGGTTCCGGCATGGCCGGAATTCTCAAAAAGTCCGGCGTCGCCGAAAACTTGGTCAATATCATGATGCGCAAAATAGGAGTCAATACTCCCGAGAGGGCGGTAGTGGCCACAATGGTGACGTCCTGCGTAATGTCGCTGCTCTTGGGAACCCTCACGGGCGGCAATGCTGTTATCACACCCATTGTCATCCCCCTTCTCGCCGCCATCAACATGACGCCAAGCACGCTGGCCGCCATCATTCAGTCGGCCGGCGTCACCGGGCTTTTCATTGGCCCCTATACGCCTCCTATGGTCACCGTTATGGGCATAACCGGTCTCTCCTATTTCGAGGTTCTCTTCTATACCGGCCTGCCGGTCAGTATCATCATGTGGATTGTCACCTATTTCTTTGCGTTGCACACACAGAAGAAAACCGCTGGAATATATTCCTTTTCCGCCGATATCAAAACGCCGGAGGAAAATTATAAGCCCTCCGGCAAAACTGTAAGGGCGACTTGGGGATTTTGCATTTCAATGGTGTTGATGGTTGTCTACGGGGTATACAACAAAGGCGGCTCCTCCTACGCTCTCATGGTTCTGGCGACAGTGTCCGTTGTCACGGGATTCGCCGCAGGATACAACGCTTCACAGATCTTCCAAGAGGTCATGGAGGGCTGCGGCAAATTTGTCTGGGTCTTCGTGATGTTTATTCTCTTCGATCCCTTTCTTGCTTTCGTGGAAAAAAGTGGGGCTTTCCAGGCATTGGTCGACTACATGAACCCGTTGATCCAGTCATCCGGGAAACTGGGATTTACCCTGTTCTCCGCCGCCGTAGGAACATGGGGGATCAATGGCGCGGCAGTAGCCCAAGCCATGATGATTGATAAGATCTTCAGACCCACTATCATCGAGCTGTCATTGAATATGAAACTTTGGTCGTTGATTGTCCTTGTCGGAAGCCAGATGACATCCTTCGCCTATCCTGGCCTCGATATGGTTGCCAATATGGGCATGGCCCATTCCCACGATCTCAAAAGTCAAATGAAACTGGGGTACATCATCATCGTCACCGTCTTCATACTTTGCGCTGTAGCAGCGTTTATTTATTAGAGCCGTGCTAAAGTACGATCTCATTATTCGCGATTGCCTCGTAGTAGACCCGCTCAATAAAATAAACAAAGTCACATCTATTGGGCTCGCCAAAGGGGAAATTGTCGAGACGGGGGATGACCTCGATGGGAAGGTTGCGCGTCAGGTCGTGGGATTTCCCGGGGCGATACTTATGCCGGGTTTGATTGATACTCATATGCACTGTTCGGAGTGGCTTGGCGGAGAATTGGCGTTTGGAATGCTGTCGAGAGCGGGTGTCACCACCGCCCTGGACATGGCAGGCCCAACGACGAGCGTGTTGCACGCGATGAAAAAACGGGGCTCTGGGATCAACGTTGCCACACTGGAAGCCGTACGCCCCGGAGTCTCTGTCAAAGATCTGAATCCCTCCTACGACGAATGCGCGTCGCTTCTTCAGAAATCTCTTTCAGAGGGGGCCATTGGTTTGAAGCTGACGGGTGGACATTATCCTCTTACCCCCGAGGCAACTGCCAATGCCATCAAGGCCGCGACAGACGGGCGCTCGTATATGGCATTTCACGCGGGCAGCGCAAAAAACGGCTCGAATATCGAGGGTTTTATGGATGCTGTCGAGTTTGCCGACGGGCGCCCCTTTCACATGGCACATATCAACGCCTACTGTCGCGGCATGATTATGAAAGATCCCAAAGAAGAGATGCAACTGGCCATACGCACACTGAAGGACAATCGTCAAATTGTCTCGGAATTTCATCCCGCTCCTCTTAATGGGACCAGCGGCAAATGCAAGGACAATCAGCCTGAAAGCCACGTCACTCGCAATTGTCTGCGTATGGGCGGCTACCCGGAAACCGAAGGAGGATTACGACAAGCTCTGAAAGATGGGTACGCGCAAGTATCTTGGGAAAATTTAGATGGAGAAAATCGTTACGTCCAAGGAATGAAGGCTTTTGAATATTGGGAGAATATGAAGGGAATTTGTACCTGTTGTTTTCCCGTCAATGACAGAGAAAGCGCTTTCCTTTGCGCGTCTGCGGTAGATGAAAACGGCAATTTCGTCATTGACGCATTGTCGTCCGATGGCGGTGGTATCCCTCGTAATTTCATGATCCGGTATGGCTATCAACTGGTGACATGGGGACTTTGGACGATAGAGGACTATGTTCGCATGACAAGCCTGAACCCCGCCCGCATGTTGGGGCTCGAAAATAAAGGACATCTCTCTCCTGGAGCTGACGCCGATATTACAATCTTCGACCCGATAGAACGCAAGCCTTTGCTTACTCTCGTCAAAGGCAAGGGTGTGTGTTCCAATGGCGTGTTGCTCGCCGAAGGGGGAACTGTCATTTGTACGGAGAAAGGCTACGACTCCGTAAAATCTGCCGGGCTGAACGCACAAATCGTGAACCTCGAAAAGAGTATGCTTTACGCCGGGCGTTAACAGCAAAGATATCGCTTCTGCAACGAAGACGGACCACAGAAAACTGAGCCCGTCTCTTTCCGAATTCATAGCGAAAGAGACGGGCTCACCCATTCATCTCAATCATCTATAGTTGTTTAGTTTAAAAAACTAAAGTTAATCCTGAGAGTCTGAACGGACGATTCTTCTGCCAATTCGTGGCGCTTTGCTACAATGAGTACCTGCATAAAGTCATCAGCGATATAAAGAAGACCCTTGCCATAAAGAATGGGGATCCCGCTCACGACAAAGCACGGAATCTGAAAGAGGAAAAGTCCCTTCTGGATTGGCTGAACGACATATCTATCGAGCCTCTGTTTGCTTGGTTTGACTGTATCGAAGAGACTAAAGTCAATACCAACATGAGCAAACGGAGGTGGCGTACGGAAATCATTAGCCGTGATCGTCTTTTCCTAACCAAACTTGGGGTTATCTGAGGATGAAGTTTTGAGTAACTATTGTTCAGGTTTTAGGTAGAACTCTCCCCGCTCTGGATGCTCGTACTGCCGGTTGGCGTCACCTTGCTCTTTTATATCTTTCAGGAACGAAACCATTTTGTTGAACGTGGCCTCCCCAAGGAGTTCTCTCGAAAATTGATGCGCTGCTCGGTACCAGTGCCCCTTTGATCGGTAAGCCGTCCGCGTTCTTTGCGCCGGTGACATCTATAGGAATTTTAAACGTCGCTCCCAGTTCTCCAATCTGTCCAACCTTTCTTAAGTTGTTGACGCCATTTTGCAAATTATTTTCCCCCGAAGCGCGTGGCGAAAAAGGCTTGGAGACGGGCAAAAGACTCGACAACGTCCTCCGGGAGTTCGGGAGAGGTTTCCAGATAGTTCCGCGCAAGATTTTGCACGTCCTCTTCTTTCACCCACACAGGCGAGGACTTGGGTTGAGCATAAGCTCTGCCTTGGCTTTTCAAGGGAGGCCGACCCACCACTATCTTCACTTTTTCTATCTCGAACCGCCAGCACTCTTGCAGAGTATGGGCGATATTGCCGGCCATCATCGACAGGAGGTTCGCCACCAGGGGAGTCTCTGCCACCACAAGCAATTCCCTGTCCGAGACGTCCACCGGCGCCGACTGCCCGGCCAAAACAGGCCCTACCACGCGACTCCACTCCGCGGCCGCGTTCTCCAGTTTCAGCCGATGCTCGTATTGGCGGGGCATAACGCGCCCCAGAAAGGCGTTCACCGGCTGTATTTTTTCAGATCGCGTTCTTCGCGTTTCTATCTCCCCTACCCCCTAGCACTCGATCCACAAGTCCCGATCTTTGATCATTCCGCGTTTACGCATCCACTCCGAGACAAACCAGGCGACAACGGCCGGAATGACAATGGCGACCATCAACAAACCCAGCCAGTCGAAGTACGTGGGGACTATGGCCGTTTCTCCTATCACCGCAGCCGTTTCCGCGGGGGCGAACCAGCCGGAGATGACTCCGATGGGACCTACCATACCCGAAGTGCCCATGCCGGATGAGATGGGCGGGCCGTTTTGCTTCAAATTGAAAATAACCGTCGCCGCCGGGCCGTTGACCAGCGAAGCGGCTATGGCGGGCAGCCATAAAATGGGCTTTTTCATTAAATTGGGAATTTGCAGCATGGACGTGCCGAGCCCTTGCGCCAGCAGTCCGCCGATTTTATTTTCCCGCCAGGAGGCCACGGCGAAGCCCACCATATGGGCACAGCACCCGGCGACGGCCGCCCCGCCCGCCAGGCCCACCAAGCCCAAAGCTGCGCATATCGCGGCCGAGCTGATGGGTAAGGTGAGGATGATACCGACTATCCCCGAGATCAAAATGCCCATGACGAACGGCTGCATTTCCGTCGCCCACATGATGGCGATACCAAAAGAGGAGGCAAGCCTGCCGATTGGAGGGGCCAGCAAATAAGCTGAGGAAATGCCGACAAAGATGGTGACGAAAGGCGCAATGATCAGGTCGATGGGGGTGACCTTGGAGACCAGCTTCCCGGAGAACACCGCGATCAGGGTGATAAAGTACACCGCCAGCGGCCCGCCGGAACCCCCCAGAACGTTTGCTGCCTGACCTACCGCCACCAGAGAATATAACACGAAAGGCGGCGCCTTCATCGCAAAGCCGATGGAAAACGCCATGGCTGCGCCTGTTCCGGCGGTAGCGAATCCGCCTATTTGATTGAGAAAGGGAATGCCGAGCTGGCTGCCTAAGGTGTTCATAATAGTACCGATGAGCAATGACGCGAAGAGACCGTGGGCCATAGCGCCCAATGCGTCGATACCGATCCTTCGCCAAGTGAACTCTATGCCCTGCCTTTTAAAAAAAACGGCGTATGATCCCGTGTCCATGAAGTTGAATGCTGCCATGAGACCGTCTCCTCCCGTAAATCGAAAGTGGCATTGATCCTCAAAGCCTCGCCATCAGACCGACGATGGAGACATTCTATCATAATGGGCTCACAAGTCTATTTTCATTTTATTTGTGGGGTTCATAGCGTTGATCTTGCTGTTTGAGTTGGACAGGGTGATGTCAGAGAAGGGGTTGTACCGCAATATGACCATGCCTCATGATCATGAGCAGCTTTCACATTCCTCGTCTTGTAAGTTTCGAGACTTATGCTCGGAGGGGCAGAACACCCTCTGCCCCTCGAGCCGACGCCTATCTTTTCCGAAAGATACACGCGCCGGCAAAGATCGGTACGAACAACAACGCGCCCAGAGAGGAGGCGGTGCAGCCGCTGCCGCCGTTCTTTCCGGCAGTTTTTCCGATGACGTATTCCCCTTTGACCTCCGCGCCCAAGTCGGGAAAGTCCGTGAAATATCCGTCGACCCCGGCCGCTATGAAGGCTCTGAACATTTCTTTCGGATCTTTCTTAAACGCCGCCACATCCCTGTATTCGTTGTTGGGCCCATCGACGCGCAGCGTCCAGACGTGGACTTTCAGCCCCAGATTGTGAGCATCCTCCACCAGAGAGGTGGGGGAAAGAAGGGTATCGCCCTTTTCGTTAGTGGGGAGAACCATCTTGGTGTAGGGGCCTATTCCATAGACGTAGGTTTTGAATTCTTTCAGCCTTTCGACCTTCATGTCCTCGGCGGAACTCATCAACTGGACGAGCCGGATCTTCGTTTTTGTCGCCAGGTATTTCAGGTTGTCCGTCTCGAAAGACTGGATGAATACCGGCGCGGAGGCATCCACGTATCCGTAGCCAGCCAGAATTTCCAAAAGTTCGTCCTCGAAGTCGAGCCCCAGCTCCTTGTGCGCCGTGGGCGACTTCGTCTCCGGGTAGATGCCGATCGTCCTGCCCGTTTTCTCCTTTACCTTTTTGACCAACTCGCAGACCTCTTGAAGCGTGGGAATTTCGTACAGTCCGTCATAGGCGTGAGAGCGGTTTTCGAGTCGTTCTTTGGCGCGCAGGGTCTTGATCTCCGCCAGAGTGAAGTCGTAGGCGTACCATCGTTTCACGGGCACGCCGTCCAACTCCGTTTCGCGGTAGCGGTCGGGAAATTTTTCCTCCACGTCGGTGGTACCCTCGATGTTCATTTCGTGACGGCAAATCAGATATCCGTCTTTGGTGGACACCAGATCGGGCTCTATGAAATCGGCGCCTTTGTCGATAGCCCACTGGTAAGCCGCCAGAGTATGTTCCGGCCTGTAGCCGCTGGCTCCTCGATGGGCAATTACCAGGAAATTTTCGTCGATCCCCCAGGCAGATCCCGCCAACCCTACAGCCAAGGTTCCGACGATCCAACATGACGCCGCTATTTTCCCCAATTTTCTCCAAAACATCTCCATAGCTCCATTCATGACATAGGTCTCCATTTATAAAATTTTCTACCGCAACTGAGACACGATCACTTCTTTTGTTTTGCGCACAATGCCATAAAGAGTGTTCGAGGTGCTCCGATCCCAGGCTATTCCTTGCCCCGCGATATTCACAGGCAGGGTTTTGACCCGTTCCAACACGGACCCCATTTTCGGTATTTTCAGGGCGTAAACCTCCGGGTGGTCGTGTCCAGAAACATAAAGCAATCCATCGGGTCCCCAGGATCCTCCGGAAATACTCATAGGCTCGGAGCGCTGTATCATATCTTCCGGAAAAATCCACCTCTGCTGAACCTGCCAGTTGTCGTCCATTTTAACGAAGACCGTCCAGTAGGAATTGCCATAGGGCTCGCGATTGGTGCCAAAAACGCGGCTGTAATTGGCGAATACAGCCCACCACGCACCATCGTGACGATCTATCCACGTCAGCGACCCGAGCATGATTCCAAAACTGTGCGTGGCCACAGGTTTCAGTGTCGCAGTATCGAAGATCTCTATAGAACTGGTCATGGGGCTCTCTGGATAGTTGGAATGAGGAATATAAAGTTTTCCGTCTACCACGACGCCGCCGTCAAAGTGAATGGCCGGGTATTCTGTGCTTCTTTCCCATTTTGCCGCCTGTACGCCGGTATTTTTGTCGTATTTTCCTATTTTGGCATTGTCGATAGCGTAAAAATATTTTTCATCGACGGCTATTCCCTGATTGGCCTCGGCAGCCTTGAAGCGTTTGACTTCCGTGAACCCAGACCCCGCTTCTGACGCTGAAACCGACGAAGTGAAAAAAAACATCGCCACAATCAGAATTACTACAAGAAACCCTTGTGTGGGACACTCACTTTTCTTTTGCAACAGACGCAACAGACACACCTCCCAGATCAATCTCGATTTTGTTTGAGAATCTCGGCGGCACCGATCCGCCGCGGTGGCGCCGAGAAATATTTTGCCTTCGAGGCTATTTCGCTTCCGCGACCGTAAAGGTGTCGATCACTCGGCCGATATAACCGATTTTGTTGTCTTCGAGGCTTGCCTGCATTCCGGCGGCCGTCATGCCGTTTTTGCCCACGTGGACCAGCATGAAGGTGCGGAAGTCGTTCGCCTCGATGACGGGCTGCACCCCGGAGAAGTGGTAGGGGTCGTTGGTTCCGCGGTAGTTGTTTCCGATGGAGGCGGCTTCAATGTAGTTGACTCCGTTGACCAAATAACGCTCGTAGACGTGGCTGTGCCCGTAGTTCACGGCGTTGACGCCATACTGCTCGAAGAGGGGGCGCAGGACGTCGTAACAGTAATCTCCTGCGGGATACGCCACTTTCGTGGGGTCCTTCTTATCAATGACCGGATCGGAGACGTGAGTGTAGCCGTCCTCGCCGCGATTGAGCATGTGCCAGTGCATAAGGACCCACTTGTACTTCGCGTCGGATTTTTCGAGATCTTCTTTCAGCCATTTGACCTGTTTGCTAGCGGGCGAAATGTCGTCCTTCGTGATCCAGCCGGGGGCTTCAAAGCCATCCCAGGCCTGCCAGCGATGCACATTTATAGAGGTGATGTGCAGGTCTCCGTAGTTGGCGCTGTACCAGCGGCGGCCGCCCACGCCGTACTCCTGTTCGGGATAGAGGGGGCGGAAAAGCTGCATGTAGATCGACCACGACCACTTGGAGTCGTCCGTGGCGAAGGCTTTTTCGGTGGAAACGCGCTGGTCGTCCACCTCGTGGTTGCCCGCACAGTAAAATACCGGCATGTACTGCATGAGCTGACAGTTGCTGTCGTCCTGCTGAAACGCCTCGAAAAACGTGCGGTCGTCCTCGCCCGGCGCCTGGTAACAACCGGTGACGTCGAACCACTCGCCCGCCTTCCAGGGGGTATTGGCGAGGTCCCCGGCGAACAGAATGAAGTCCTTGTGCTGCATCCCGAGGAAGTACAGAGTTTCTTTCGTCTTTACCTTCAACTGCATGTCGCTGACCAGAGCGAAATCGAAATCCTTGCCCTTCTCCGGCGCGGTCTTGAAGAAAAATCTCTTGCCGCTCTCGCTTTTGTCGCCTTTTTTAGTGGTCGCCTTGTAGTAAACCACAGTGCCCGGTTTCAGATTCCCCAGCTTTGCGATCAACTGGTAGACCGGAAGCTCGGGGTTCTTCTCGGGAACCGGGTCGTATCCCTCCGGAGTCGCGGAGGTGCGCATACCCTTGAGTTCATACCCCACGGCCTTCGCGAAGCTGCCCATGTCGGGTGTCGTGCCGTATTCGACGACGCCTTCACAGGGTTCTTTCGTCAGCCAAATGATGTTCATTTCGTTGGCCGGGTTCAGCGTCACCATATACGGGTCCGTATAGGTCAGCCCGGGCCTCTCCTCGGCGACAGCCGGCACGCACAGAGTACACAGCAGGCACGTAAACAAAAACTTCCTCAATTTTAACCCCTCCCAAAATAGTGTTCCGTCTTCGTCTGAAACAAGCCTGAAACAAGCCGTATTATTACCCCTGTATGTCACATAAAAATCAAAGAAAAGTAAAAATTATGTAACGGAGCTCCGTGAGAGAGGAAAATAAAGCAAAGCGACGAACCGCCCCTGAAAGTGAGGAACGATTCGTCACTGCTGACTTGGTTCTCAGGTGTGTTTTTGTTTTCTTTCGTTATTGCTTCGGCACTGAGCCCAGGTTGAGCATTTGTGTCCAGCCCGCGCCATCGTTGTCTGTAGCAATCCACATGACGCCGTTCAGAACGCAGAGGCTTTCTACCTTTTCCAGCAGCAGATTTTTTTCTTTCAAAATATCGAACACAAGTTTCTTTTCCAGTTTTTTCCCGTTGGCGAATGTTTGGGAATCGACGGCGTAAATCCTTTTCACTTCAGCCGTTCCCCCCATGCCTTTGTCCCGCTCCAGGAGCAAAAGCCTTCCGTCGTCAAGCGCGGTGATATCCGAGAGCCCCATCCAAAACTTTTTTGGATCTTTCGAATGTGTTTCCAGGGGATACACGGCGACTTGCCAATCTTTGGAGACAGGATCGAAACACAGAATAGCCGCCTCGGAGCCGTTCAGAGCGAAACCGCGCTGGAGCACCGCATAAATTTTCCCATTCGGCGCTGCAGTTACGCCTTCGAAGCCATAATTTTTCGGATCGCCGTATCTGGCGAAAAATTCGGACGGCAGGGGATACTCCGCTTCCACCGTTCCGTCATGCCGCGCGAAGACCAAAAGGTTTCCCGCGCTTTCGGCCCCCTCAGAGGCAAGCCAGAAGCCTTCTTTTGTCCAGCATATTCCCTCCAAATCGTATGCGACAGGAATACCTTCTTTTTTTAGGGGAATCTCCTTTGAAACTTCAACACGCCCGCTGTGGACATCTTTCATGCTCAACTGCCAGATAACGGAGGGAGAACGGGCGTTGTCGGGAACGGAGTAAATGTCCTGTCCGTCGGAGGTGAAGCCCGATAAGGCGCTCCAGGGGATGTTTTTCGAATAAATCGCGGGATTCTCCGGGTCGGACGCTCCGGCGGAGTCTTTTGCAGAATAGATATTGATCGTTCCGTCAACTTCGTTGGCTGTAACCAGGAGCTTCTTTCCGTCGCTTCGCCCCGTCAGGACCGTCACGCCTTCCGGGGAAACGCCCGTTGGAAGAATCTCGATCAGCTCGGGTTTCTCTGGATCATTGACGCGGTAGACGGCGGCAAACGAGCCGCGTTCGGAAACGGCGATCATGAGGCTGTCGTCGTAAAGACGCGCTCCGACTACTCCTTCCATTTCCAGGCTGCGAGAATTGGAGCGTGATTCGGGATAATGCCCTAACAAGGACGCCGCGCGCTCCAGTTCGAGACCCGAATCCCAAACCAAGGTCGCCTCCAACTTGCCGGATTTTCCATCGGATTTTCCATCGATGCGATACAGGCTGAGGCCCCTTCCTCCGGAATACACTCCGTCGCCGAAGGTTTTCAGATTCGTATCTCCTTCGTTCGCCAAAGCGAGATATACTTTGTTCCCCACAGTTATGTAGGCAACTCCGTCGGGTTCTCGACGTCCTTTGAAGGCGTCCGCGAAATCCACTTTCCCGTCCTTTTTCAGATCGGCTTTGCGCTCTGCCGTTCCGGCGCAGAAGATGGTTTTCACTTTGGGGCTCTCAAAATTCTCGATGTCCACAATAGCTACGGCGTTGTTTTCCTGAAGGGTCACGGCGAACTCGCGCTGATTGGGATGAATGGCTACAAATTCCGGCTGAGGGTCGGCGCTGAAATTAAGGCCCTGGATTCCGTCGAGCATGGATTTTGGAAACTCCACGGAGGCGACTTGGGAAGCGGCAGGGTCCTCAATGTTCAAAGTCACGATATCGACTCTTCCCGGACGCTTGCCGTCGATAGTGGCCTCTCCTTCCGAATCCGTTTCCTCGTCCTCTATCGCCACAATCGCGGCAAGTTTTCCGTCGCGCTCGGCCAACGCAACGGAATCGGGACCGATACCGATGTTCACGTAACCGAGAACACGAGGATCGCTCCGTTTTTCGATGTCATAAATGAAAAGCGTTCCGGGAGTAGGCTTGTCCAACCCATCGCCGTTACGGACGACGGCCACCAGATATTTGCCGTCACGGCTGACCGCTGCCGAAGTGGGCTCCGCGTCGCCCATTGCGATATCCGCCACCGGAAAGGGGGTTTCCGGATTCGAGATGTCCAGCACACCGACTTTGCCGCCGGAAGCGTTGGTGTAAAAAAGAAACAATCCGTCGGGAGTTCCGGCCACGATTTCGGCCACCCCTCCTCCAGGTACGGCGTAGTGCGCTTCGAGACTGAAAGATTGGACATGAGCAGCTTCGGCAAAATTCGAAAACAGGACAACACAAAACAGACAATGGATCAAGTACAAAATTTTCCTCATAAACAGCCCTCCTGTTAAAATACAACGTCGCCAACCTGAGCAAAAGCCCCACATATTCCGCAGGATGTTCCTCGGTGTCCGTGCTTGATGCCCATACTTCGTTGGTCTTCTTATTGATTGTATAAAAGACTGTAAACATCGTGTTACAAAAGGGTAAATGTTTTGTAAGGCCGTTCCAGTTCTTCGCCACCGAAGCATAGTCGTTTAACTTAAAAAATCTTAAATTTACACGCGCTAAATAAAGCAATTGACTTGTTTTTTAGCTATCCTAATTTTAGTTTTTTTATCTTAATTCACCAGATTTGCGGCGTTTTTCAATTCAAACGTTACACAAATTTTACAAATCTGCGCTTTACTGTTTCGCGGGGGTATTTTTGTTTTTGTATTTGTATTTGAACGGGAGGAATACCATGAACCGCGGTCAGGGGCGATTCCATTTTATGTTCGTTTCCCAGGCGTCGGAACAGGGCGCCGGCACCTTTTGCTGTCTGGCTCCGGCCGGCATAGCCTTTTGGGTACTGGCAAAATTTTTGTCTTCCCTGGCTTGGACGAACAATTACGAGCATTATTCCTTCCTGCTCGACCACCTGTCCCTCGTCTCGCGATTCCTGGCCGACGTCACCTTGATGTTCGGGATTTTCGCCGCCCTGCGCCTCGCGCTGGATTTTGCCCGCCGAAAATTTTCCGCAATGAGTGTCGCCCCAAGTGAGCCGGGAATGAATGAAAAACACGCTGAAAATGGAAAACATGCTGAAGATGAAAAGGATGGAGCGAAAGATAATCTTCTGCGTCGGCGCGTCGCCGCTCTCGCAGGATTTTGCGCTTTTTCGATACACGCGCTGAACTTCGCCTACGGCCTCGCGCTCGCTCTTCTGTTGTTCCTGTTCGCTCGGCTGAACTGGGCGCATTATTCACCCCTTTTGTTTTACAGACATTACCGGAGCGAGCCCTTTCAGTATTCGGCCTCCGTCTTTTGCATCGTTGCGGGTCTCGGTATTTTTGCCTTCGTCCTGGCCGAACTCTTCAAGAGACAAAGGCGGTTGAGGGCCGTCTCCTGCGCCCCCGTGCTTCATAACATGTTCCAGACGTTCTGCGGGATAAGTTTGTGCGCCGCGGTCGCTATAGCCCTCAAACAATGGGGAAACAAGGATTTGACGCTCATTGCCGAGTGGTTCATCACGGGCGGGTGCGTTTACTTTGCCGCGGGGCTGCTGCGCGGCGCGGGACGGGACATGTTGCGAGGGGACATGACGGCCGCGTTTTCATATGCACCGCTGTTTTGTCTGCCGGAACACATGAAGTTGTTCGACAGAAGCGTCTCCTGGGAGGAACGCACGGGACTGTCCTTCAAATCCACGTGGTGCGCCGGGTACGCCCTTCGGCTGGTTCCCTGGATGGCGCTGTTGGGCGGCGGGATGTTGCTGCTTTCCACTTGTTTATATGTCATCGAGCCCCATCAGGAGGCTCTGCTTTACCGCTTGGGCGCACTGGATGCCGATTCCGTCAAACGGCCGGGCCTGCACTTCAAGCTGCCCTGGCCGATCGATCGCGCCGACATCTACGATGTTTCCCGCGTGAGGAACATGCAAATCGGGTATATCCCCTCCGCGAGCCGGGATTATCTCTGGAACAGCGAGCACGGCGGCGAGGAATACGCGCTCCTGCTGGGCAACGGCAGCGAGATGATAGCCCTCAACATGCGCGTGTCCTACAGAATTCTCGACCTGCACGGTTACGTGACGCGCTACGCGGACCCCGAGGGGCTTTTGTCCTCCAAGCTCTACGAAATGATGATGCGAAGAACCCTTTCGTCCGACCTGAACACCATGCTCAGCGTGGATCGCAAAGGGCTGTCGGAAGAATTGTCCGGAGAACTGTCCGAATATGCGTCACGGCTGGGGCTCTATGTCAACGAGGTCATCATCGAGAGTATCCACCCGCCCATCGACTTGGCGGAGGTGTACCACGGCGTCGTCGGCGCCTCCATCCAAAAAGAAACGCTGATCGCCCGAGCCGGGGCGGACGCGGAAAAAACCCATAACGCCGCCCTTCAAGAGAAAGAGCGATCGATCCTTGCCGCGACGGCCCGGCAGACGGAAAGGATCAGTCTGGCCCGGAGAGATATGGCGGTGTACGAGAACGCTTTTCTCGCCTGGAGGGTCTCGCCCGAGTGTTATGAACTGCGCAAGACGACGGATGCGTACCGACGGGTCATTCAGGGGGGGCGCCTCTACGTATTCTCCCCCGACACAGCGAAGAACGCGCGCCGGTATTTGATTACAAACGGACTGATACCCAATCTCATTCAATAGAGTACGAAGGCCTTTAACTAGTCTAACTTCGGGCCTTTTGTTTTAAATTGTTTCAAATGGGTATGAGTCCGATTTTTATGGAACGGGAGTTTTAAGAGTAGACGATGAAAAGACACCTGAAGTGGATTTGCGCCCTGTTGCTCGTGGTGATTTTGGGGGCTTTCGGTTTCACCTTCGTGGTGAGAGAGGGGACGTGCGCCATCGTGTCCCGCTTCGGAAAGATACGCGAGGTCTGCGAGGAGGCCGGTCTGAGGTTCAGACTCCCCTGGCCGGCGGAGAACGTCATCGACCTCGACACGCGAAGCCAGTACCTGGACTCCGGGTACACGGAAACCCTGACTCACGACAAGAAAAACGTCATTCTGCAGACCTACATGGTTTGGAAGATAGCCGATCCTTCGCTGTTTTACACCAGTATCGGCGACATGGAGACCGCCCGTCAGTACCTGAACGACCTGCTGGCCAACGCGAAAAACGGTGTGATGGGCGGTTATGAACTATCCTCCCTCGTGTCGGTCAAGTCCGAGGACATACGGCTGGACGAAATCGAGAGAGGCATACAGGCGATGGTGACGTCCAGAGCGCGGGAAAATTACGGTATCCGTGTCGAGACAGTACAGATCAAGAGGTTGGCGCTGCCCAACTCCAACGTGGAGAGCGTATTCGAGCAGATGCGCACCGAGCGCCAAAAATATGTGACGCAACTGCTCTCCGAGGGTGAACGGGACGCGACCATCATCCGAAGCAAAGCGGACGCTGACGCGGCGCAGATCATAGCGGATGGCCAGGCTCGGGCGGCGGTCATCGAGGCCGAAACCGAAAAGCGGGTCGCGGAGATTTATGCGGGAGCCTATGAAAAGAACCCCGAGCTTTTCACATTTCTCAAGCGTCTCACGGCTCTGGAAGAATCGGTGGGCGACAAAACGGTACTGATTATCAACAGCGAAGAATCCCCTTTCAGCGTGTTGACCGACAAACAGAAAAGACACGACTGACAAATATGCAAGAAGATAAATGGGAACACAAACTGAGCAAGGTTTTCGATGGGAGCGTAAAATTTCTGAAACCCCTTCTGGCTGCGGTCTGCCTTGTCTCGCTGCTGTTCTCGTGCACCTATAAAGTAGAAAGCGACGAGATCGCGGTGGTGCTGCGCTTTGGGCGGCTGACGGGAGAGAACCCCGCGGATCGGATAAAAAGGCCCGGGCTGCACTTCGCCTTTCCCCACGTCATCGACGAGGTCGTCAAGATCCCCGTCGGCAAGGTGAGACAGGTCACGGTCGCGACCCATTATGCGAAGGGCAACGCCATCGACATCGACGTCAACCGCAACGGATACCTGATTACGGGCGACAACAACATTTTGCTGGTCGAGGCCGCCGTCAAATACCGGATCGGCGATCCCCTAGCCTACGCTCTATATCACGGAGACGCGGCGCGGGTCATCGACGGGACGGTGAGCGGCGTTTTACAGAGACAGGTTTCGCGTCTGGACGTGGACGCGCTGCTCACAACCGGCAAAGTACAGCTTGCGGAGGATGTCCGGCGCGGTGCGCAGACGCTTCTGGATGCCGTGAAAAGCGGCGTGATCCTGACAAACGTGGAACTGACGGCCCTCACTCCGCCGGAGGAGGTCATGTCCGACTTCAACGCGGTGATCGCGGCGGCGGCGCAGAAAGAAACCTCGATTCAGCAGGCGAACGGATACCGCGTCAACACGCTGCCGACCGCGCAGTCCAAGGCACAGCAGCTTGTGGAGAACGCCAAAAGCCGTCAAAACGAGGCGCTCGCCGGGGCATGGACGGATATCGCCGCGTTCGATGGCCTGTACGCCCGGTACGCGCAAAACCCGGACGTGGTGACCGAGGGCGTCTTCCGCAGTCGCGTGGGCGCTCTCCTGTCGAGGATGCGGGTTGTCGTTCGCGGGAATGAGGATGAAATCGGTCCGCGCCTGTTGTTGCCTTAAAAGTAAAAGTACCGGTTCTGAAAGGGAGAAGGCTTGTTTTATGAGAAAACTCAACCATTCCATAACGTCTATAACCCCCATAACGGAGATAGCGGGGGCGCAGAGTATTTTGTCTCTATCCGAGGAAAAACGATTTTCCGCGGATATTCTGCAGGCGATGAGCGCCCTCACCTGTCTCGCCGCGGCACAGGTCTACGGGATTCTGAACCCTTCACAGAGCGCGATCGTGGGTCTGATCTACCTGATCGGGATACTGATCGTCGGGATTCCAACCACAATCACGGCCATCAAGGGTTTTTTGAGGGAAGAGCTTTGCTCCGCCATGGAGATTTTGGTCACTATCGCCATGCTCGTCAGCGTTCTAAACGGTCAGTACGTACTCGCGATCCTGATTCCACTTCTACTCGCTCTTGTGCATTTCCTCGAAGAAAAAAGCATTGTCGGAGGGCGCGACGCGATCGAAGGATTGAAAAAAATGCAGTCCAACACAGCCATTCGCCTGCAGGATGGAGTTCAGGCGGAGGTCCCCGCAGGGGATTTGTCCGTGGGGGACGTGATTCTCGTCAAGCCCGGCATGGGGTTTCCCATCGACGGAAAAATCCTTGCGGGCGAGTCCAGCGTCAACCAACAATCCCTCACCGGCGAATCGTTGCCCTGCGACGTGAAGCCGGGCGACCTCGTTTACGCCGGAACGCTGAACATGCAGGGGGTCTTGACCGTCGAGGTGGAAAAGACCTGTCAGGACACCTCATTTCATAAGATCGTAAAAATCCTGGAGGAGGTCGAAAAAAGCGCGACACCCGAAAGCCGTATGGCGGACCGTTTTATGGCGTACTATATCCCTCTGACCTTGACAGCCGCCACTTTGGTGTGGCTTTTCACCAAGCAGGTGGATCGCGCCGTGGCGATTTTGGTGGTTTCCTGTCCCTGCGGACACATGCTGGTCAGCTCCGCGCCGCTCATAGCTTCTTTGGGGGCTGCTGCCCGGCGCGGCGTGCTGATCAAAAACGCGGAATTCGTCGAAAAACTGGCGCAGGTAGAGGCCGTTTTCTTCGACAAAACCGGGACTCTGACCAGCGGGGAGATCGTTCTGCAACAGTGTGTTCCGCCGGAGGGCGTCTCGGAGGAGGCGCTGTACGCAACGGCGCTTTCGGTCGCCAGACATTCCACGCACCCTGTCTCGGAGGCGATTGTTTCATGCGCGATTGCCTCACACGCGGACATCCCGGACCAAGGAGATTTTACGGTAACTGAGCGAGCTGGCATGGGAATGGTGGGAGTAAGGGACGGCGACACGGTTTTGTTGGGCAGCGAGGTGTTGTTGTCCTCTTTCGGTGTTCCGCTGCCAGACGAGGTCGGGACGACGAAAATTGCGACGACAGCCGTTGCGGCGACATCGGCTTACGTTGCCCGAAACGGACGGTTTATGGGAACGATCACTTTCAGCGACGCATTGCGCGAGAATGCGCCCGAGATGATCGCCTCCCTCAAGCGGATGGGCATAAAGGAAACCTGCCTTTTGACGGGCGATAAAAGCGACGTGGCGGAGCGAATCAAAGAAGCGTGTACCATAGATGTCGTGAGGTCGCAGATTTTACCGGAGCAAAAACAACAGATTGTCAGGGAAGCCAGAAAATATCATAGGGTCGCGTTCGTCGGGGACGGAATCAACGACACTCTCGCGCTGTCCGAGGCCGATGTGGGCATCGCTATGGCTGGCACCGGCAGCGACACGGCGATCCAAAGCGCCGACATCGTACTCACGGGCGGGCGCCTGGACAACATTCCTTTCGTCATCGACCTCGCCCGGCGGACAAGAGAACTCATACGGCAAAACATTGCCCTCGCCTTTCTGAGCAGCCTCGTTTTGATCGCTCTCGCCGCCTGCGGCGTCGTCACGGCCCTTTCCGGCGCGGTATTGCACAACGCCGGAGCCTTTATTGTCCTCCTCAACAGCGCCAGAGGACGGACTTCAGGAGGGATGTAATTGAGGCGGGGTGCAGGAGCCCACGGCCCTTGCCGGGTCTGGGCGGAACTCAGGGTTCTTTTTTGTTTTCTGGCGGTTTTTATCGCCTTTTCCGGCTCGGCGGACGCGGGCACGTGCCAGAGAGTCGCGATGACGCGAACCAACATTGTTCTGGAAAACGGAGGCTCCGTTTCAGTGTGGCGAGCCGATACCTGCCTCGATAGCGTTGACAACGAACTCAAGGCCCTGACGGACAACTACGCTGCCTTGTATACGAGGGACGCGGAGGGCGCGAGTTCGCGACTGGACGTTAACGTTGCCTATAGCCGCACGGGAACGTCCTGGCTGTCCTTCATGGTCTCGGCGCGGGTGACGTTCGAAGGCGAGATTCAGACAACCGCTTTCACCACCCGTACCTACGACATGAACACCGGCGAGCGCATCACTCTGAGAACGTTGTTCGAGGAACAAAGCGCAGTGTGGGGGCTTCTCGAAGCCGGAGTGCGCAAAGCGTTTTTACGCTATTACCCTGACCTCGGCTGTAACACCCGCGTCATGGAACAGATGCTCCGACGCGAAAACCTCCATAGGGCGGACTTCACGCTGTACGGTATGTCCCTGATCCTTCATTACCCGGCCTCGCGGCTATTCGAGGGCAAGTCTTCCATTATACAGGTCCCATTCTACTACCCCGAACTGTACGGGCACATGAGCGCCAAGGCGTTCGAGCAGACCGACAACAAGCGTTACTACCGGATGGTTTCCCTGACCTATGACGATGGCCCGGGGGCAGCGACGCCGCGCTTGCTCAACGTGCTGATGGAAAAGGGCGTACGCGCCACATTTTTTATCAGCGGAAGCAACCTTGGGAAAAACGCGAACCTCGTACAGCGCCAACGCGACGAGGGCCACGCGATCGGCGGGCACAACTGGCTTCACACGGACACCAGCAATCAACCGATCCAGGCCATCCGTGCCATCCGCCGCAAGGTGGACGAAGCGTTGACACAAACAACCGGCATTCCCAGCGCCTACAACCGTGCGCCTTATGGGCGGTACGAGCCGCTGGTCGCCTCGGAGGCCGGGTGGGCCGTCATCCAATGGAGCGTGAACGCGAGCGATTTGTACTGGAAATCTCATCGTTCGCCGGAGGCTGTCGTCAACGCCGTCGCGGAACAAACGGAGCATGGAGATATTATTCTATGCCACGACACCCATCCGCGCTGCGATCTTTACACGGGAATGCTCGCCGACAGGCTGGAAAAGGACGGCTATCTGTTTTTGACCATCGACGAGATGTTCGCCAAGGACCGCGTGCCTTTCCTGAACAATCTTGTGTACTACCGCTGCGCGGAAGGAGATTTTTCCGAAAAGTAAAAGTGTACGCGGCCTGTATCGATCATCCTGCCGCATTGGAGAAAAACTGAACGACATCTCCAAACTACCCGGCTTGATCGGCAAGAATCGGTGGCAGACTGTGCTTTGCCCATAATTCCAACTTCAGTAATTCCTGAAAAAATTGTAACGATAATGGACTGGCGTGAAAATTTCTTCGTATTTATGCTTCGCTCGTTTCTTAAGCATTGGAGTATCCAAAACTCTATATCATATCGATATTTCAATGCCGGAGTAAGAAGATTGAGATAGATAAAGGCTTCCGCTCTACTTATCTTCCCCGGCATAGCCGAGAGCTTCATTGTTTATCGAGTCAAAATATAATTTCAGCGGAATGTGGCGCACAATGACTTCCTATTTCCAGAGGTTCTTTACTATAGAAATCATGATAATCACTGCCACCTGTGCAAAATAAGCCATGACGTGATGCGATCTCCAAAATTTCGTTTTTATTTTCTCCAGAGGCCGTATAATGCTCCAACTCCACTCCGGCTAAACCTTCTGAACATAGCGACGGGAGCAGCTCCAAATTGTTTTGTTGCATAGGATGAGCAAGAACAGGAACACCTCCCGCTTCTACAATTGCCCTCACAGCATCTCGCGCGTCAAGGTACACAATATCGAAATCACAAGGCCCTTTGTTTTTAAACAGTCGATCATAATCATGAAAAATAGAGGGGGTTTGCCCGCTGTCCCGTAAATAATGCAAAATATGTTGCTTGTAGATAACGTCGAATGCGTATTCCGCAACGTCGCCCTCAGTTATCCGGTATTTTAGAGTCTCCCTCAGAATTTCGATCTGTCGTAAAGAATTCCGATGCCTCCGCTCCCGAACAGGTGAACAAAAATCTTGTAATAAAGCATCGCTTTTAAATCCATAACCTAAAATATGAACTTTCCTGTTTCGGTTGCTCCTTTGCTCGCGAAAATCGAATGCGGAGATTTCGATCCCCTTTATGAAGCGGATTCCGGTCTGCTTCGCCAGTGTTTGTGCTTCAATGCAACCGCAGACGGTATCATGATCGGTCAAGGACATATGGGTGATTCCATTCCGCCGCGCGAGAGAAAACAATTCCTTTAGACCGCGCGGACAGTCGGAAAAAGAACTGTGAATGTGCAAATCAGCCCTGAATACGTGCTCTACCTCTTCTTTCATAAGTTTCCTTTTCCAGCCTCTCCGCCGTGAGCCATATTGTAGACATGATCGCACAAACCGCGCATAAAATCGAGATCGTGGAAAATGCCGATCATGGCTGTCCCTTTTTGGATCAATTTTTGAAGCAATTCTTTGACCAGTTTTTTTGCATCCTCATCCAGAGACGCCGTCGGTTCATCCAAAAGCAAAAGACGCGGGGTTTTCACCATAGCTTTCGCGAGGTTCAGCCGTAATTTTTCGCCGCCCGAGAACATATACGGATAAATATCCCACAGGGACAACGGCAATTTAAAATAATTCAGCACCTCTTCTGCCGCTTTTTGCGCCTCTTCTCTTGAAACGCCGGCTTCCAGAGCGGAGTCCTCCACGATCTGACGAGCGGTTACCCTGGGAAGCGTTTCCAAAAACTGTGAAACATACCCGATCTCCTGCCTCCGGATTCGCGTAATTTCTCTCTCTGGGATTTTCGTCAAATCAACGCAACCTGCGGTCGGAGAAAAGTAGAAAATTTCTCCGGATTTAACGCGATATGTTTGATAAATACACTTTAAAATTGTGGACTTCCCTGAACCAGACGCTCCTGTAATACCCAGAAACTCCTTTTCCCTTAAAGAGAAAGAGACATCCCGACAGCCGTCGATGACTCTGCCGGGATTGTACAGATAAAAGTCTTTGCTTAGGTTTCTGACTTGCAAAACGGTGTTCATTGTCGTAATCGGTTATGGCTGAAGCAAATCGTTGAGCTCAATGATGTCTCTGTATTCTTCGGGGGAACATTCAAGGTAGCGACCCGTCGGGCTGCCGTGAAACTGGTCGAAATAAGCCTCATTATTGTAAGCGATGAGAAATTCTTTGACTTTTCTTTTGAGTTCGGGATCAAGCGCCGAACGGATGGTCCATGGAGAACCGGGAATCGGGTTGGAAGAGTGGATGATTTTTACCGTCTCACCGCTGATATTTCCTACCCTCATCTCCCCGTCGAATGTCATCGATGCGGCTGGCACAAGGTCGACGTCACCGTTGGCCACGGCCTGCAATCCTGCTTTTTGCGCCCCGGAAAAAAAAACGGACTCAAAAAATACACCGTTCAGGTGAAGATCGTCCATAGTGAGTTTTTCCTCAGGGAACGCCTTGATGATTTCGTAAGATGGCACCAGATTTCCGGAAGTGGAGTTGGGATCGGCAAAAGCCATAACCTTACCTTTAATGTCCTTTATGGAACGAATACTGTCGTCTTTGGCGTTGGCTACCAAATAGGAGACATATGTGGACTGTGATTTATCGGCATTGTTGGCATATACAACAAGAGGTTCCACCGCAACCCTCTTCAACGCCTGAGCGTAAGTCAGAGGGCCAAAAAGCGCCATATCCGCTTTCCCTGTGCGCATGACCTCTACCGTTCCAATGAAATCGGTGGTATTGACCTCCACGACCTTCATTCCGATGGCTTCACTCAATGCGTCCGACAATTGGCTTCTGGCTTCCTTGTACTGGTCCGCGGCTTCACTGGGAAGATAGCAGAGGACGAATTCCTTTTTCTCTGCCGCTTCGCAGATATCTCCCCGAAAACCCAAGAAAACCGCCATAAAAGCCATAACCCAAATAATATTCCGTAATCCGCTCTTGTTCATAATGATCCTTCCTTTCATGTTTTCATTTTTTGTTGCCCATTTATCGTTACGCCGCACGGACTCCGTCACTGAGGCATGCCGCCGGAAACGACGCATTGGTGAAAGTGAGCGACAAGGCGACCATTTGTAAAAACATCGGTGATACAGGGAATATTCCCGGCTTGGATGATCAGGACATCCGCCTTTTTTCCGGCCGCTAGGCTTCCATAGTCCCGATCTATCATCAACGCCTTGGCTGGGTTCAGGGACACAAGGCGGAAACACTCCGCAAGCGGGATCTTATGCTTCCTATGCAAAATGAAAACGCTGTACAAAAGCCCAGCGGGGAAATAGTCCGAGCATAGAATATTCCCTGCTTTATTGATAATGGCTTCCACTGCAGACAGATTGCCACTGTGGGAACCGCCCAGCAGGACGTTCGGTGCCCCTAAAACCGTTTGCAGACGATTTTCCACCGCATAGCGCGCAACGTCTAGAGTTACGGGAAATTCACTGATACGGACTCCCATGGATTGAACAAGTTCGATTTTTTCCCGGCTGTCGTCGTCGTGAGACGCCACTGCGACGTGATGTTCCTCCGCAAAACTGATCAGTTCTTCAATCTGCTTCAAAGACAATTTTTCCTTACCATCCTGTTTGCCCATCCACAGTTCATATTCTTCTTCGGTCATATCCATGTAGCCCATTGTGGATTTTTTATAAATTTCCAAATCTCGGTATTGTCCCTGACCTGGTGTGTGATCCATGAAAGAAATCTGATGCACGATCCCTTTGTCGATCCAATCTTTCACAACATTCAAGCAAGCGGGATTATCCAGTTCGATGCGAGCGTGCAACCTGTGGCGCACAAGCCCATCGTCACGCCTCCGTTCCCATATTTTACGGGCCAACTGCTCCACAACTTCTAAAGTACGGACTTTTTTTACAGTTTGCAGCTTTTCGTTTTGCAGCGACAGAGAATGATACACCGTCGTGATTCCCTGACCGGATAAAATTCGTTCCACCTGGTCCAGTGCCAGGTCGAAGTTCATCATGCTGGTAGGGCGTGGCTGCAACAGCTGTTCGCAAAAATCCGTATGAATGTCGATAAATCCCGGCGCGATATAGCCGCCCTCCGTGTCGATCAACTCGACGTCACTTGGGATATACTCTTCAGGGACTATCTCGGTGACGAGTCCGTCTCGTATCAAAAGGGCATGTTTCTCAATAATCTTCTGTTCACCGACAATTAGGCCATTTACCAAGCCTATGGCTGGACATGAAATAAATTCTGGCATACAGAAACATCCCTTCACAAAATCTTATATACACAAAAGCGAGTGAACAAGCTGTTGTGTGTAAAAGTGCTGGGGATCCTCCAAAACCTGATCCGTAAGGCCTTGCTCGATGATCTTCCCGTCGAGCATGACCACGGTTCGATGGGCCAGCATTCTGATCACCGCCAGATCGTGAGAAACCAGAACCGCCGATATATTGAAATCTCTTATAATTTTTTTAAGCACGTCCAATATTTTAGCCTGAACGGATAGATCCAGCCCTGTCGTAACCTCGTCAAGGAGCAATATATCTGGGCGGTTGGCGATAGCCTTGGCAATCTGCACCCGCTGCTGCATACCACCGCTGAAATGCCGAGGGGTTTCTCTCCTCCGGTAGGAGGACATCTCGACTATGTCCAGCAACTCATCGATTCGATCCTGTAACAGCCGTACGTTTCTGCAGTTTGCCGCGATCAAGTTTTCCGCTATGTTGGCTGCAGCCGAGTAATCCATGCGCAGGCCTAACATGGGGTTCTGATGTACCATGCCCATGTGGGCGTTGCGTATCCTTCGTTGAGCCTGACGGCTAAGGCTGAACGCATTTTCTGCGATGTCGGGAAGAGTGAGTTGCCCTCCCAGCGGAATCTCGTCAAAATAAAGGCATTTCAGCAGAGAACTTTTCCCAGAACCGGACTCCCCCACTACACCTAATATCTCACCTGAGAACAGAGAAAGACTTACCTCACGCAGGGCCCATATGGAACCGCAGACAGGACATCGGTTCTTTTTCATGCCCTTAGCCATCTCGCCGCGGCAGGCCTCGCAACCTCCGCCGTAACATACTGTAAGATTTTTCAAGGAAAGAGCCGGATCAGACCGCATTTTCAACCCTCGATTTGCAGTATCCGCTGTCGGAACACTGATAGTATTTCTCTCCTGTTCGCTGGTCATAGATTTCATCGAGGAAAACTCCTACCGCCCCGCATTTAGCACAAGCCTGGTCGCCAAAAGATTCGATAGAGAAAGGAACATCTTCGAATGTCAACGCTTCTACCGATGTATAAGGTGGGATGGCATAGATTTTTTTCTCCCGTCCTGCGCCAAACAAGCAGAGACACTCCGACATATTGAGCCTGGGGACGTCATAACGTGGAATTGGAGAGGGGCTCATGAGGTAACGTTCCTCGACCATCACAGGGTAGCCGGCCGCAGCCGTGATCTCTCCAAATTGCACCAGATCTTCGAAAAGCCTGAGCCACATCAGGCTGTAGTCCCTGTCTGCGTGCATTTGCCGCGTAAGCGCTTCACTTCCTTCCACCAAGCGTAGCGGCTCCGGTTCAGGAACTTGGAGAACCAGGATTTGATCGTTACGGAGAGGTATTTCTGGGATTCTGTGCCGCGACTGGATGAGTGTCGCCTTTGTACTGTCTGTCGTCGTTTCTACGTCGGAACATTCATCTATAAAACGTTTGATGCTGACCGCGTTGACGCTGTCATCATTTCCTTGATCGATCACCTTCAGCACGTCTTGGGGCAAAAGAAGAGAAAGAGTGATCTGCAGCCCTCCCGTGCCCCACCCTCTGCTGATCGGCAGCTCTCTGGAGCCGAAGGGCGTCTGGTAACCGGGAAGCGCAATTGCTTTCAAGATAGTCCGTCGCACCTCCCTTTTAGAACCTTCGTCCAAATAGGCAAAATTGTAATTAGAGTTCATCGGCCCGACTCGCTTTCAAAAAATTCATATGTTCAACGACTTTCATTATTCAAAGATTTTTATTGTCAACAATTCCCATTTTTCAACGATTCCCTTACGCGGTCCATCTTGGATTGAAACGTTACGTAGTGCGGTAGTTTGAGGTGTGCGACGAAGCCATTCATCTCAATCGTGTCGCTGCACAGTAAAACAAACTCGGCGTTGTGACACGGAGCATCGCCCGGCATGTCCAAAGTGCAATCCAGTATACTCATGGCGATTGCTTTGGTTTCGCATCGGCCGAAAACCACACCGTATCCGACGGCGATCTGCAACAGAGAAGATTGATCCAGGTTGTCTGTTTTCACCGTTTTGGGAATGAAAGCGTCGACTTCCGTCAGAAGAATTTCGCCTACGTACCAGAGAGAATCCTCTTCGCCCTGAAAATTGACCAAAAGTTCCACATGCTCTATCAACCGGATCGGTCTCATATCGTCCACTACGTCCAGAGAGGAATAGAACAAGTCGTAAAGCTTTGTACTCTTCCAAATATGACGAATGTATGAACTTAGAACGAGAGAGA
>JAISLU010000013.1 GCA_031277095.1 Synergistaceae bacterium
GAAGCTTGGAAGCATTCGCCGCAATCGGCAGTTATTTTTCTACCCTGAAAAAATCTTCTCGCAACCTACTCGCCTCTGTTTTATCTATTCTACACCCCTCCCCCACTGTACTGTAACATCACATCGTGGGCAGTTACATTTTTTGTAATCATCGTGTTGGGCATATGGGCCGGGAAAGCCATCAGCAAGTCGAATCAGTGGTCGGGCGGCGATAAAACACTGGGGTTGGTCGCCGTGGGTTGCGTGTTCGGCGCTTGGCAGATTGGCGGTATCAGTATCGTGGGCGCGGCGCAAAACGGGTATAATTTTGGAATCGCGGCCATGTGGTACTCCGTCGGCAGTTCTTTTTACTTCTTTGTATGCGCTCTGCTCGCCAAGTCACTCCGCGAAAACATGCCGGGCGATTCGGCGGCAAATTTTCTTGAAAAACGTTTCAACAAGAGTCTTTCGAGGCTCTACTCCATTGTTTGGCTGGTCATGGTGTTTTTCTACATACCCGTCCAGATGAAAACGGTATCTTCGATCATTCAAATTGTAATTCCAGATACCAACATGACCGCATGTTACTTCCTTGCCCTTTGCATCGCCACATTGTACACAAGTTTTTCAGGAATGAAAGGTTCCGCAATCGTCGGAAAAATTGTGAGTTTTGGCATATATTTTTTACTTATCGCCTTTGTTTGGGTAAACCTCGGCAAGTTTGGCGGTTACAGACAGCTCGTGGCGGACCTGCCGGAAGGATACGGGAATATCTTTGCCGGACCTATGACGCCGAGTTACGTTCTTTCGATGGTCATTGGAGGAATCCTCAGTTCTTCCGTCATGCAGAGCGTTCTGCAGCCCCTCTTGGCGGCAAAAGACTACAAGGCGGCGCGCTATGGTTCCTTTATCGGGTATGTCTTCAGCGCACCTATTTGTATCATCACGGGTATCATGGGGATGATGGCGGCGAAACAAAGCAATCTCAGCTTGGGTAACGGCGCTTCGGCATTTGCGTGGATCGTCAAAGAAATGTCCGGTCCTTTCCTTGCGGGCATCATTTTTGCGGTCTCCACGATGATCATAGCGGCTACAATGGCCACAATGATGATGGCTGCGGGTACGGTCCTGAAGAGTGTATGGGGCGATCTGATAAACCCGCGAGCCACGGACAGCCAACTATTGAGCGTGTCGCGATGGGGTACCTTGATCTTTTCATTCTCGTGCCTGGCTCCAGCGATAATGTTGCCATCCGCCTCACTGACCACCATGTTTCTGACGTTGCTCTACAGCGCTACCTGCCCGTTCAGTTTCGCCATCATTTTCGGCCTTATTTGGAAAAAGGTCACGCAGGCGGCTGCTTTATGGAGTTCTGCTCTCGGCGTCGTCACGGCCGCAGTTTGGGTTTTTACGGACCTCAACAGCACCGTTTGCTCTGTGGTGTATCCGACCATCGCTGTCGCATATATCGTAGGCGTCGGGTTGACCCTGACCGCCAAAACCGCCAATACAGCGCCCGGAGCCAAGGGATAAAATTTCTGGGAAAAGCTCTCGAAACGAGGAGGACGAATTATGCCCAATAGACCCTATTTAGGTAAATCTGTACCCGACGGCGTCACGATGTACCGGCCGCATATCTCGGGAAAAAACGGCGCCGTCAGTTCGAACAGTCCATACGCTTCAAGCGCCGGCATCGAGATTCTGAAACAAGGGGGCAATGCCGCGGACGCCGCAGTGGCCATTTCTTTGGCACTGGGAGTGGTCGAGCCTTTTCATTCGGGCATCGGCGGCGGGTGTTTCCAAATGTTCTATCATAAAGACACGGATACTTTCTGGGGCGTCGATGCCAGGGGCGTTGCTCCGCTCAATGCCTATCAGGACATGTTTTTGGACAAGGATGGCAATGTCGACCTCGATTTAACGGAATTTTCGGGTCGTTCCGCTACAGCTCCTCCTCTATACCGTGCAATGGACGCCCTGTTGAAAAAATATGGAACGATGACGTGGAGTCAAGTTTCAGCGCCGGCCATTCGACTTTGCCGGGAAGGATTCAAATGCGGTTTTACATACGCGAGAATTGCCAATACTCCGGAAGCCGAGCACAACCGCGACGCCTACGAAGGCTTCTCTGATCTCTATCTGACAAAGGGCAAACCCCGCAGTTTCGGCGAAACCATAACCAACCCCGCGTTGGCCGATACCATGGAAGCCGTAGCCAAGGAGGGTGTCGATTGGTTTTACAATGGCGTCATTGCCGACGAAATCGTGAACTGTTGCAGAAGATACGAGGGGTTGCTCACTAAAGAAGACATGGTCAAATGCGGCCCCAAGATACGTCCGCCGGTTAAAGGGACCTATCGAGGCTATGATATCGTGTCCGTTGCGCCTCCGTCTTCAGGCGGCGCGCATATCATACAGATGCTGAATATCCTCGAGAACTTCGACATAGGCAATATGGGACATTTCTCTGCCGACAGCACGCATCTCCTCGCGGAAACGATGAAGCTGATGTTTGCCGACCGGAGCGTGGCCATGGGCGACCCGGACTTCGTCGATGTTCAGATTGGCAAAATTATTTCCAAAGAGTACGCCAAAGAATTGGCCGCAAAGATCGACATGACCGCGGCGCAGGAATTTTCCCCGACCGGCAGCATCGAGGCTAAAGAATATCCAGGGGCTACGACGCACTTTTCCGTGATGGACAAGTTCGGAAATGTTCTCGTCCAAACGCAGACCATACGAAACTGGTGGGGATGCGGGGTAGTCATTCCCGGTCGAGGGTTCATCATGAACAATGCTATGGCCGATTTCAGCCCCAAAGTAGGCGTGCGCACAACTCAGGGCCTCGCTTATGGAATGGCTAACGCCATCCGTCCCGGGAAAACTCCCCTCTCCAGCATGAGCCCGACTATGGTGTTCAAAGACGGGACGCCGTTCCTTGCGGTAGGGTGCGCAGGTGGGCCCCGAATTATTACAAGTACGCTTCTTATGATTGTGAACGCCATTGATTTTGGTATGATGATGGAAGCCAACGAATCCAGCCCCTTCATGTGTTGCCTTACTAAAGAACAGGGTTTGGAACTCGAAGGAGGTTATTCACCCGATACCATGGATATTTTGAAAAAACGAGGTCATAATATCTTCTACACAACCGATTTCGGTATACTCCTGATTATGCCGAACGGGATTATGCGTATCGACGATACGTTTTTCCCATCAGGAACCGGCCGCACTGACGGCGGCGGCGGGGCGCTCACTGAATTTGGTACGGTGGCACTGGCAGGGCTTACGTTCGAAAGATAAAAAGATAAACAATCGAGGGTGTTGTCGTTCTATATCCAATGATTTCGTCCAACAAAATCATTCCTTACGCAGCACTCTCGAATAATCACGTCGTAAAGCACGGGATGTTGTACTCGGAGGATCCGAATTGAGACTGTCTTTGTAACCTCTTATGCAAGGAGGTGATGGGGATCGTTGCCAATGACTCTGAAGTCGTTACGTTGCAGCCCCTGTGGCGTGTATGCGTAGCGGAAAAGGTTGTCCTCCGCGACAAAGAGGGCGACCCGTATGTATATTTGGCACATTTGTATCATTATGACGATGAGCTTCCCAGTTTTCCGGGGCTTGGGATGGTGGGTATTTTTGTGTCGGCGGCTTCATCAGGAAAAGACGCGGTTTGTTGGGGCGTGATGAAAGAACCTGCGTCTATTTTTATGAAGGGTATCCGCGAAACGTACATGGCAAAGTTTTATCCCGGGCAGTTCACGCGGACATTTGGTGTTCCCGCGCGTCTTCTGTCACCGGTGCATGGTTCCCTTCTGCGAGATATTGTCCCTGTGAGGAACAGCAATGATATGGATGTGGAAAAACCGTTGTGTTCATTCGGAGCATTCGCGAATTTCATTTTAAGTCTGACCCAAAAGACACTCGCGAGACAAAATGAGGATATGAGGGAAAAAGCTATTTTTCACATGATTCGCGAGGTGCTTCACATGCGCGGTGTCATCAAAGTCAAGGATCTGGAGGACAATGTCGGTTATTCAAGAAGGCAAATTTGCAATATCCTGTATGAGCAAGTGGGGATAACACCCAAGCAATTTTGCAGTCAAGTACGCTTTCAATCTGCCCTGAACGCTTTCACGTCTCCTGTAAAGTCGAATGATTTATCCTTCATCGCCAATGAGTGCGGCTACTATGACCAATCCCATCTCAACATGGATTTCAAAAGGCATACCAACATGACTCCAAGCGATTTATTGAAAACGCTCACGATGCCCGTTATAGTGAATTAAGATAAAAAGCCTAAAGTTAGAATAGCTAAAAAACAAGCAATTGCTCTGTTTAGCTCGTATAAATTTAACATTTTTTAAGTTAAACGACTGTATCTGAAGCAATAGCGTCAGGGCCGAATTTTACCGAACCGCACCGTTTTATCGTAACCCTCCGGAAGATACTTGTAGGTCAAAACATAAAGGGCGCTGCTGAGGCGATTCAAAACCATTACGATGTCCAGGCGTTCGGCGCCCTGGTCCGTTTGGAACGCCTGGCAGGCGGAGAGTTCCGCCTCACGGACCTTCGCCCTCAGTTCGTTGAGCCCCGCGGCGACGATCCCCATGGTGGAGTGGGGGCGAATATGGCCCAGGCCGAAGTACTTTGCCGGATGGTGCGACCGCTCCAGAAGCTCTTCGGAGCGGAGCCCCCAAAGAGCCAGTTCTTCGCAGGGTTTGCCCGTCACCTCGCAGGACAGGATTTCGTAGATTTTTTCGCGAACCTCTTCCAGCTCTTCGACGAGAGAGTCCTGACCCTCCCGCCCTGCCATGATCTGAAGGGCGACGACGGCGGCGACCAGGCTGTCGAGACGCCCTCGGAACTCGATTCGCCCGTCGGTTTTGTCGACGATGACCCCCGCCGATAGGAATGTCGTATGCTCCTGTTTTTGTCCCGTGGTTTTTTGCTTTTCCACCGCGATCTTCCTATTCATAAAAAAATTCATAAAAAATTTTACCATTGAACAACCCCCGACGACGCCGGGGGTTGTTTTGGTTGCTTGTTTGTTGGGTTGCTTTCTGGCTGGTTGCCTTCTGCTGGGGCGCGTCAGTTCTGGAGCGAGAGGTTGCCCAAGTAGTTGATGCGGCCGTCGTAGAGGTCTTCCAGGCCGACCAAGTCCTTTCTGGCACCGTGGAGTTCGTTGGGCACGGAGAGGCAAACCATGGGATGGAGAACGTCGAGCCTTTCCCAAATCTGCTGAAGGATTTCAGAGCGCGCTGCGGAGTCCACGGTGGAGTTTGCCTTGTCGATCAACTCGTCGATCTGGGGATCGCTCAGAACCGTCCAGTTCGTGGGGCCGATGGCCTTGGAGTGGAAAAGAGGAAGCCAGAACTGGCCCGCATCCCGGTTTGTCTGCATTCCCCAAGTGCTGATGATCAAATCCTGCTCCCGGGTGGCGACTTTTTCGTCGAAGACGCCGGACTCCATAGCCTCGATCTCCACCTTGATCCCCACCTCGGCCAGCATGGACTGGAGTACGGTCGCGCTGTTGATGCGGTCCTGCAGGTTGGAGATCCACAACTTGAGGGTCATGCCGTCGGGATAGCCGGCCTCGGCCAGCAGAGCTTTGGCTTTCGCGGGATCGTAGGGGTAAATTTTGGACTCCTTGGGCACAAAGGTACTCGCAGGCAGCACAGGCCCCTGGGGCAGGTTGGAATTGCCCTGGTACACCACCTGATCGTGGGCTTCTTTGTTGATGGCGTAGTCGATGGCCAGCCGCACGCGGGCGTCGTCCAGGGGCTTTTTCTGGGTGTTCATGCCCAGGTAGATCAAGTTGAGCCCCGGCGCTTTGACAACCTTCACCTTGGAGGACGGGTCGTTGAGGCGCTCCAGGTCGTTGGGGGGGACGGCGTAGATCATGTCCACCTTGCCCGTCTCCAGCGCGATCACCCGGCTGCTGTCGTCGGGGAGAATGCGAATGTTGAAGTTCTTGAAGTTGGGCTTTTTGCCGTAATAGTCGTCGAAGGCCGTCAGCTCGAGGCTCTCTCCCTTGACCCAGCTCTTGAACTTGAAGGGCCCGGTCCCCACCGGGTTCCTGAAGTAATTTTCCCCGCCCTCTTCCACGGCCTTTTTATTGTAGATGCTGGCGTAGGGGTGTTTCATGGACTCCAACCAGCCGCCCACCGGGCCCACGGTCTTCACGATGAGGGTGTGGTCGTCTATGATCTCGAAGCCGTTGAGATCGATGAACCGGCCTCTGGAGTTCGCGTAGGCCGACTTGGGGTCCGCGACGCGCTTCAAGGAGAACACCACGTCCTCAGCCGTGAAGGGCTCGCCGTTGTGGAATTTGACGCCCTTGCGAAGGTGGAACTTGTAGGTCTGAGGGTCGATGATCTCCCAGCTTTCGGCCAGAACGGGGACCAGCTTCTTTGTCTTGCCGTCCACCGTCACCAGAGGCTCGTTGATGTGCTTGGTGACGGTGAAAGACATCGTGTCCACGGCCTGTTGAGGGTCGAGGCTCCTGGCGTCCGCCGGCAGCCCCAGCGTAAACGTCTCGAACTCCGCGGCAAAAGCGCAGACCGAAGTCAGAATCACAAAAAACACAAAAACCGATACCACAAAAAGCGCCTTCCAAAAATTCTTCACGAGAATCACTCCTTTAAAATTAGGTACAATACAAACTCTATGGGTTACCACGCGCCTACAGGGCCATGAGTTGCTTGGGGAAACGGTTGAGGATCTCCGTTCCCGATTTCGTCAGCATCACCAGATCCTCGATTCGGACTCCAAATTGGCCCCCGAGGTATATGCCCGGCTCGATGCTGAAGCAGTTTCCTTCCACCAGGGGTACGGAGTTGGCCTGAGAGATGTAGGGACTTTCGTGCCCTTCCAACCCTATCCCGTGTCCCAGACGATGGGGGAAAAATTCTCCATAACCGGCCCCCGCGATAATGTCTCGGGCCGCGGCGTCGATATCCCGCGGAACGGCTCCGGCAATGACCCTGTCTTCGGCCGCCTGTTGGGCTTTCAGGACAATTTCGTAGATGTTCCTCTGCTGGTCCGAGGGAGCGCCTACGAAGAAGGTCCGGGTCATGTCGTGGCTGTAATGGGCATACCATCCTCCGCAGTCCACCATGACGATGTCCTTCTCCTCCACGGCGCGGTCGTTGTCTCTTCCGTAGTGGGGTTTTGCGCTGTTGAGCCCCGTGGCGACACAGGGAACCCGAGGGCTGCCGCCGTGGCTTTCGTGAAAATTCACGATGAAGCGCATGAGGTCGTGTTCGTAAAGCCCCGGTTCGAGATAAGCGGCGAAAGCCTCCATCATGGCGTCGTTCATCGCGGAAGCGTGGCGCATCCGGGCCTGTTCTTCCTCGCTCTTGACGGATCGCAGGGGCGCCAGCAGCGTAAACCCATTGACCGCCGTAATTTCGAGCCCCGCCTCCCCGGCCGCGGCAAGCACGTCGATCATGTCTCCAGCCTCTATGCCCCGTGTAAACGCGACGGAAATTCGCCCCTGGAGGCCCGTTTCATGAAGTGCCCTTCCCAGAGGGCGGCCGAAGCCCTGGTGATCGTTCCACTCCACGATGGGCGTCGTGTCCCGGATCTTCTCCATATCGTCCCGATGCAAGGACGGACATAAGAAAAAGGACTTCCCTTCCTTTGTGACGAAAGCCCCCTTCAAACGGGAATCGGAGCGCAAGTCCAGGTCCGTGACGTAGAAAAGATCGGAGCCCGGCGCCAAAAAGGCGGCGTCCAGGTTCCTTTCTTGCAGCAGGAGAAGCATCTTCTCGAATCGCTCTCGATTCACGGCTCTACCCGCCCTGCTCTTGGGAGGTGAGGGCGTCCAGAGTTGCGGCGGCCAGAACCTCCATGCCCACGGGGATCGCCTGGTCGTCAACGTAGAAGTTGATGGAGTGGGTGGGGCAGTGGGGGCCTCCCGGCGTACGAACGCCCAAGCGGAACAGGGCGCCTGGCGCTTTTTCCAGAAAATAGGCGTAGTCCTCGCCGCCCATGGCCGGGGAGGGAAGCTCGACGACTCTTTTAACGGACTCGATGCCCCGCGCGGCCCGCCGGACGCGATCGACCCACTTCCGGTCCACGGCGGTGGGGATGATCTCCGGCTGAATTTCGACGGTGACCTTGGCTCGCAGTCCCTGGCCCACGTGTTCCGCTATTTCCCGCACCCGGCGATGAAACAGCTCCTGGGTCGTCTTGCGGAGGTAGCGGATACACCCTTGCAGGACGACGGGGCCGCCGATGTAGGAGTTGGAGATCCCTCCCTCGATGCGCCCGAAGGTGACCAGGGCGCAGTCCGTCGGGGCCAGCTCCCGGGAGCCCAAAGTCTGCAGGGTGGTGACGATGGTGGAGGCCGCGAGGATCGTGTCTACCCCGTAATGGGGGTAACCTCCGTGGGCCTGTTTGCCCTCCACTGTGATCTTCAAAAGGTCGACTCCGGCGGTCATGAAGTCGTCCCGGACTCCTATCTCGCCCACCTCGATGTCCGGCAGGGCATGGAGCGCGATCACGCCGTCCACGTGGGGGTTCTCCATCACGCCGGCCTCGATGAACTCGCAGGCGCCCCCCAATTCCTCCTCCGCGTGCTGGAAAAAAAACTTCACGCAGCCGGAAAAATGGTCTTTGAGCTGGGAGAGCAGCCGTGCCGTCCCCATGAGAATCGCGGTGTGGGAGTCGTGGCCGCAGCCGTGGAAGATGCCGGGTTTTTTCGAGGCGTAGGGGACACCCGACTGTTCCTGTATGGGCAGCGCGTCGATGTCGGCCCTCAGCCCCACGCACCGCCCTGGTCCCGGGGCTGTGCCGTATACCTCGCCGCAGATTCCCGTTCCGCTGCTGCCGATCCGGCGCAGGGAGACCCCGGAGGCTCTCAGCACCTCCTCGATCAGGGCGGACGTGTCCTTTTCTTTGAAACTCAGCTCGGGGTTCTCGTGGATCTTGTGACGCCAAGCGATCACGTCCGGGGTGATCTCCCGAACTTTTCGGGCCAGCAGTTCCCCAATCTTAAAATCTTCACTCTTAAAATCTTCGATCTTTACATCTTCAATCTTCACATCTTCATGTTTTGGATTTTCTTGCATTTTCGACTCCTTCTCACGGGAAATGGCAGGCGGCGAAGTGACCCGGCTTGACCTCGGCAAGGGCGGGGCTTTCCAGGGAACACCGCTCTTGACGCCGAAAACAGCGCGGAGCGAAACGGCATCCCGGCGGCGGATCCACCGGGCTGGGGACGTCTCCCTCCAGGATGATACGTTTTTTCTGTTTGGCCTCCCGGTCCAGGTCCACGGTGGGGACCGCGGACAGAAGAGCCTGAGTGTAGGGATGCACCGGGTCCTGGAAAAGAACCCTGTTGCCGGAGCGCTCGACCACCTGCCCCAGGTACATCACGGCCACCTCGTCCGAGACATAACGCACGACGCTCAAGTTGTGGGAGATGAAGAGGTAGGTGTAGCCATACTCCTTTTTCAGGTCGCCCAGCAGATTCAAAATTTGAGCCTGAATGCAGACATCGAGAGCCGACACGGGCTCGTCCAGAACGATGAAATCGGGATTGAGGGCCAGAGCGCGAGCCACGCCGATACGCTGGCGGCGCCCTCCGTCCAGCTCGTGGGGAAACGAGGTCACGAGGCGCTCCGCCAAGCCCACCGTGTCCATCAGCTCCCTGACCCGGGCCGCCACCTCTTTTCGCCCCCGGCAGGCTTTGTTGATCAGAAGGGGCTCCGCGATAAGCTGAAAGACGGACATCCGCGGGTTCAGGGACGAAAAAGGGTCCTGAAAAACGATCTGGGCGTTCCGGCGGAAACGGCTTTTCTCCCTCGGGTCGAAGGTGAAAACGCTGGAGCCCTTGAAGAAAACATCCCCTCCCGTGGGGTCCAAAAGTCCGATAACCAGCCGCCCCAGGGTGGATTTTCCGCAGCCGGACTCCCCCACCAGCCCCAGGGTCAGCCCTTGAGGGATCGAGAGGGAAACGTCGTCCACCGCGTGCAAAATTCCCTCATGGACCTTGAAGTACTTTTTCAGGTTCCGCACGTCTAAAAGAGGCAAATCGCCGCTCACTGCCCGTCACCTCGGCTTTCCAGGGGAAAATGGCAGTCCACAAAGTGTCCCGGCTCGTACTCCCTCATTCCGCAGCTTTTTTCGCGGCAGATGGGGCGGGCGCGGGGGCAGCGGGGAGAAAAACCGCAGCCCTCCGGCAGGTTCGTGGGGTCCGGGGTCAGTCCAGGGATCACGGCCAGTTTCTCGTTGGGGTCGGAGTCCAGACGGGGCACGGCGTCGAATAAACCCCGGGTGTAGGGGTGCAGAGGTCTTTTGTAAAGCTGCCGGAGGTCCGCGGCCTCCACCAGCCGGCCGGCGTACATAATCGCCACGTCGTCGCAGATCTCGGCCACGATACCCAGGTCGTGGGTGATCAGAAGCAGGGAGGTACGCACGGAACTCTGGAGCTTCTTGATCAGGTCGATCACCTGAGCCTGAATGGTCACGTCCAGCGCGGTGGTGGGCTCGTCGGCGATCAAGAGGTCCGGCTCGCAGGCGAGAGCTATGGCAATCCCCACCCGTTGACGCATTCCGCCGGAAAGCTGGTGGGGGTAGTCTTTCCCCCGCTCCGGGCGTATCCCCACCAGGGTGAGCATTTCCCGGGCGCGTTCTCTGGGGTTGACCGCGGCCGCGTGAAGCTCCACCATCTCCATGATCTGTTCCTCCACGGTCATGATGGGGTTGAGGGAGGTCATGGGGTCCTGAAAAATCATGGCGATCTTGCCGCCGCGAAAAGCTCTTTTCTCCGGTTCCGTCATCTTCATGACGTCCCGTCCCTCGAAGAAAATTTCACCCTTCATTTCCCCCGGCGGCGACGGAATCAATTGCAGGGTAGCCAGGGCGGTGGTCGTCTTCCCCGCGCCGGTCTCGCCGACGAACCCCAGGGACTTGCCCTTCGAGAGGGACAGGTTCAGGCCGTTGACCGCGTGTACGACCCCCGTGTCGGTGTAAAAACGCACGAAGAGATTTCGAATGTCCAAAAGAGGCGCGGATACGTCGCGATCTGTTGCTTTATCTGCGCTATTATCTGAGGTTTGCAGGGTTTGATAAACGGCGTTCATGGCTATCGCTTTTGTTTAGGGTCCAGGGCGTCCCGCAACCCGTCCCCGACGCAGTTCAGCGCGACAATGGTGATCATTATGGCAAGCCCCGGGAAAATGCTCAGGTAGGCGTTGCTTCTGAGGTAAGGACGCGCGGCGGAGAGCATACCCCCCCATTCGGGATAGGGCGGCTGGACCCCGAGGCCGAGAAAGCTCAGGGTGGCCGCGAACAAAATGGCGTTGGCGACGTTGATGGTCGCCTGGACGATGAGAGGGGCCATGCAGTTCGGCAGAATATAGAGCAGGATGACGCGCATGTGGCTGGCCCCCATGGCCCGCGCCGCCTCGATGAACTCGGTGTTTTTCACGGAAAGCACCGAGGCCCTCATGAGCCGGGCAAAACGGGGTATGGCCGTGATGCCCACGGCGATCATCAGGTTGAACAGCCCAGGGCCCAGCACGGAAGAAATGACGATGGCCAGCAATATCGTGGGTATCGCCAGCTGCACGTCCATGATCCGCATCAGCAGGTTGTCGATTTTGCCGCCGAAGTAGCCGGCCACGGCCCCGATCATCCCCCCTGCGGCCAGCGCTATGGAGACGGCGATAAACCCCACCTGCAGAGAGACCCGGGACCCGTAGATAAGCCGCGACAGCACGTCCCGTCCGAATTCGTCCGTCCCCAGGAGGTGTTTGGGGGAGGGGGGCTTGCGGATCATCATGTAGTCCTGGGCCGAGTAGCCATAAGGGGCGATCCGCTCCGCGAAAACGGCCGTGAGAATCAAAAGCAGGATCACCACCAGGCCGATCATGGCCAGGTAATTCCTGCGCAGACGGATGAAGGTGTAGTGCCACATGGAGTGTCCCCTGGCGGAACCGCCTTTCGCGACGGCCTTGCCTGTCATGTTTTCCGTGATGTTTTCCGTTATGTTATTCATGTTGTCTGCAATGGCCTCCCTACCTCACGTGAATTCGAGGATCGACGAAGGCGTAGAGGATATCCACAGCGAGGTTCACGAGGCAAAACGCCAGGGAAATGAAGAGGACGCCCCCCTGAATGATGGGGTAATCCCGCATGTTGATGGCCTCGATCATCAGGCGCCCCACTCCGGAAATCGAAAAGATCGCCTCCGTGATGAGGGACCCCCCCAAGAGCAGACCGAACTGCATACTGATGATGGTCAGAATGGGAATCATGGCGTTGGGAAGGGCGTGTCGCAGAATGACGGAGCGTTCTTTCTGCCCCTTGGCCCGGGCGGTGCGCACGTAGTCCGTTCGAATGACCTCCAGCATACTGGAGCGGGTGATGCGGGCGATGATGGCGATAGTGGAGCCGGAGAGGGTCACCACCGGCAGAACCATCTCGCTGGGGGTGCTGAACCCCATGGAGGGCAGCCATTCGAGGTGAACGGAGAAGGCCAGGATGAGAAGCAACCCCGTCCAGAAGGTGGGCATGGAGACGCCCAAAAGCGTGACAAGGGTCGTCACGCTGTCGAGAAAGGAGTATTGGCGTATGGCACAGATGACGCCCAAAGGAATCCCCACCAGGGTGCTGAAGGCGACGGCCCAAAAGGCCAGTTTCATCGTCGTCGGGATGCGCGTCGAAAGTTCGTAGGAAACGGGGCTTTTCATGACGTAGGAATAACCCAGGTCGGCGTGGAAAACGGCCCTGTAGATGTACCGCCCCAATTGGACAAGAAAGGGATCGTCCAGCCCATGCTCCGCCCGGAACGCCGCCATGGCCTCCCGGGTCGCCTCCTGCCCCAGGGCGATGTGAGCGGGGTCTCCCGGCGTGAAGTAAAGAATGGTGAAAAGAACGGTCATCACGCACAAGATCACCGGAATCAACAAAAGAATCCTTCGGACAATATATTTCAGCAAATGTGCTTTCTCCTCATATTATCCCCATATTCTCCCTTTGAACATTTTTTCGTTTTTTCGGTTACATTATTTTGTTTCGCACAGGGTCGAACTGTGTCTTCGATAAGTATACTAACAAAATAAAACACTGTCGATTCACTGTTATTAGGAAAGAATGCTACAGCAAACGAAATTTCCTGTCAAGAGCTAAATACATATAAAAAAGCAAGGTAATGTATATTTTGTCATCCATACAGCCTTGCGAGAAATTCCGGCATGACCGTTAAGAGAAATCGGGCCATTTCTTCTGGGTGAGGTACGTCACCCCCAGCAGGATCACTCCCGTGATGTCCGTGAGCAGGCCCGGGAAGATCAGGGCTATCGCGGACACGAACAAAAGAAGGCGCTCCATGATATGAAGTTTGCGCTTCCAGAATCCTACGGCCGCGAACCCCAGCGAGCAAATGCCGATAACCGCCGAAAATACGATGAGGATAAGCTGGCGCCAGTCCGTATTGATCAGGAGCAGCCCGGGGCTGTAGACGAAAATGTAAGGAATGATGAACCCCGCCAGAGCCAGCCGCAGCCCCGTGAACCCCGTTTCATTGGGGTCGGCTTTGGCAATGCCCGCGGCCGCGTAGGCTACCAGGGCTACGGGAGGCGTCAGATCCGCAAAGATGCCGAAATACATGATGAAGAGGTGAGCGGCCAACATGGGGATGTGAACTCCGTCGATTTGGAATCTCTCGATGGCCGGAGCCGCCATGGTCGCCAAGATGATGTATTTGGCCGTCGTCGGCAGCCCCATGCCCAAAATAATCGACGCGATCATCGTCAGAACCAGGGTCGTGAAGAGATAGCCTCCGGACAGGGCGACGATGGCGTTGGCGATCTTCAGTCCCACGCCAGACAGGGTGACTATCCCGATGACGATGCCGGTGCAGGCGCAGGCCACGGCCACCGACAGAGAAGAGCGAGCCCCGCTCTCCAGCGCGTCGATGATGGTGTTCCCCCATTCCTTTAAAAAATCCTTCACTCTGCGCCGCCATTGCCCCTCCGCGGCGATTTGGGCGATAAGGTCGAAGGACGAGCGCAGCATCGCCACCACCAGAGTCATCCCAATGCTGTAAACGGCGGACTTGGATGGCGTGTAACCCTCCATGAGCATGTAGACCATGACGACGATGGGAATCAGCAGATGCCCACCCGAGAGAAGGGTTTTTTTCGCGTTGGGCAGTTTTTCTTTCGGAATCCCCCGCAGGTTCATCCTTTTGGCCTCCATGTGGACCATGAAACCCACCGCCAGGTAGTAGAGCAGCGCGGGCAGAACGGCGGCCTTGGCTATTTCGATGTAGGATATGCCGATGAACTGCGACATGATGAAAGCGGCGGCTCCCATGATGGGGGGCATGATCTGTCCTCCCGTGGAGGCGGCCGACTCCACGGCCCCTGCGAACGCGGGTCGGTACCCGATGCTCTTCATGAGGGGTATCGTGAAAGTCCCCGTGGTGACGGTATTGGCGACCGAGCTGCCGGAGATGGTGCCGAAAAATCCGCTGGCGATGACCGCAACTTTTGCGGGGCCGCCGATCTGGCTTCCCGTCAAAGCCAGGGCCAGGTCGATAAAAAACTTGCCCAACCCCGTTTTGTGAAGGAAAGCTCCAAAAAGGATGAACAAAAAGACGAACTCCGTGGAAACGCCTATCGGCACCCCCAAAATCCCCTCCGTGGTCAAATAGAGGTGATGGAGGATACGCCGCCAGGTGAACCCCTTGTGCCCGAGGATTCCGGGGATATAAGGGCCGGCTTTCGCGTAGATCAAAAAGAAAATCGCCACCAGCGAGATCGGCAGCCCCACCACGCGCCGAGAGGCCTCCAAGACGAGAAGGATGATGAGTGCCCCGTGAAGCATGTCCCAGATCGTGGACCTTCCCGCCGCGAACATGATGGCCTCGTAGTTGACGATGACGTAAATACACGCCCACGACGCCAGGACAGCCAGGGCGATGTCGGATGCCGTCATGGAGTCGCGGGGTTTTTTGACGCTGGATGGGTAAAGAAGGTATGCCAGACACAGCGCGAACCCCAAATGGGCGGCGCGCTGGATTTGTGTGGGAAACGCGCCAAAGGACGCCGTGTAGAGCTGGAAGAGAGAGAATAAAATGCAGAGGGCCTTGATGACAGTGTTCCATTTACCGGTTATCGTTCGAAAAACGGACTCCTTATCGTATTTTGCCAGAATCTCCGTCACGTTGGTTTCCTCCGTGACTTTTTCGGCCACGCTGGAATCCAGGATATCGTGTTCCGTGAAACTCGGTTCGACGTCTTTTCGTTCTGACTCCGCCATGATCACTCAACCTCCTGTTTTTTTAGGGTCCATAGCGCGTATCGCTCCATCGGGCGAACGTCGAAAACGACAACGCTCCCCGGTTGGGCGAACCGGGAAAAAGGAATCGTCTTGTTTTTCTCGATTTTAGCGTTGGGAGAAGGGTGGATCAATTCGTGGTTGGCGACCAGACGGCCCACACGTATCTGCAGGTTGGGGACGGGCCTGTCGATGTCACGCACATATATCTTTCCGTTTTCCACGACCATGAGGCTTCCGGAGTGTTCCGGTTCATGAGGCAACCCCGCGCCGAAGTCCTCGTAAACGGTTTCTTTCAGTTTCAATATGCCGTCCTCGACCACGAAAACCTCCTCCACCGGACTCCGCGCCCACGAGTGCAAAAACCGAACCGTAAATCGCTCGCCCGGTTTCAGAGGGAACATATATTGCGCCTTTCCTGCCTCGTCGCTCAAGACAACCGTCTGGACAGGAGTTTCAGCGTAATTCACCCACGCCGTCAGCGCGAGGCCGACGGCGAAAAGAAGGCGGCAAAGCAAATGATTATCCGCGTTTTTAGGTTCCGATTCACGCTTCCATAATTACGCGCCTATTTCACGATCCCTGCTTCTTTGAAGTATTTCTCCGCCCCGGGATGCAGCGGCACCGTCACGCCGTCCAGAGCGTTTGCCAGGGTGACCTCGCCGCCTTTGGCATGGGCGGCCTTGAGTGCGTCGAGGTTTTCGAAAAGCGCTTTCGTCATGGCGTAGACGATATCGTCGGGGATATCGTCACGAACGACCAGCATGCACTGCACGGCTATCGTTCCCACGTCCTGGGTCTGCCCGTTGTAACTGTTGGCCCGAATAACGTCCGGTGCGAAGAAGGGATATTTTTTGATGATGGCGTCGCGGGTTTCTCCGTCGATAGGAATGAAGACCGTCTCCTGCAGCGTGGTTATGTCCATAATGGAGGGGCTTGGGACTCCCGTGGTGTAGACGAATGCGTCCAATTGACGATCTTTGAAGTGGTTCGTGGTCTCCGCGTAAGAAATGAAAAGAGGCGTGATGTCTGCGTAGTTCAGGGAATAGACCTCGAAAATCTGTCTACAATTCGCTTCATTGCCGCTTCCGGACGCGCCGACGGAAATTTTTTTGCCCTTGAAATCGGCTATGGTTTTGATACCGCTGGACACTTGGGCCACCACGTGAATCAGCTCAGGATAAAGGCGCGCGATAGCTTTAAAATTCGTGACCTTGTTGTCTTTGTAAATTTCCAATCCGCTGTAGGCGTAGTGCGCCAGGTCGTTTTGCACCAAAGCCATGTCGATATCCCCGGCGGCAATGAGATTGAGATTCTCCCCCGTTGCGCCCGTCGCCTGGGCCGTTATGGACACGACGCCGCTCTTGTCTCCGATAATCTGCCCCATGGACCCCCCGAAGGGATAATAGGTTCCCGCGGTTCCCCCCGTGCCTAACGTCAGCCGCATGGGCTCCGCTCCCCAGGCACTGCCGGCAAACAAAGCAAACATCACAAAAAACACGCCCAATTTCATCCCTGTCACTCTCGATTTCGTCATAACTAACCCCACCTTTCGTTTTTGTAAACATCCTTTAATAAGCTCCCGGGCAACAAACGCCCCTACCGCCCCTCGATTTTCCCGATATTCAGCAAACGTTCAAACTAACGTTCAAGCTAACGTTCAAACTCAGGAGGGCACTCAGGAGAGCGGAGCTCCCTCGGCCCCGTCTTCTAAATTTTAAAAAAATTTTAGCACAGCACTCACAAATTTTAATCCAATGTCCGCAAAGGTGAAGAAGAACGTGAGGAAGAAAGTCGAAGAAGAAAGCGCAGAAAGCGCAGAAAGCGCGGAGGGTTAGGATGGAGGTTTAAATGGAGGTTTAGATGGAAGTTAGGATGGAGAATGCACTTTAGCAGAGCGCATCTGCGTCTGCTGCCCAGGTTGTACGCTATAATACGGGCTGCGGACATTTCGGCCGCTGAAGAAATGAGGGCGCAGTGACGGAGGTCTGTTTCACACAAGAGGGGGGAATCATTATGCAGGATATCGTCAAGGAATTGCGGAAAAATTACGAAAGAGGGTTCGGCTTTCTGTTTCAACAGATCGAGGACGCTTCCGAGGAGGCGTGGAAGGCGCAGGCAGGGAAGTGGTATTACTGGCAGCATATTTACCACGCTTTTACGTGCATCGATTTTTTCATCCTTCCCGGGGGAGAAAACGTCGATCCAGGTCCTGGCTCCATCGACGTTGCCATGTTCAGGGAATCACCCAAGGAAGTTCTTTCCAAAGACGCCGTCCGGGAATTTGGCAAAGCAAAGAAGGCCCGCGCGGACGCCTGGCTCGATAAACTCGAGGACAAGGACCTTGCTCAAAAACACGAGGGTTCCTCCGCGAGGAGAAATATGGACGTAACCAACGGGATGGTCTTGTCCAATCTGATCGCCCACAATTTTTATCACGTTGGTTGCAACGACACCGTTCTTCGCGAAAAGGGTCATCTTGGAGTTTATTGAAGGATTTGGAGTTTATTGAGGGATCGTAACCGTTCTCCCATCTCCGTCTGACAGACGTTTTCATCAGGGGGTCTCGGGGGCCATAAGCAGCAGAGAACCGGCGACAAAGGAGCGAATGTTTCTTCATCAGCGAGCTCCGCCCCCCTGAGCCTGTTTACGAATTGTTTCGGCGTCCGCCCGGTAAAAGGAGCGGGCGCCGAATATTTTTGACTACTTTGACTACTTTGACTACTTTAACGGCTTTCCTGACCCCTTCCCGCCGCGCCGGCGAAGCCAGGAGAAATCGACGCAATCGAAGAACACGAACAGGAAGAACACGAACAGTGTCCAAGCCGAAGTTCCCACGCCGTTGTCACAGCCGCCCCCTCCGCTTCTGTTTCCACTTCCACCGCCGCCCCCAGGTGTCGGGACTGGGTTAGGCTTGGGCGTAGGCTTGGGTGGGGTAGGCGTCGGCGTCGGGGCCGGAGTGGGAACAGAAGGACCGGCCACCTGAAGGGTCAAGGTCGGTTCCGAAAGTCTTCCTTTGGCGTCGATCAGGGTGAAGTCGAGGCGGTACTCGCCGGGCATGGGGGGCGTGAAGGTGAAGACCAGAGTGGAGCCCTCTATCCGCGTTGCGCAGAAGTGAACGCTGCCGTCCGGGTAGGTGATCAGCAGGACGGCGTTGGCCGCGGGCGTACTCAACTGCACCGAGGAGGTCAAGGGCAGGTTTTCCGTCGCCGCAGGCGGCCCGATGAAGTCTACCGTGGTGTCTCCCGGGGGAAGGGTGGGGATTTTCATGGGGGGCGCGTCGCTTTCCACCGTCACGGGGATCTCCACCTTCACGTTGTTACCGCCCAGGGCCGTCGCCGTAACCACCGCGCGTCCCTCGGACACGGCCGTGACCACGGCGCTCCCTTCGGATCCCACGGCAAAGCCCACGGCAGCCACCGAAACGTTGCTCCCGGAGACCGTAGCGACGCCGGGATTGCTGCTCTCCCAGACGAGCGTCTTGTTGGTGGCGCCGCTGGGGGAAAGGGAGGCCTGAAGGATTTCTTTTTCTCCGGGCTTCATGGCCAGAGTATTCGGACTGACCGAGATGTCCTCCACAGCGACGAAGGGGTCGATCCCTTGGACCGTTACCGTGATCCCCGCGGTCACGTCGGTGCCCCCCTGAGCTTTGGCGGTGACGCGGGTCGTGCCCGGGGACACCGCCGTGATATATCCCGTCTGAGTCACAGTGGCCACGGCGGGCTGACTGCTCTCCCAGCTAACCTCTTTGTTCGATGCGTTGGCAGGGAGGACGGTGGCAGCGACGAGGTCGGAACTTCCCACCGTCAACGACGACAGCCCGGAGGGGCTCAGGGTCAATCCCGTCGCGGGAACATAGGCGTTTCCCGTCACCTCGACCGCTGCCTGGGCCCTTTTGGACGGGTTGCCGGCGGCCTTCGCCATAATTGTGGTCGTCCCCGCGGCGAAGGCGGTCACCAGCCCGTTCTGAGAGACACCGGCCACGGCGGCGTCGGCGGTACTCCAGGAAACGCCCTTGTTGTCCGCGTTCGCCGGAGCGATGGTGGCCGCCAAGTGGTAGGACTCCCCCACCGTCAGGTTGAGTTGATATCTGTCGAGGGTGATTCCGCTCACGGGAACCGGCGGATTCGTGACCGTCACGCCGGCCGTGCCCTCCTTGCCGCTGCCGTCCAAAGCCCTGGCCTTGACGGTTGCCGTTCCCGCGGACTCGGCGGTTACGAGGCCGTTTTCGTCCACCGTGGCCACGGCGGGTGTGTCGCTGCTCCACTCCACGGTTTTGTTGGCGGCGTTTTCGGGGGTCACTTGGGCGGTCAACTGCCCCGTCTCCCCCTTCAGCAGGGGAAGAGAAGAGGGCGCGATCGCGATTGCCGTCACCAGTACAGGGGGAGGAGTCGACGCCTTCACCGTAATGTCGGCCTTCGCCGTGACGCTTCCGACGGTTTTAGACCCCAGAGCCGTGGCCGTGACTTTGGCCGTTTCTCCGCCGGCCGCGCTTGCATTCACACTCACGACGCCGTTTTCAGTGACTTGTATTGTCGATCCGGTTATGGACCACGTAACCTCCTGGCTGGCGCCGGCGGGGGCGACCGTGGCAACCAGGGTTGCGGTGCCCCCCGGCGGCAGTTCCAGGGAGCTGTGGCTCAGGGATATTCCTGTGGCATAGGTTTTGGCCTCAACGGTGACGTCGGCCGATACCCCGCTGCCGTCCAGGGCGGAGGCCCTTATTTTTGTCTCGCCCTTGCCCACGGCCGTCACCAGGCCCGTGTACTGGCCCACGGCGGCGACGGAGGGGTCGTCGGTGGTCCATGTGACTGTTTTGATCGAGGCGTTTTCGGGCAGAACGGACACCGAGAGATCGACCGTCTTTTTGGTTTCGTCGTTGGTGTAGATCGGCTCCGGCGCGGCGGGGCTGATGGAAACGCTCGTCACGGGGACCGGGGAGTCGATGGTGGCCGCCGCGATCGCCGCGCCCACATCTAGGAGACCCAAACGGGAGACCTTTTGATTCGTCGTATTGTACGTGCTGGAGGATATGGGATTGACATCCGACCTTGCGGTGGAAAGGATCAGCGCCTTCAGCTCCGCCGCGTTCAGGTCCGGCCGATAGGACGCCAGCAGCGCCACGGCCCCGGCCACGTGGGGCGTTGCCATGGAAGTTCCGCTCCAGGCCGAGTATTTGTGCCCCGGCAGCGTACTCAATATTCCGACCCCGGGAGCCACCAGGTCGACGAAAGTCTCGCTCCAGTTGGTGAACGAAGCGGCCTTATCGACATGGTCGATTGCCCCCACGACGATCATGTTGTCGATGCCGGTGAAAGACGCGGGGTAGGCGTATTGGCCTTGAGCGTCGGGCTGCCCGACTTCTTTTTCCTCGTTTCCCGCGCAAACCACGATGACAGTCGTGTTCATGTCGCTTAAAGTCTTGAACGCCCTCCAGTATGCGTTATTTAGGGCAATCAGTTGTGCGGGAGTGTTGCTCCACCAGCCTATGATCGAAAGATTGGCCGCCGGTATACGCATACCGGGGTTGTTTTCCAGGTATTCGACGACTTTATTGACTCCCGCGGTGATCCATGAGCCGTTTCCATAGTTGTTGTCTCCCAATACTTTCAACGGGATGATTTTCGTGTTCCAATTGACCCCGGCGACGCCTTTTTTGTTGTTGCCCACGGCCCCGATGGTCCCGGACACGTGGGAGCCATGACCGTATATGTCCATGTAACCCGTCGAATTGTTGGTGAAATTGACAGCCCAACTGACCGCCGTATTGGCGCTGAGGTCTTCGTGGTTGTAGTCGACGCCCGTATCGAGTACGGCGACGTAAACGTCGCCCCCCGTCACTTTCTCCCAGGCGGCGGGGGCGTTGACCTTCTCCATTCCCCAGAGGGCGCTGTAGCTGGGGTCGTCAGGGACCTTTGCGGCGCGAAAGATGTAGTTGGGAACGGCCGAAACGACGTTGGGGTCTTTTTCCAGGCCGGCGATCAGCTCCTCCGTCGTCATGACGTCGGATTTCACCAGAGTGAAGATCTCTCCGGCCCTGGCCGACAGCGCGCCGTAGATTTGCTCCGCCCTGGCTCCCACCTTGGCTGCGACGCTGTTCGCGTAGATCCTCCCCCCGCCTCTTTCCACCGACTGCGCGGTCAGCTTCCTCTCCAGTGTGTTGTTTTTCAGAAGAACCAGAGCCTCGCCCTCCACGTACTGCGGCGTCTTCGCAGGAGCGGCAAAAACCGGCACAGCGAAAAACAGCACCGCCAAAAGCACGCTCCCCAATAACCGCAGGTGTTTTGCTGCGTACATGCAAATTCCCCCTTGATTTCACCTTTATAAATTTCATCTTTACGAATTCCACCATTGCAAAGTACCGATGGATGTAGCAGATACAGCAAATTTGAAGCACATTGCGAAAACCTGCGAAAACGTGACTACGAGAAAACGCCTCTTGAGTTATAATAACAGAAATCGCAGAATATCATTATTCCATTATCGTTATTGTCTTCATTATCGTCATTCTCGACATCGACATTATTCACATCAAAAAGGGGGCTTCGTAAATGCAGGAAAAACGTGAGCGTGAAACTTTGGGAAGTCGGTTGGGGTTTATTTTCCTGTCCGCTGGATGCGCGATAGGGCTGGGAAACGTTTGGCGTTTTCCGTACATTGCCGGCCGTTTCGGAGGAGCGGCCTTTGTGGTGCTGTATCTCGTGTTCCTCGTCTGCTTGGCGATGCCCGTCATGGTGATGGAGTTTTCGGTGGGCCGCGCTTCCAAGCGGAGCATCATCGATTCTTTCAAAATCTTGCAGCCCAAGGGGAGCCGCTGGTCCATTTTCGGCTACTTCGGGTTGGCCGGGAACTACATTTTGATGATGTTCTATACGACCATCACAGGATGGATGCTGGCTTACACGTGGCACAACCTGACAGGACAGCTCCAGGGGCTGACCCCCGAGCAGGTGGGGGCGTTTTTCGGCGGGATGCTGGCGAATCCGTTGGGCATGACCTTTTGGCTGTTTCTGGCCGTGAGCATCGGAACCGTCATCTGCGTGGTGGGCTTGCAAGAGGGAGTGGAACGCGCCTCGAAGGTCATGATGTGCGGGCTTCTGTCCATCATGATCGTGCTGGCTATCCGCTCGGTCACTCTGCCGGGGGCGGAAGCCGGGTTGAGATTTTATTTGATGCCCGACTTCGGCAAACTTGTGGAACACGGTATATGGGACAGTATCTACGCCGCCCTGGGTCAGGCGTTTTTCACCTTGAGCCTGGGGATCGGAAGCATGGCGATTTTTGGAAGCTATATCAGCCGGGATCGGTCGCTGCTGGGTGAGTCCGTCATTATCACGGCCCTGGACACTTTTGTGGCTCTTTCGGCGGGTCTCATCATCTTCCCGGCCTGCTTCGCCTACGGCGTGGAGCCCAACTCCGGCCCAGGGCTGATTTTCATCACCTTGCCCAACATGTTCAATAACATGCCCCAAGGGCGGCTGTGGAGTACGTTTTTCTTCCTTTTCATGAGTTTTGCCGCCATGACCACGGTCGTCGCCGTCTTCGAGCACCTCATCACCAGCTCCATGGACGTCCTGGGATGGAACCGGAAGAAGGCCAGCATCGTCAACTTCTTCGTGATATTCTTCCTGTCTCTGCCCTGCGTGTTCGGCTTCAACATCTGGTCGAGCTTCGCGCCCTTGGGCGAAGGCACTATCGTCCTGGATCTGGAAGATTTCCTCGTCAGCAACAACCTGCTGCCGTTGGGGTCCATCGTCTATCTGTTGTTCTGCTGCACCCGCTACGGTTGGGGTTGGGACAGCTTCGTGGCCGAGGCCAACGCCGGAAAGGGATTGAAGGTTTCCCCCGTTTTTCGCGTATATTTCACCTACGTCATCCCCATCGCCATAGGCGTCATTTTCCTTTTCGGCTACATCGAAAAATTCTGGAAAGAGCTGCTTTGGTAAGGATTTTTCTAAAGATCTTTCTTCCTGAAATCATTAGAAAAACGACACTCTCAAATTCTGGTAAAAATTTCTGGCAAAAATTCGGCCGCTCTTTCACCGAGCGGCCTACAACGCAATCTAAACCGGGTCAGCGGACTCCTCCCCAGCGGAGACTTGTCTTTTACATTTTCAGGGCCGCGAAGAAGGTTCTTCCTCCTCTTTCCACCAAAAACACCACCGCCCTGCTTCCTTTCTTGATGGCGCCGCTCAGGTCTCCCACGTCGTTCAGCTTTTTGCCGTTGACCTCCCGGAGCAGATCGCCCTCCTGAATGCCCGCCATCTGCGCGGGTGACCCGTCGGCGATCTCTGTCACCACGAGCCCCGCCCGGCTCTCGATCTTGTACTGCCGCTTGAGTTCGTTCGTCAGTTTGGAGACGGCGATGCCCAGTTTTTCGAAAGCGCCCTCCTCGGACTCGTCATCGACCGTACTTCCTTCGCTGTCGGGAATCTCGTCGAGCTTGGCCGTCACGGTGGTGGACTTGCCGTTGCGGATGACCTTCAGCTTCAACGTCGCCCCAGGCGCCTGGGAGCGTACCTTGTTCACGAACCATTGAACGTCCTTGATCGTCTCGTTGTTCACGGAGACGATCACGTCGCCGCGCTGCAGCCCCGCCCGTTCCGCCGCCGAGCCCGAGAAAACGTCCCCGACGACGATTCCGCTTTCCTCGTCGATGTCATAGGCATCGGCAAATTCCTTGGTCAGATTTTGCACGGAGATGCCCAGCCAACCGCGCTTCACCTTGCCGTAGGCGATCAGGTCGTTCATGATTTGTTTGGCCATGTCCACGGGGATGGCGAACCCCAAGCCCTGAGCGTAGGGAACGATGGCCGTGTTGATGCCGATGACCTTGCCGTCCATGTCGATCAACGGCCCGCCGCTGTTGCCGGGGTTGATGGCCGCGTCGGTCTGAAGAAACCCGTCGAAGTTGATCCCCTGAGCGTGGATGCTGCGGTTCTTCGCCGAGATCACGCCCACCGTCACCGTATGCTCGAACCCGTAGGGATTGCCGATCGCGACGACCCACTCTCCCACCTCGATGGAATCCGAATCGCCCAGCTCCAAAATCGTCAGATCCGACTCGGGGTCGATTTTAATGACCGCCAAATCGAAAGTGGGGTCTTTGCCCAGCACCTGGGCCTCGTAAGTCTTGCCGTCCGACAGGGTGACCGTTATCTTGTCCGCGCCCTCCACCACGTGGTTGTTGGTCAGGATCTGCCCCTCTTTCGTCACGATGAAGCCGGAACCCCTGCCCTTCATGGGGACGGAGCGCGAAAAACGCCGGAATTCCTCGCCGAAAAATCGCTTGAAGAAGGGGTCGTCCTGAAAGGGGAAAGGCACCGACGACCGCTTGGACACCGTCTCCACGTCAATGTTCACCACCGCCGGCGACACGTTTTTGACAATTTGCACCACAGGATTGTCTGTATATGGGGATGCGGCCAGCACCGGCTGCACCGAAGCGAACATTCCCAACAACGCCAACAACGCCAACAACCCTACACCTCTTTTGACACTCATGATAAACACCTCCGAGAAAAATAATATTGAACCTGTTTCGGCCTGTATTCTAACCCAAAATAGGTATAGTCACGGCAAATTTTACGTAAGACCTCTTCCGTAACTGTATTATGATAAATACGTGAAAAAATAACCCTCTGCGAAGACAGTGGGTTGTTTTGTGATGTGATATTTGTGATGTTGCATGAACGACGTTCTGGGGCTCCGCCCCATACCCCGCAGGGGACGCGTCCCCTGACCCCGTTATGAAGGGCTCGAATTTGAAGTGTTGGAGCTTGAGGTGCTTAAATTTGGAGTGCTTGAATTTGAAGTGCTTTTATGGAATGCTCGCCAAGACATTGTCAGCCATACAACCTCGAAGGGCATGGCGGCGATCAGGGTCCAATGGGAAAGAGAAAGCCCGTCACCCTCCACCCTGAAAGAGTCGATCGAAAGACGCATGGCCGAGTATAAAATAAGCCCCAGGGGAGCCAGCAGCGCGTGCTGTGGAGGTTGTTTTCTCCCCTCTGCTCTCCCTCCTCTCCCCCCGCGCCGGAGGATTCGTTTTTCCAGGGCCAAAAGCAGCAGCAAAATAGCGGCGGAAACGAAAGAGTAGTAAAGCTGGGTGGGATGACGGGTAACCCCAACGGGATCGTAGGGAAAACGAACCGCCAGACGGAACGGGCTGGGAACACCCACGCAGCAGCCGGCGAAAAAACACCCCCAGCGCCCCAGGGCCATGGTGAAAAGCGTCGGAGGAGTGCCCGCGTCGCAAAGGCGCTCGAAAGAGATTTTGGGGTTGTGCCAGCACAACGCCACGGCGGTGACCACGGCCCCGCTGATGGCGCCGACCTCCGCAAGCCCTCCTCGGTTGAGGTCCAAAATCAGGGCGGGATTGTTCCAGTAGACGGGAAAATTCCAAATGTACTCGAAGGCGCGGGCCCCCACCAGCATTCCCATAAAACTCCAACTGATCACCCGCCGCCCCTCGTCGTCGTCGACGCCGTAAAGGGGCAAACGCCCCACGGTCCAAAGCAGCGTCAGGGAAAGCGCGGTGAACCAGAACACGTAGTACGTCTCCACCGGAATGGTTCCAATGTGAAATAAAACGGGATACATGTCACGTTCTCCGGAAAACGGGCATACGCAACCTTATCGCCTGTAGCGATACCTGCCGCCCTTTCCTTTGGCGCCGCGACCGCTTTCTTGGCGTTCCGCGGCGCTCAATTTTGGCATGATCACCACTTTGCGGTCCGGCGATTCGCCCACGGATTGAGTTTCCACGTCGCTGCGATTCTTCAGGGTCGTGTGTATCACCCAACGCTCCCAACTGAGCATAGGTTCGAGACGCAGAGGCACTCCCCGCTCCACCACCTTCCGAGCCGTGGCCTCCGCCAGACGCGCGAGGCTTTGTTTGCGGCGCTCTCTGTAACCGCCCGAGTCCAGGCGGACACGAGGCTCGTCCCCCGGGGAGCGGAGCGCCAGGTTCAACAGGTACTCCAGCGCCTTCAGTCCGTCGCCGTACCGCCCCACGAGAATGCTGGAGTCCTGCCCTTCAAGGGTGATCATGAAATTTTCCTCCAGCTCGGGAGTCGCCCGAAGCTCCATGCGCTCCAAAACATCGGTCAGGAAAACACGGCTTTTAAGGAGCAGCAACGGCCTTTTAGGGGTTATCTGCACCTTCAATTTTTTACCGAACAGCCCCAGAAAACCCCTTTCTTCACCTACGACCTCCGCGGCCAAATCCTCGCTAGGCACACCCCATTGTTTGGATGCCTGTCTCAGAGCGTCTTCTACAGATACCGTATCTAACACGAAATGTGTATTCTGGTCCACAGCTCTTGCCCTCTTTTCGCTCCTTATGCTTATCGAACTCGCTTATCGAACTCGCTTATCGAAGTCACGTCGGTCTTATTCGCCGGTTTTTCTTTCAGCAAAACGGGTTTTTCCTGCATTGCCACGTTCGTTTTTCGCACGACGCGAAGCTGATGAACCACACTCATCAGGGAGGAAACCCCCCAGTAGAGCAACACTCCCCCCTGGATGCTCAGACAGATGAACGTCAAAAAAATGGGCATCAACCAGCCCATCATCGCCATCTGGGGATTTCCCGAGGAGGTCAGATGCTGCTGGTACCAGGTCAAAAAGGCGATGACCAGAAGCAGAACGGTATTGGGAAGCCACATGCCCAAGTGGGCAAACAAAAGGGCGGGATTGGTCGACGCGGAAAAAATCACCATCAGAAAACGCAGCTGTTCCGTGGGAACGGGCTGCCCCGCCGCATCCACCAGGTTGATGGCGGAGGCGATGGTGGACAGAAACGACTCCCCCAGGCGAATGGTCAAAAACGTGGCGTCCACAAACTCCTGACGCGCCGAGGCGTCCCTCAAAACGTTGTAAAGCAGGATGAAAATCGGCAGTTGTATCAACATCGGCAGGCACCCGGCGGCCGGGTTGACCTTGTTCTCTTTGTAGAGCGCCATCACCTCTTTGTTCAGCGTTTCTTTATCGTCCTGATATTTGTCCTGCAATACCTTCAGCCGCGGTTGCAGCTTCTGCATCCTCTCCATGCTGACCATCTGCTTTTGCGTCAAGGGATGCATCGCAAGTCTCACCAGCAGCGTCAATGCGATGATAGATAACCCCCAAGAGTTCGTCACATCGTAAAACATCGTCAAAAGCCACATCAAAAAATCACCGGCTTGCTGCCACAAATACCCCAACCCCGTCACCGCCTTAAAAGTTTCTTGACATAACGACCGACTTCGGTCTGAATTCAGATTTACACTACTTGCTTTCTTCTCTTTGTTTTTTCCGGGGCGGAGGGTCGTAACCTCCCTCGTGCCACGGCCCGCACTTTGCGAGGCGCTTGACCGTGAGCCACATCCCCTTGAAAAACCCCCACTCCCTCAGCACGAGAATGGCATACTGAGAACAGGTGGGATAAAACCGGCACCTCGCCCCCAGCCAGGGAGAAATACACTTCTGATAACCTCGAATCAGGAAGACCGACAACCCCACAACCCAGTTTCCCTTCATCTCCAGAGGGCGCCTGGCCAAGCAGACGTCAAGAGACCCCTTTTTTTCAGCACACGCGCCATGTCGTAGTAAATTTCCCGGGCTTTGAGACCCAAGGCCCTGTCTTTCAGGGAGAATACCAGCATCGTGTCCGCAACAGTCCACGGGCGCAACCTGCGAAAGGCCTCCCGCAAGATGCGCTTACCCCTGTTGCGGACGTGGGCCTTGCCCTGCCGTTTGCCGACGGCGTAGCCCACCCGGGGCCCACCGTTGAATGGCGTGGTTTTCGTTTCTTTCAAAAACAACAACCGCACCAGTTCTCCTTGTACCCGAAGACCGGTGCGGAAAATAAGGTCGAACTCCCACCCTTTTCTTATCGTTAAGCCATTGTCAGGCACTTACGACCCTTGCGCCTTCTGTTGCGTAAAACCGCACGCCCTGTGGGCGAGGAAGAGCGGGCCAAAAAACCGATCTTTCTCTTGCGCGGTTTTCGATGGGGCTGATATGTACCTTTTTTCACGAAACACACACCTCCAAATATATGACTGCACGCCGCGCTTTCTCTGTCCTTGCCTTCACGACTCTCGAACGCGGCCAACATACATCCCGCAAAACGCCTGAACAACTCAAGTCATGGCAGTATAACACATTCCCCGCACCCTATACAAGATGCCCGCTCGCCAAAGAGGCTCAGATAAGGAAAGATAAGGAAAGATAAGGAAAGGAACAACGGACGGAACGAGGCGAATCCCTGCGACATTTTCGCCTATTGACAAACAATGAAGCCCATGCTATAAACGCCTACTAAGAGGTGCTGGTTTTGGCGGGACGCCTGCCGGTCTCGGAAAAACAATCCCTATTGCGTTGCGATCACTAGGTTTTTAGTAGCGTGAAAGGGAACAAACTTTCACTTTCGGCGAGATGTAACACAACGTGATTGTGTTACATTTTTTGTTAAAATAGATTTCCTATTCCCTTGCTACATCACGCTTTACAAAAAACAAAGACCCATTTGAAAAAATTTTTCC
>JAISLU010000018.1 GCA_031277095.1 Synergistaceae bacterium
AGGCTCGCGGTGACCTTTCCGTCGTCTTCCAGGCGGATGAAGACGGCGTTTGTGGCGGGCAAACGGGACAGTATCTCCCGCGCTTTTTCTTCCCCCATGACCAGAAAGGCCGTGGCCAAAGCGTCGGCCCTGGTCGAGCAGGGATCGACGACGGAAACGGAAAGAAGCGGCGTCTCCAGGGGAAACCCCGTGCGCGGGTCGAACACGTGGGACAGCCGCCTGCCGTCCACCTCTCGGAATCGTTCATAAGAACCGGAAGTGGCCAGGGACAGGGTCTCGTTTGACGCCAGCTCGAACGCCAGTGAACAAATGATGGAATTTTTGCCTCTCGAATCTTTGGGATGGCGGATACCGAGCCGCCAAGAATCCTTGCTCGGCGGAGTCCCCAAGATCAATAGATTTCCCCCCAGATTTAGCAGGGCGGAGCGAACGCCCCGCGCCACACAGAGGTCCGCAATCTTGTCGGCCGCGTAGCCCTTGGCGATGCCCCCGAGGTCAATGGCGGCGCCTTTCAATCCAAGGTAGACAAAAGGCGGGTCGACGGAAATTTTTCGATAATCCACAAGCCCGCGGGCGGCGGCGACCTGCTGTTCCGAGGGGAAGGTCCACTCTTCGCCCTCTTTCGAGAGGATGCGCCAAAGATCCGTGAGCGGCCCTACCGTGGGGTCGAAACAGCCGCCTGTTCTTTCGGCGATCTCCAAAGCGGCGTTCAGCACCGCGACCGTGTCCGGGCTCACCTCCACAGGGGAGACGCCCGCCCCTTCGTTGACGTTCCAGATGTCCGATCCTTTTCCGTACCGAGACAAAGTATGGTCCAGATTTTCCAGCAAAGAAAACGACGCCTCCATGACTTCCTCCGCCTTATCCCGGGGAGCCTGGAGGGTCAAAGTCACCAGCGTATTCATGCGCAGATCCGAGCGATCCAGGACAACCGCGTCTTTATAGACAAAAAATGCTGCCGCGGCAGCCAAAACCAAAACCGCCGCAGCAGCGCAAAAGAAAACTCTTACCGGCGAAAAAACGGAAAGGTCTTTCATAAATCTTTCATCCAATAATATCTTTCATCTAAAATCACTCATAAAATCACTCGTGCAAAATCTTTCATCCCGATAAAGGGTTTTCCGAAATCAGACGGCCTCGGCGCTGTAACTGCCGGCGATCTCCTCGGCCCTTGCAAAAACGGCGCCGATACACTTGGAAGGACATTTGGCCACGCACGTCCCGCAATGGGTACATTTCGCCATGTCGATCGCGGCCAAGTTGTTTTCCATCGCAATCGCTTTTTCCGGGCAGACTTTCGTGCAAAGAGAACATCCGATACACCCCACGGAGCATACTTTTTTAACGTCCGGCCCTCTCCAGTGGGAATTGCAAAGGACCTGAACCTTGGACGCTTTCGGCATCAGGCTCAGGACGGATTTGGGGCAAGCCGCGACACAGGCTCCGCAGCCGACACATTTCTCCGGGTCGATGAAGGCCAGCCCGTCTTCTATGGAAAGGGCGTCGAAAAGACAGACCTTGACGCACGTGCCCAGCCCTATGCAGCCGAAAGGACACGCGTTGGGTGAGCTTCCAGGCAGAACGGCGGCGGACCGGCAGTCCGCTATCCCCTCGTAGACGGCGTTGCGCGCCGAAAATTTCTCCGCGCCCCGGCACTTGAGAACCGCCCGCAGCGGAACGGACTCTTCGCCCGCCACGCCCATTATGTCCGCGATTTTCCGGGCCAGAGCCGGCCCACCGGCGGCGCAAAGGCTCGTCTTGGCACCTCCGCTGACGATGCCGTCGGCGTAACCGTCGCAGCCCGGATAGCCGCAGCCGCCACAGTTAGCCCCCGGCAATATCTCGCGAATCTTAGAGACCCTCTCGTCCGTCTGCACAAAAAATTTTATCGAGGCGAAGGCGAGCAACGCGCCGAATATCAGCCCCAGCGCCCCCATGACGGCGGTCGGGTAGGCAACTCCTCCAAAGGAAATCATAGTTTCGCTCCTCCTACTTGATGATGCCGCTGAAGCCCATGAAGGCTATCGACATCAATCCCGCCGTGACAAGCGCTATCGGCAAGCCTTGAAGGCATTGGGGAATATTCGTGTTGCGGGCGATGCGCTCCCTGACGCCGGACATCAGCAGAATGGCCAACAAAAAGCCGATGGACGAACCTAAAGCGTTGACGATAGATTCGATCAGCGAGTAATGTTCGTTCATGTTGATGACCGAAACGCCCAAAACCGCGCAGTTGGTGGTGATCAGCGGCAGAAATATCCCCAGGGACTTGTACAGCACCGGGTTGATCTTCTTCAGAACCAGCTCCACAAATTGCACCAGGGCGGCGATGATCAGGATGAACGACAGGGTGTACAGGTACTCCAGGCCCAATGGAACGAGAACCAAGTAATAGGCGAGCCACGTCATGATGGCGGCCAGAACCAGTACGAAAATAACGGCTATCCCCATGCCTTTCGCTGTTTCTGTCTTGGTCGAAACGCCCAAAAACGGGCAGCAACCCAGGAAACGGGAGAAAATGATGTTGTTGACCACCATCGAGCCGAGAAATATCCAGAGCAGATCCATTATTTCCCGCCTTCTTTCTGTGGGATTTCCTTCTGGGCTTCCGGTCCGCCGAGGACACCGCAAACCGCGGCGTTGGAACACCCGCCGCATCCCGCGTCGGCGCTCTCAGGCAAGGGGACTCCTTTTTTCTCGGCGGCGTGCTGCTTGTAAAAGCGGAACAGGCCCATGCAAATGCCGAGGGTGATGAAACCTCCTGGGGCGAGAATGACCAGCAGCGCCGGTTGATAGCCGGCAGGGGTCAGCACGATGTCGAAAATCGTCCCGTTGCCCAGAAGCTCACGAACCGCTCCGATAGACGTCAACGCTATCGTGAAGCCGAGTCCCATCCCAATGCCGTCGAAAAAAGAGTCTATCACCCCGTTTTTGAAGGCAAAGGCCTCGGCTCGGGCCAAAATGATGCAGTTGACGACAATGAGGGGGATGAAGATCCCCAAGGACTTGTCCAAAGCCGGCGCAAACCCCGATATCAAAAGCTGGACCACGGTGACGAAGCCCGCTATGACCACGATGAAAATCGGTATGCGTATCTCGTCGGGAACGAATTTACGGATTGCCGACACGGCCACGTTGGATCCGATCAAGACCGCCGTCGCCGCTATCCCCATCCCCACTCCGTTGGTGGCGCTGGTGGACACCGCCAGGGTCGGGCAAAGGCCGATGCACTGCACCAGAGTCGGGCTTTCGTCGATAATGCCGTTTTTAATGATCTTTAAAGGATTCACCTTCAATTCCCTCCCTTGAGATTCTGCTTCCAATAGTGCAACGCCGCGTTCACTCCCCTGGTCACGGCATTGGAGGTGACGGTCGCCCCCGAGATCGCCTGTATTTCCTCGGGCGAACTGGGAGTGACCTTTACAACGGATAGTTTTTCCACTTCCTTGTTTTCGTATTGTCCCGAAAAAGAGGGCAACGGGGCCTTCGCGCCAAGACCCGGGGTCTCGGAATGGTTGAGGATACGAGTGGCGCGCAGTTTGCCCTCTTTCGTGATGCCCACCACGATCTCAATGAGCCCACCGTAGCCCTTGGGCAGGACGGTGATGCAGTACCCCACCAGGGCCCCTTCCTGCTCGCCCTTTTGCACTTCTTTGAGTACAGGCTCCGAATCAGGCGCCATTGCCACGGGGGAGAAAGATTTGGCCTCGGGCAGGGCCCCCGCCAGAGCTTCGTTTTTGAGGCGCTCCTGGGCCTGAAGAATGGGCCCCAGTGTTATCTCGTAGACGACACCCAGGATAACGCCCGTTATCGCGGTAACCGTGAAGAGTATCAATCCTAGGCGAAGGATCTTCTTCGTATTCTCGGAATTGGGAAACGCCTGAACGTTACTTGCTCCCATGATTTTTTGCCTCCCCAAAAACACGCGGCATCGTCATCCTGTCGATGATCGGCACAGTGAGATTCATGATCAAAATGGAATAGGAGACGCCCTCCGGGTATCCCCCGAACGTTCTTATCAACGAGGTGATCGCCCCGCACCCCAGGGCGAAAATGAACTGTCCCTTGGGGGTCATGGGGCTCGTCGCGTAGTCCGTCGCCATGAAGAAAGCCCCCAATATCAGGCCCCCGGCCGTTATTTCCAGCAAAGGCCCTCCGGGACGCCCGAGAAGCAGCGATAAAACCGCCACCGTGACAATGTACGTGACGGGGATTCTCCAGGAAATGACCCCTTTGTAAATCAGCAAACAACCCCCGAAGAGCAGCGCCAGGGCGGACGTTTCGCCGATGCAGCCTCCGATACCGCCCAGGAAGGCCTCGAAAAAGGACGGCAGCGCCGCGCCGGAGCTCCCAACGCCTTTGAGGATCGCAAGGGGAGTGGGGGTGCTTATGCCATGCAGGGTCCAGGTGGTCATGGCCACAGGCCAGCAGATGAGCATCACCGCCCTTCCCGCCAGGGCCGGATTCACGATGTTCTGTCCAAGCCCGCCAAAGAAATGTTTGACGATCACCATGGCAAAAACGGACCCGATCACCGCCATCCAAAGGGGAATCGAGGACGGGGTGTTGTAGGCCAGGAGCAGCCCCGTCACCGCCGCCGACAAGTCCGATACGGTGACCTTTTGTTTTGTGCATTTTTGCCAGACGGCCTCGGTCACCACGCAGGACACGATACAGGTCAGAACGACCAGAATCGAACGCAAGCCAAAGAAATAAACCCCGGCGAGCCCCGCCGGCGTCAGAGCAACCATCACCCACGCCATGATCCGCGCCGTACTCATCTCGGATCTGATATGAGGTGAACTTGCAATCACGAGGAGACGATTCACTTCTTCTCACCTTTTCCTTCCGCTTTTGGGGCTTTTTTCCGCGCAGCCATCACTCCGGCTTTACCGTCTCTGCAGGTTTGAGTGAGGTGACGCCGGGCGGGGCAGACGTATGTGCAACTGCCGCACTCGATGCAGTTCATGCCGCCCAGGGTCTCGAACTCCGCGTATTCTCTGAGCCTCACGACACGATCCAACGAGGAGGGCAGCAATCCCATGGGGCACGCCGTCACGCACCTGCCGCATCGAATGCAGTTCGACTCCTCCAAATGGAGCGCGGAGCGAGCCGAAAGAGCGAGGATACCGGAGGTTCCCTTCATGACGGGGACGTCGATGGACCTCATGGATATGCCCATCATAGGGCCTCCGGACAGTATTTTGGCGGGCTCTTCCGTAAAGCCTCCGGCCGCGTCGATAAGCTCCCGCACCGACGTTCCCAGGGGCGCGAGGAAGTTTTTGGGCGTCTTGATCACGTCTCCCACCACGGATATCACCCTGTCCACGACGGGAATGCCGTCCACGATCGCCGTCCAGATGTGAAACAACGTCCGAACGTTGATCACCAGACAGCCCACGTCCGCAGGAAGGGCTCCCGGCGGGATTTCCTGTCCCGTGACCGTGTAGATCAGCATCTTTTCCGCGCCCTGGGGATACTTTACTTCGTGAGGGATGACCTTCATACTGCCGTTTCGTTGGGAAAGCCGCTCTTGGATGCACGCGATGGCGTCCGGCTTGTTGTTTTCTATCGCTATGATCCCCTCGGCTTCGGGGAAAAGGTGCATACAGATTTCCAACCCGCCGACGATGACCTCCGCCTGTTCCAGCATCAGCCGGTTGTCACAGTTCAAAAACGGCTCGCACTCGGCCCCATTGACGATGATCCACCGGATTTTTTTCCCCGGAGGAGGCGAAAGTTTCACATGGGTCGGAAACGTCGCGCCTCCCATGCCGACGATCCCCGCCTCGCGGATGATCCTCAGGCATTCTTTGGGCTCCAGGGACTTGAAATCCTTGTGAGGCAGCAGTGCGGCGTCATATTTGTACTCTCCGTCATTTTCGACGATCACGCATTGCTCCATCGCCCCGGAAACCGTCATCCTCATGGCCACATCCTTGACCATCCCCGATACCGACGACAACACCGGCGCCGAAACGAACGCCTCCGAGTCCCCTATCTTTTGCCCCACCAGGACCTTGTCGCCTTTTTTCACTATCGGGGCGCAGGGCGCTCCAATGTGCTGCGACATGGGATACACCAGTTCTCCCCCGGGACGAAAGGTCTCGATTCCCTTGTGCGCCGCCATTGCCTTGTTGTCAGGCGGATGTATACCGCCCCTGAACGTAGGTAACTTCAAACTCATCGCTCCCCCCAAATGTGGAATTGCAAACATCAGTCGATTATAGCCGACATTTGTCATACGGATACTTTCAGCCTCCCTCTTTTAGGCTGTATACGAGATTTTTGCGCCGCATAAAAGGCGATTGTCTGGCGGCGTCTTTGCGGAATCTCGTATTGTGTATTTTCAGACTCCTAATTCGATGAAATTATACTCTTGCATATTATGGCAAGCAATTCTCGATTCCCATAAGAACCCAAAACGGAATGTCGCTATATGTCTGACAGACGAAGCGGCTACCCATCGCAAAAAGATTACCCTTCACAAAAAAATCTCGCCGGCTTTTGCCTTTCTTCGTGTTTGAGGTCTGGGTGGGGCAGGAGCATTTCGCGAAAGCGGGAGGCGCGGAATTCCAGCTCCGCCAGGGCCCGCGCTGTGGGATTTGCGGCCTCGGCCAGGCGGGTGATCGCGGGGATAGCGGCGTGGGAAGATCGACGCCGGGCGTGGAGGAGGTCTTGGCCTCTCCTGTTGTACCCGAGTACCCGAATGTAGGGAGGCTCGGCGCGGGAGAGGGTCAGAGTCGTCCATCGGTCGATTCCCACAAGACAGCGCGCCGCCTGGCGTTGGAGACGGTTTCGGGTGTAGCGGGCGCAGACGCAGCGGCCGATGAAATCCTCGTAGGATGACGCCTCTCTGTAACGCTTCAGGAAAAGATTTTCCAATCCCTCGGTGATGCCGGCGCATTCCCGCAGATCCTCCGGCGACGAGCGTTCCAAAAATCCCTGGAGCAACGTCCAGAGTTTTCCGGTCTGGGTCCAGAGCCTCCCTCTTTGCAGCTCCCCTTTCAAGAGGGCGAGGGCGGACGGGGGCATGGCCTCTCGAATCCAAGAGCTGCCCCAAAAGTCGTCCCAAGAATCGTCTCGCATGTGGCTGGCCAGGGCCGATCGGATCGCCGCCGCGCTGGCCAGGGCCCCCGCCGTTCCGTCGCGGTGACCGGAGCCCTCCCGCAGCACCGGCAGGATCTTCATGGCGAAGTTCTTCTCCGAAACACGTAAAAGATAGGATATGGCCAGGGCGTTGTTGGGCATGGAGACAAAGGCGCCGCCGCCGGGGATGATACTATCCAGGGTCTCGGCGATGCTCCGCGGGTACGACTTACCCTCGGAGAGTTTTTTTTTGAGTTCGAGCTTGAAAGCGCAGGATTCATGGATTAGAATGTTTGCAATTGCGTTGATCGCGGATATGAGACGGGGCAGGTCGGCGTCTGCCGGCGCGGCGGATTTTTCCGTGCCGAACCCCGCAAAGACTTCGGATGCTTCAAGTGATTCAAACGTTTCAAATGTTTCAAACGCTTCTATACCGAAAGAGAGGTGCGTCACAAACCCCAGCGCGGCCAGCGTGTCGACGGCGCCCCGGGCAAACTCCGGAGCCGCGTTGCAGGCGTAAGGGAAAGGCAGTTCCAGAACGAGGTCGGCGCCGTTGGCGAGGGCCATGGAGGCGCGGGTCCATTTGTCCGCCAGAGCGGGAAGCCCCCTCTGGGTGAAGCTGGAGGACAGCACCACCACCACGTCTCCCTGATTCTGCAGGAGTTTCCGGGCGCGGGCGATATGAAGGGCATGCCCGTTGTGGAACGGGTTGTACTCGGCTGGGATTCCAATAACGGGGTTACGGGATATTTTTTCCATTTGTGTAAGTATATACGTTTGTGTAAGTATAATGGAAGGGGGTAATCTCCTTCTCGAAGGGCAGGTTTTGAAAGATTATGAAGATATTGGTCATCAACTGCGGAAGTTCCTCTTTGAAGTATCAACTTTTCGACATGAACGGGGAAAAAGTTCTGGCGAAGGGCTTGGTGGAGCGCATCGGTATCGAAGGATCCCGGATCAAGCACACGAAGACGGGGCTGGAAGCGGTCACGGAAGAGACGCCGATTCCCGACCACAAGGCGGGGATCAAACTTGTCCTGGAGGCGCTGCTGGATAAAAAACACGGCGTCCTTTCCTCCCTGAGCGAACTGAACGCGGTGGGTCACCGGGTGGTCCACGCAGGCGAGAAGTTCGCCACATCGGTCAAGCTGGACACCAAGGTCATGGATGCCCTGAAAGAGTGCATTCCCCTCGCGCCGCTCCACAACCCCGCCAATATCATGGGAATCGAAGCCGTTTCTGAAGCGCTGCCGAAGGTCCCCCAGGTCGGAGTGTTCGACACGGCCTTTCATCAAACCATGCCCAACACCGCGTTCATATATGCCCTGCCCTACGGGTATTACGAAAAATACGGCGTTCGCCGTTACGGTTTTCACGGCACCAGCCACTATTACGTGGCTCACCGGGCGGCGGAGATCCTGGGCCGGCCCGTGGAGAAACTGAAAATCGTCACCTGCCACCTGGGCAACGGAAGCTCCATCACCGCCGTGGACGGAGGGAAATCCGTGGACACCTCCATGGGGTTCACGCCCCTGGCCGGCGTTCCTATGGGGACCCGGTGCGGCGACATCGACCCGGCCTTGGTGGGGTTCATCGCCGAGACGGAGAAGCTCTCTTTCGAGGACGTGGATTTTCTCCTCAATAAAAAGAGCGGAATGCTGGGACTTTCCGGCGTCAGCAGCGACCTGCGGGACATCGAGGAAGCCGCGGAACGGGGCGAGCCCCGGTCGAAACTCGCCCTGCAAGCTCTGGCCTACGGCATCAAGAAATACATCGGAGCCTATGCCGCCGCCATGGGAGGGATCGATGCCGTCGTTTTCACCGCCGGAATAGGGGAGAACAGTGTTGCGGTTCGCGCCGCGGCCTGCGAGGGCTTGGAATTCATGGGCATCGAGCTGGACAACGCCCGCAACGCCATCCGCTCCAAAGAGGCCGTGGTCAGCACGGACTCCGCGAAGGTCAAAATCCTGGTCATACCCACCGACGAAGAACTGGTCATTGCCCGGGACACCAAGCGGCTTGTGGGCTAGAATCAAGACAAAACAGGCGATCCAGTGAGTTCTTCGGGAGCTTCCGTTTCGGATCGGAAGGGCATTCAAAGGGAGATATCGAAAGGCTGGAATTGCATCGTCGAACTGCCTCCCCGGCGCGAGTACGAGGCCGTCGCCGAGAGGAACTGGCGGATAGAGGTTCACGAAGGAGTCGATTTCGAGGGACAGCATTTCTCCTTTCCCGAGGGGCTTTTTGTGAAAGCGCAAGTGCAATGGCTGGAGGAGTCGCTTTTGTCCGTCCGTATGTCTCTTTCGGCTCGGGTGGAGGGGAAATGTGCCCGTTGTTTGGCGGACGCCTCGCTTGCAATCTCGGACGATTTGATGTATCTTTACTATTTGCGCGGTCTGGAAGTTGGAAAGGACACAAGCCTCCCGTCCGACGAGGGGTATATGCCCGTAGAGATAGACTTCTGGGGGCGGATTTTGAACCTGTCGGATCAAGTTTGGGAAAGCCTTCTGGTGTTGCTCCCTCTTAAATTGCTGTGCCGCGAGGAGTGCGCGGGATTATGCCCTCATTGTGGAGCCGATTTGAACGACGGGCCGTGTTCCTGCGATCCTCAGGAGAGGGATCCCAGGCTGGAGATTTTGCGAAGTTTCTCCCTAGACGACGTATAAGTTTGGGAAACGCAAGTAATATCCGTATAAAAAATGAAAGTGTGGAAAAGGAGGGAAAAAAATGGCGACGCCCAAGAGAAAGACCTCCCATGCGCGTACGGCCCAGAGAAAGGCCCATTGGCTGGGGGCGCTGGATGCGCCGAGTACTGCGAAGTGTCCTCATTGCGGGGAAGTAGTGGTGAGTCACCGCGCGTGTTCATCCTGCGGCTTCTACAGAGGCCGTAAAATCCTCGATGTGAAAGAAGGAGCCCAGTAACTCCGGCTCCCCCCAAGTTCGAGTTCTGGGCCCTGATGTTGAATCCGGGCCTTGATTTTGTTTAAAAAAATCCGCTAGAGATTTAGCGGATAACCGTTGTTTTTACCCGTCATGTATTCGATGTCGAGTCGGGCGACCCATACCGCGGCCTCCATGCGGGGATTCTCCCGAAGGTGGACAGGGGGGCCTTTGTACTGGTCCATGAGGATATTCAGCCCCGCGCTCTTTTCGTCCGTGCCGGTGAGGGTCCGGATGACGCCGAAGCCTGTCACGCTGCGGTATTTCATGGTGAAAGCCTCAGGCTTCTCGGCAGTTACCACCTCGGCGTCCTCCGTGACCTGAAAGCAGGCCTTCGGATTGACAGCCAGGAGGTCAGTCTTCAGCCCCACAGGCGCGCCGTGCAGGTAGAGCGCGTCGTTCCGATACCCGTAGCAAAGCGCAACAACGTAAGGCCAACCGTCCAAGCCATTCAATCCCAGGTGGAGTACCTTGCCCCGCCTCAAAACGTCCTCCATCCATCGCTTATCCGTCACAAGCCTGTCCTTGCGTCTCATTTCGCGCTGCATCGACACGATCCCGACCTCCATCCGGCATAATTCGTTAAAAAGAACAATAAACTGTCCGTATTATATCCAATATCAATAACCTGAGGGAAAATTGTCGAGGTTCTTCTTGAGCTGTCGCTGAACGAGGAGAGTCGACGACTCTAACAGTCGCTTCAGCCGGGCAGGGGGTTCTTTGGGTCTCTGACCCGCAGAGTCAGAGACGCCCGTCCCCCGTCGGCGGTTTCCAGCGCAATGATCGTCATTCCTTCGGTCAGTGCCGTCACGACTCCGGCGTCGCTCACCACCGCCACCTTCGGAACGCTGGAGAGAAACTTCACCGCCTCCGCCGAGGCCCTCCATTCCAGCCGCAGGACGTCGCCCACCATCAGCGTCATGTAGGGCAAAGAAAAAGCGGCCTCCGGAACGTCGAACGAATCCCCCGCCGCGTGTGCCTGCTGCACAGAAAAAAGTTGAACACCGTAAAGTTGATTACAGTAAATTTGGACAGAGAAAATTATCGCCGACAAAATCAGCGGGCCTCTCCAAAATTTTTTCCCGAAAAGCTGCATACCCTCTGCCTCTTTCTTATAAGATTCATTAAGTCTATGAAAAACCAGCGTGGAGGTCAATTTTAGCATACAGAACAGACTGTATTTCATGTTTTTTACTCAACCGGCGACGTTGTTTTCCGTTTACATCTTCCGCCCATGCCGTTAAAATTATTCGTGCCGCATATATGAGCAAGTTATAAGAAAGGCAGGGTAACCCTATTGAAAAGCCTCTTTAAAAGACGATGCAGTGGGATTTTGGCGCTCGCCCTTTGCGCGGTCGTTCTCTTCTCGGCGACGGCGCGGGCTTTGCCCAAAGTGGAGATGCCCCTTGTCGCTACGACCTGCGGACAGAGTCCGGGCGGAATGATGCTGAAAATGTCGGCAATGCAGGCCAAATTGTCCTCCGTCTCGGACAAAAAAGACCTCAGGGCCGCGGACATTGTGGGAAAGGGGTACAAAACCCTGGTGGTCACCACCGGCACCAGCATGAAGGGAATGGGTGCGGCGGGGACGGACGTGGAAAAAGAGATCGCGCGCTGTACGGAGCTGATCAAAGCGGCCAAGGAGGAGGGAATGACCGTTGTAGGCGCGCATATCGAGGGAATGGCGCGAAGAACCGACAGTTCGGACGAGGCAACCATCAAGGCCATCATGCCTCTTTCCGATTTCATCCTGATCATCGAAGACAGCGACAAGGACGGATTTTTCACGAATTACGCCAAAGAACTGGGAAAAGATCTGATTGTAGCGAAAGACGCCCTGGGCGTTGGAGCGAAGCTGGCGGAATTGCAATAACGTTCTCCCTGGAGGTCATTCTCCAGGGTTTTTTGTTTTTTTCGTTTTGTTCTGGCTGCGAGTTCAATGGAACTGTTAGTTCAGTGGCACTGGCTGTTAGTTCAGTGGAATTGACTGTTAGTCTAATGGAATTGGCTGTTAGTTCGGTGGAAAAGGAGAAGCTCATGTTTGCCCACGCTTATACCATTCTGGCGGCAGTGGTTGTCGTCTTTTTGCTGGCGAAGACGCTGCGGCTTTCTACGGAACTGTCCATGCTGGCGAGTACGGTGGCCGGCGGCGTTTGGCACGTGTTTGCCTGGCCCGGGTCGGGGCTGAGGATTTTCGTGCCGGATAATTCTCTCCTTCGTCATATCGTCGAGGGGATGTTCACCTATTTCGACGTCTGTTTGATCTTCATCAGCGCGACGTTTTTCATGACCCTGGTCAAGGAGTCGGGAGGAGTGGCGTTTATCGTGCGGCGTATCGTGAAGACGTTTCGCACCCGGCGGGTCGTATGCCTGCTCCTTCTGACCCTGGTGATGCTGATTCCCGGCGCTCTGACGGGGTCGGGGGCAACCGCCGTCCTCACGGTGGGCGCTCTTGTGGGTACGGTGCTTTCGGCCATGGGGGTCGACGACACCCGCAGAACGGCGGCCATTTTCATGACGGCGGCCATGAGCGCCGCCGCGCCTCCCATCAACCTGTGGGCCATGATGGCCGCGGCGGGAGCGAACCTCCCTTATGTGGGCTTCAACGGGCCCCTCGTGGTTCTTTCTGTGGCCGGGGCGGTTTTTTCCATGTTCTGGCTGGCGGGAGGAGGAAAAACCGCGGACGAGGAGGAAGCGATGAAAAACCTGCCCATGCCCCCCGAGGGTATCAATGGAATCCGCGTCGCCGCGCCCTTTGTCTTTCTCGCGGCTCTGCTCCTGGCGGGGCGGGTCTGGCCCTTCGATTTCCCCGTCATCGGCCTGCCGATGATTTTCGCCCTTTCCTCCCTCGTCGTCATCCTTTGCAGCGGCGTTCGCCTGAAGGTGTGGGAAATTCTGACCCGAACCGTTCGCAACCTCCTGCCTCTGGTGGGAATTATGGTCGTGGTCGGCGCGCTGATTCAGATTCTGGCTCTGTCCGGCGTGAGGGGGCTGATCTCGCTGAAAGTGGTCATTCTGCCCCTCTCGACGCTGTTCGCGACGTTGTTCGTCATCCTTCCTGTTTCCGAGGGCATTTTACAGTACGCCGTGGCGCCTCTTTTGGGCGTACCCCTGATCATGCTTTTCAACATGAAGGGGATGGACGCCATCGTCGCCCTCTCGGCCATGTCCGTTCTCTGGCCTTTGGGGGACTGCCTGCCGCCTACGGCGGTGGTGGGGCGCGCTGCGGTCATGGAACTCGACTTCAGGGGCAGGTACTTCGGCGACTTCGTGAAGGCGTGCCTCGTTCCCATGGCCTTTGTCGCGCTGTGTTGTACGCTTTTCCTGATTTACAGCAAACAATTGTCATTTCTCGCTTTTTGAGTGTTTTTCGAGTTTGAATTTGGAGGCCATTACGATGAACGTCTCTATGATCATGTTCAACCAGTGGATAACCTACGGTTACTACGCGATGACTTTCGTCTTCGCCCTTGCGCTGGCCTGGAATTTGTGGAAATCGAAGGACCCCCAGGAGTCGATCCTTTACGTCGTCATCCTGATTCCTTTCGTGTTGCGCCTGCTGCGGCTGAAGTGAGGACGCTCATGGACAGGACGAACAGAATCAAGCTGGCGGCGGTGGGCGTCGCGGTTCTGGCGGCGGTCGTCGCCTCCGTGGAATTTCTCGCCATGCGCAACTACAGGGAGACCGTCATTCTGGGGCCTTCCGTGTCGGAGGTTAGAAAACTCTCCCAGTACGAACCCTCCCTTTCCGGGACACCCAACGACGTGAACATTTACATTATGGACAGCGGCAAACCCGGCGGAACGGTTATGGTTCTGGGGGGCACTCACCCCGAGGAACCGGTTGGACCCATCGCCGCCCATATCCTGGTGGAAAACGCGCGCCTGGAGGCGGGGCGGCTGGTGGTCGTCACCCGCGCCAACAGAAGCGCCTCCCTGTATTCTCGGAACGGCGAGGCCTATCCGAACTTCTTCCGCGTGAAAACCGACTGGGGCGAGAAAAAATGGAGACTGGGCGATCGGGGCGGAAGTCCCCTGGATTCCTGGCCCGATCCTGAGGTGTACGTCCACTGGCCCAGCCACCAGATGTTGGCCTATATGGACATTCGGAACCTGAACCGAACCTGGCCCGGCCGAGCCGACGGGCTTCTCACCGAACGCACGACTTTCGGCCTCATGAACTTCATCCGTCAGGAAAAAGTGGATATGCTGATCGACCTTCACGAGGCGGAACTGGAGTACCCCGTGGAGAACACCATCGTCGCCCACGAAAAAGCCCAGGAGATCGCCGCTATGGCGTCGATGATGCTGACGGCGCAGGAGTTCGCCGTTCCCATCGGCATGGAGTTCTCCCCTAAAGCCCTGCACGGTCTGAGTCACCGCGAGGTGGGGGACTACTCCGAGGCGATGTCGATTTTGTTCGAGGTGGCCGAGCCCATGCTGGACCGCATTCGCGGCGTCACCGACGAAAGTCTGCTGATGGAAGGCAAGGACGACTTTGTGGTGGAGGCCGGCAAACACGGCCTGCTTTACGCTCCAATGGATGAAAAGGGCTGGCCGATCGAAGTTCGTGTCGGGCGCCACCTTTCGACGATTCTGCAGTGCATCGATATTTTTTCCATGATGACCCCGGACCGTTCCGTTACCGTCTCCGGCGTTCCCCGGTACGCAGAGGTCATCGAAAAGGGCCCGGGGGCGTTCCTGAAAGATCCCGCCCAAGCGGAAAAAATCGCTCAGGACTGAAATGCCCTGAAAATTCATTCGAGGGGAGGTGCCGAACGGACTCGCGCGCATACTTGGATTTTTTGATTTGAGGTTTTGATTTGAGGTTTTGATATTTCAGGTTTTGATATTCTTTAACTTTAGGCTTTTTATCTTAATTCACTATATTTCTTTATGAACGCGAAAAACGAAAGGGGAAGGTGTTCTATGTCTGGAAATCGCCGTATTTTCCTGCGCAGTATCGCCGTTTTCATGTGTATTCTGACCTTTTTCCAGCCCGCTCTGGCCTGCACGGACGTGGTCGTCGGAAAGAACGCGAGTACCGACGGTTCCGTCATCACGTGCCACACCGCCGATGGAGCTTACTACGACGCGCAGATCCGCTTTATCCCCGGTCAAAAATTTCCCGATGGCGCAATGGCCGATGTTTACCGCAACATTACGGCCGAGGAACGGGGCGGCTGGGTGAAAACGGGGGAAATTCCTCAGGTCAAGGAAACCTACGGTTATTTTCACGTGGGTTATCCCGCAATGAACCAGCATCGTGTGGCGATCGGCGAGACCACCATCGCCCAGAAGGAAATCCTCAAGACCGTGCCCAACGGCGGAAAGGCAATCATGACCATCGAGCAGTTGGAGGTCTTCGCTCTCCAGCGGGCGAAAACGGCCCGCGAGGCGATCCAGGTCATGGGCGATCTTTCCTATAAATATGGGCTCATGCCTTCCTGCGGTACGGAGGGCGAGTGCCTGACCGTCACGGACCCCGACGAAGCCTGGATTTTCCACGTCTTCAGCACGGGTTTCGCCTGGACTCCCGAGAGCGGAAAGCCCGGTTCGGTATGGGCCGCTCAGCGCGTTCCGGACGACGAGGTGGTGGTCGTTCCCAACATCGCCCGCATTCGTTTTATCGACCCTAAAGATTCCCAAAATTTCATGGTCTCCGAAAATTATATGCAGCACGCTATCGACAACGGCCTTTACGATCCCAAAGGCGGCAAGCCCTTCGACTTTCAAGCCGCCTACTCGCCGGCGACGGGCAACGACGACTGGGCTCTGAGTTCCATGTGGATACGCAACCGACTGTACACCATCCACAAGGCTCTGGCTCCGAGCCGCGAGTGGGACCCCTACGCCGAGGTCGCGTCCTATCCCTTCTCCATCAAACCCGAAAAGAAGATCTCCGTCCGGGATGTGATGAGCTTTATCCGCAGTCATCACGACGGCAGCGTTTTCGACATGTCCCAAAGCCCGGTATGGCTGGTGGCCGACAAGGAAGGTAAAATGCAGAAGAGCCCCCTTACCACGCCCTTTCCGACAAAACTTCAGAGGGAACTTCTCAAGATACCCTATTCCCGCACCATTGGCGTCATCAATTGCGCCTACAGTTGGGTTTCTCAAATGCGCAAAGACCTTCCCGAGACGGTAGGCGGCGTGCTGTGGTACGGCTTCGACAACCCGGCTCATACCCTCTACGTCCCCGTGTACACGGGCACGCGGGATACGAAAGACACCTGGAAGGGCAACTTCGACCGAGACAGGTTCAGTTTCGATTCCGCCCAGTGGGCCTTCATGCTTCAGGACGACATTGTAAACTGGCGATATCAGGACGCGATCAAGGACTTGGAGGCCGTGCGCGGACCGATCGAGGATGAATTTTTTGCCCGTCAGGCCGAGGTTGAGAAAAAAGCCGCCGGGCTTGCCGCCCAGGACCCCGAAAAAGCCAGCCAATTTCTCACGGCATATACCATCGAGTGCATGGCGAAAGCTGAAAAGGCCTACTGGGACCTGAACTTCGTCGGCCTGGCGAAATACATCAACAACCGCTGAGAAGAATCGTCTGTGTAACCGATAGGGAGGAATGTGACATGAAGCCAAGCAATAAAGTGTTGGGGAGTGTTCTCGTGGTGCTGTGTCTGATGATCGCAGCGGAGGCGTGGGCCGATTGCACGTCCGTCATGGTGGGGAAAAAGGCCACGGCGGACGGGTCGGTTCTCGTCTCCTACACCTGCGACGGATGGTACGACCACCGGCTGGTCGTGGTTCCCGGGGGAACCCACAAGCCGGGCGAAACGGTGGAGGTGAACCAGAACGTCTGTTACCAGACCCGCCCCGATCGCCCTCTGAAAAAAGTCGGCGAAATTCCTCAGGTCGAAAAAACCTACACTTATTTTCACGTGGGTTATCCCATTATGAACGAAAAGTCCGTTGTGATGGGAGAATACACCTGGGGCGGCCGGGAGGAAAACGAGAATGCCGCCGGCTGGTTCATGATCGAATCCCTCCAGATTCTGGGGCTTCAGCGCGGCGCCACGGCCCGCGAGGTCATCCGGGTCATCGGGGAGCTGGCCGAAAAATACGGCTACGGCGATGGCGGTGAGGCTCTGACCATTGGCGATAAGGACGAGATATGGCTTTTCGAGATATGCGGCCCCGGGCCTCTCTGGACCCCCGAAAGCGGCAAGCCCGGAGCCATCTGGGCAGCGGTGCGGGTTCCCGACGATTCTTACGCTATGGGCTCCAACCGCTCCCGTATCGCCGCCATCGATTTCCAGGACCGGGAGAACTTCATGTATTCCTCCAACGTCAAGACCTTCGCCCAGGAGATGGGCTGGTGGAAAGAGGGCGAGCCCTTCGTGTTTCACAAAATCTACAACCCCGTGCCCTACGGATCCCCCTATTACCAGCAGCGCCGCGAGTGGCGGGCCTACAATCTCCTCAGCCCCAGCGTAAAGCTGGCCGAGGACTCGGCGGAGCAGTATCCGCTGTTCCAGAAGCCCGACAAGCCCCTCAGGCCTCAGGACCTGATGGCGCTCAATCGCGACGTCCTTCAAGGCACGCGCTTCGACATGACCAAAGGCCCCGACGCCGGCCCCTTCGGGTCTCCCACGCGCTACGCCCTGACCCGGGACCAGAAGCCCGAAAATCGCAAACTCAACGACTGGAACCGCACGATCAACCTCTTTCGATGTTCTTACAGCTTCGTAGGGCAGGTGCGGGCCAACCTCCCGGAGCCTTTGTCGGCCGTCGCCTGGTTCGGTGAGGACCAGCCGATAACGACGCTGTACATGCCTGTTTACGCCGGAACGAAGAAAGTCCCCGAATCCTACTCCACGGGGGACCGAACGAAGTTCGACATGAAATCCACGTGGTGGGCCTTTAACTTCGTGGCCAATTGGGCAGAACTGCGCTTCAACGCCATCATCGAAGACATCCGGGCGGAGCAGCGGCGGCTGGAGGAGAAATTCTTCGCCGCGCAGCCGGAATTCGAGAAAAAAGCGGCCGATCTTTATAAAAAAGACCCTAAAAAGGCCCAGGAGATGGTCACGCAGTACGTAAACGACACCATGACTGAAGTGGACAAAGACTGGTGGGCGCTGGCCTGGAACTTGGTCGGCAAGTACAGCGACGGCTACCAGATGACGCCGGAGGGCAAACAGCTCACCTTGGGCTACCCCACCGACTGGCTGGAAAGGGTGGGTTTTGGCGACAACGACGCCGAACCCAAAAAGTAGCCACACGCCAAAGAAGCCTAAAAAGGGGAGGGTGCGCCCTCCCTTTCATTTCGTGCGCCCGGCATGGGCGCTAGTGCCTTGTAAACGTGAGTTTTTCATGCTTTTTTACTAATAATCCACCAGACCCATCTAAAATGCTTGCAAGTGAGTATTATTTCGTAAATTGAGGATTGACATTTCTCCTTATTTTTATTAAAATTTT
>JAISLU010000039.1 GCA_031277095.1 Synergistaceae bacterium
CGAAGCTTGGAAGCATTCGCCGCAATCGGCAGTTATTTTTCTACCCTGAAAAAATCTTCTCGCAACCTACTCGCCTCTGTTTTATCTATTCTACACCCCTCCCCCACTGTACTGTAACTAAACGCAGTATTTAAAACATCTTATCTTATCTACTTTTATAGCAACAAAAGCAGAAATTCAGGATAAATGTGGTAGAAAAACAGCCGGGAATTACAGATAAATGTAACTTTGCATGGATAAATGCAATCAAAAAAAATGGGGCTGCATTTAATCGTGCAAACTGTGACATCGCTGAACGGCGCTCTCGTTTACCAAACTATAGGAAAAGAGTTATAATGAATTCACCTGCGCAAGAAAAGTTTTGTGGAAAAGTTTTGCGGAGGGAGGGGGTGTATGAGAATTTTTACATCGGCCCGACAATAACGCCATCGAGGTGGTATCTTTGTTCAAAAATCTGAGTTTACGGACAAAAATATTTTCATTGGTTTCGATCGTCGTCGTGGTATCTTTTTTGATACTCACGGTGGTGGTTTCCAACAAGACCTTTGAGATGGCGAAAAAAGACGCTTTCAATCTGGCCCAGGAAACGGCCGACAAATACAAGAATGAAATCAAGGCGGAATTGCAGGGAGCCAGAATAACGGCGGAAACCCTCGCGACGGTCTTCGAGTCCCTTAAAGACAACGGCCTCACCGACAGAAAGATGATGAACGATATTTTGAGTCATGCTCTGTCGAAAAAAGAGTACATAACCGCCTTTTGTATCGCCTACGACCCCGACGCCCTGGACGGGAAAGACAAGGAATACGCCGGAACGGAACCGGCGTACGACGCCACGGGAAGATTTGCCCCTTACTGGAACAAACTGGGGGGCAACATCGCCGTCGAGCCCCTGTACGACATCGATATCGCGGATTGGTACATCGTCCCCAAAGAGACGCTCCATGAATACATCACGGACCCCTATCCCTATGAAGTCCAGGGCAACCCCGTCATGCTGGCCAGCATCATCTTCCCTATTCTTTATAAAGGCAAATTTATAGGGATCATGTCTTCCGACTTCGTTCTCGACAAGCTGCAGGAAATGATTTCGAAAGTGAACCCTCACGGGCAGGGAGGCTTTACGGAAATTCTCTCGAACGCCGGCGTCATTGTCGCTCATCCCGATTCGCCTCAGTTGGGCAAAGATTTAATGGAAGCGTTTGTCTATAAAATGCTCATATCCGACCATTCCAAGGTCAAAGAAGCCATAAAATACGCAAACGAGTACCTCGCCGAAAAACCTGTCGAAAATCAGAGCGACGCAAATCAGGCCGAGAAATACCATAACCTTGTGCAGTTTGTGGAGAAATTGGAAAAATACGCCGAAGCCTTCGATCAAACCCACCTGGATTTGTCCCTGCTGACTCCCGAAATGGCCCAGGCGATGCTCAAAGCGGACCCGGCCCGGCTGCAATACGCGGCGGAGGTGAAAAACGCCATTAAAAAGGGCGAAATGTACGCGGCAAGCGACAAGAATTTTTACACCGTGTATATGCCCATCCAGTTCAGCAGCGTCACAAACCCCTGGTCCGTGGCGGTGAGCATACCCATGACGAAAATTCTGGATAACGCCAGCGGCATCCGGAATTACGTCATTATGGTGTCCGCAATCGCAATAGGTATCATCGCGTGCATACTTTATGTCATCGCGAGAAGCGTGACGAAACCGATACTCGTCTTGGCGAATACGGCGAAAGTTCTCGGCGAAGGCAATTTCGACATCGGAGTGCCCCTGAGCCAAAGCAACGATGAAATCGGCGCTCTGTCGAAAGCATTCAAATTCATGGTGGAAAAGATCAACAACCTGATCAGGGAAATGCAGCAGTACGCCAAAACCCTCGAAGAAAAGAACATATACTTGAACAAGTTGAACGAACTGAAAGACGAATTTTTGGCGAATACCTCTCACGAGCTGAGAACCCCGATCAACGGGATCATCGGCATTGTGGAGTCCATGGTGGACGGGGCGACCGGTCCGCTGACCGACCAGCAAAAATACAATCTGGCCCTTGTTTCCAACAGCGGTAAGCGCCTTTCCAACATGATCAACGACATTTTGGATTTCACAAAACTGAAAAACAAAGAAATCGTATTGCAGATCAAGCCCATCGATTTGAAAATCATCGTGGATATGGTCATTGTTTTGTCGAAACCTTTGATCAAAGGGAAAGACCTGGCGCTGGTCAACGAAATCGACAGCTCTTTGACGCCGGTCGACGCGGATGAGAACAGGATTCAGCAAATACTGTACAACCTGATCGGGAACGCCATCAAGTTCACCGAAAAAGGTAAAGTCAGCGTGTCCGCCAAAGTTTTGGACGACAAAGTTGCGGTTTCGGTGCAAGATACCGGTATTGGAATTTCAGAAGATAAATTCGACCAGATCTTCGAATCCTTCGAACAGGGAGACGGCTCCACGGAAAGGGAATACGGCGGGACGGGCCTGGGTTTGTCCATAACCAAAAAGATCGTCGAGCTGCACGGTGGAACGATAAGCATCGAGTCAAAATTGGGTGAAGGATCCAAATTTACCTTTACGGTGCCCGCGTCCCACGTCAGCCACGAAGATATCGCTTCGAGCTATGCTCCGAGAACGATAATCGATATGGAGGACTTTGCCGGGGACGAAAGAGGGGCGGAGTACGAAGAGAACGCCGCCGGGGAAGAAGGGTACAGAATCCTCGTGGTCGACGACGAGCCCGTCAATATTCAGGTTTTGACGAATCTCCTGACGATATGGAAATACTCTGTCCATAAAGCGTATAACGGTCTGGAAGCCCTGGACTTGATAGAAAAGGGAGAGGAATTCGATCTCGTCCTTTTGGATGTCATGATGCCCAAAATGTCTGGATATGAGACCTGCCGGCATTTGAGGGAAAAATATTCGCTGTTTGACTTGCCCATAGTGATGCTGACGGCAAAAAATCAAATTCAGGACATCGTTTTGGGATTCCAGTCCGGCGCCAACGATTATGTCCAAAAACCCTTCGACAAAGAAGAGTTGCTGGCCCGGGTGAGGACGCTCCTCGAATTGAAGACCGCAATGTCGGCGGCTATGGCGGCGAACAGGGCCAAGAGTCTCTTTTTGGCCAACATGAGTCACGAAATCCGCACGCCTTTGAACGCCGTCATCGGGCTCACCAATCTCTTGCTCAAAACCCCTATGAACAACAGGCAGCGGGATTATATCGAGAAAATGCGCCGCGCCTCCTCGACCCTGCTGGGGTTGATCAACGACATTCTCGACTTTTCCAAAGTGGAGGCCGGCGATATCAAGCTGGAGCAGGTTTCGTTCGATATCCGGCAAATGTTCAACGACCTCTCGATATTTTTCCAGGAGCAGAACGCCGACTCCGAGGTCCCCCTGCTTATCGAACTGGACCCCTCGCTTCCCACCGTACTTCGGGGAGATCCCCTGCGTTTACAGCAAATCTTTCTCAATTTGGTGGACAACGCTTACAAGTTTACCGAAAAAGGCTCCATCACCGTTCGCGCGGCCGTATCCCAGCGGAGCGGAAACAACCTGACCTTGAACTTCGCCGTGGAGGACACGGGTATCGGCATGAGCCGGCACCAGATGGACGAAATTTTCGCCGCTTTCAACCAGGCGGATAACTCCTCTACCCGTAAATACGGCGGCATCGGCATCGGCCTGACCATCACCCAGCAAATGGTGAAGCTCATGGGCGGAGAAATATCTGTCTCCAGCGAAGAGGGCGTGGGCACGGTTTTCAGCTTTTCCTGCGTTTTCCCTCTTGTCGAGGAGATCGCTTTGCCGGTTCTTTCTCCAAAAGAAGGACAAAAAGAAGGACCAAGTGAAAGGTCGGAAAAAGGCGACGACGAAAACGCGATGTTGCGGGGTATGCGTGTTTTGCTGGTGGAAGACAACGAGATCAATACCTTGATCGCCATGGAATTGCTGACCGCCGTGGAGATTCAGGTCACCACGGCTCTAAACGGCAGCGAAGCTCTTGAGCGGCTGGCGGAAGCCTCCCGGGCCAACGGCAATCCCCCCTTCGATCTGGTGTTGATGGACTTGCAAATGCCGGTTATGGATGGCTACGAGGCCACCAAAATCATCAGGGAAACGCCGGAATACCGGGACATGCCCGTTTACGCACTGACGGCCCATGCCTTGTCTGAGGAAAGGGACCGCTGTTTCGCCTTGGGCATGGAGGAGCACCTGACCAAGCCCATTGACGTGGAAATGTTTTACGCAGCCCTGCGAAAAGCTGCCGCCGCCATATCCAAAGCGTAATCTCGGCGACGCACAATGCTGAGGTTTTGAACTCGGAGGTTAGAACTCGATGTTTATTTTTCTGCAAAAACCGAAAGGAATTTTTTTTTGTCTTGTTCTGTCAGCCTTTATGATTTTGAGAAGTTCATGGGCGTTTGGCGCGGAGGCAGACCGTTTCTCTAATCTCCCTGGGGACGGGCAAGCACCTGAGGTGCGCCTTGTCGTACAGGGCGCGGAAAAACCGGTGGAACTGCGCGAGCTTAGCGTTCAGAGCGATGTTGTGGGGCATTTGGCCCAAACGACGGTGGAGATGACCTTTTACAACCCCAACGGGCGCGTGCTGGAGGGTGAGCTTCAGTTTCCGCTGCTGGGAGGCCAGACGGTCACAGGGTTCGCCCTGGAGATGGAAGACGGCGAAATGCGGGAGGCCGTCCCCGTGGAGAAGGCCAAGGGACGTCAGGCTTTCGAGGAGATCATTCGTGCGAAAGTCGACCCGGCTCTCCTGGAGGTCACCCAGGGCAACAACTTCAAGACCCGGGTCTATCCCTTGAATCCCGGACGGACCCGGCGGGTGCGGGTGACCTACGGCGAACGTCTGCCCGAAACGATGGGCAAGGCCGACTCCTGGGGGGCGCGGCCGGTGGCCATACTCTACCGGCTGCCCCTTTCCTACGCGGACAAAGTGGAGGCGTTCAGTCTCTCCGTGCAGATCGCGGGGGCGGACAAAGCCCCGGCAATCGAGGGAAATCTTCCGGCGGCTCCGTCCTCCAGAAGCGAAAAAGATTCCCACGTCGTCGCGGTTCAGCAGAAAAACATCCGCCTTCAGAATGTCACGCTGGAGCTGTCGATTCCTCTGTCCTTGAACGAGGCCGTGTACTTGGGCGAGCGCGGCGGACAAACCTATTTCTACGCGGAGGTTCTCACCGGGTTGTCCCCCATGATGGAGGGCAGCCGCGTGAACCCTAAAACCCTTTCCATTTTGTGGGACGCCTCTGGTTCGGGCCGTAAACGCGATCATGCCAAAGAACTGGCGTTCCTCGACGCCTTTTTCTCCCAGACACAAAACGTCTCCGTGACTTTGCAGGCAATACGGGATACTGCGGACCCCGTCGAAAAATTCACCGTGAAAAACGGCAACTGGTCCGCCCTGAGAAAGGCCTTGGACACACTGGTCTACGACGGGGCGACGAACCTGGGCGCTTTTCAAACCCGCGACCCGTCCGACATGTTTTTTCTTTTTTCCGACGGGCTGGACAACTACAGTACCGTTTCCGTGGCCCCGCCCGAGTCGCCGCTTTTCGCTTTCGTCGCTTCGCCAGGAGCGGACGTTTCGCGCCTGAAGGGGATAGCATCCCGCAGCGGAGGGGCTCTGGTGGACCTGACGATTCTCGCCCCGGCGGCGGCCCTGGCCGGAATGATGAAGACTCCGGCTCAGGTGCTTTCCGTGGAAGGCGGCGGCGTTTCGGACGTGGTATGGAGCTCTCCCACCCTTTCCACCTCGACGCTGGCCATAGCGGGGATCGTGAGGGACCCGTCCCGGCCTCTTCGCGTGGTCCTTTCCGGAGCGGGGAAACGCTTCGAGAGCGACGTGGTTTCCGGCTTCGAGGACCTCCTGACCGACGACGAAAAATTCCATGAAAAAAAACATTCCCGCCACGTTCCCTGGGTGTGGGCCTCGATGAAACTGGAGCGCCTGGAAGAGGAATACGACCTGAACAAAGGGGAGATCCGCCGCCTGGGGAAAGCCTTTGGCATTGCCACCCGGGAGACGTCTCTGATCGTACTGGATCGAGTGGAGGATTACATTCGTTACGACATCGAGCCTCCGGAAAAAATGAAAAAAGAATATGACCTTCTGCGGGCCAAAATGACGCCTGCCGCCGGAGACCCCCACAGACTCGACCGAGTGCTGGCACAATGGCGGGAGCGCGAGGAGTGGTGGAAAAAAGATTTCTCCAAGGGAAAGATACCCGACGGAAACATGAGAGCGCAAATGGACGTGACTGCCCTGTCGGGCGGAGTTGCTGCGCTGAGGGAACAACCTGCCGTGTTTGACGTTGCCGCGCCGGCGCCGGGAAGCAGGAGACAGAGGGCCGCGCCTGGCGGTCGCATGTTTTCCGAGGAGTCTGAGTCTCATCCCCTGCGCGCCTCGAAGCTCGATGAATCAGGGGAATCACGGATCGGCGTCGCGCTCCGTCCCTGGGCACCCAACGCCCCCTACATCCGGCGCATGAAAGAGGCTGAAGACAAGGACCTTTATCGCGTCTATCTGGACGAGCGCCCCGATTACGAAAACAGCGTCGCGTTCTATCTGGACGTCGCCTACCAATTGAGGGATCGCGGGCAAAAAGCCCTTTCTCTGAGGGTTCTGTCCAATCTGGCGGAAATAGACCTGGAAAATCGCCAAGTTCTGCGCATCCTCGGGTATCGCCTGTTGGAGGCCGGAAAACCGGAGCAGGCCGTCGCCGTTTTCAAGAAAGTGCTGACCCTGGGAGGGGAAGAACCTCAGTCCTACCGGGATTTGGGTTTGGCCTACGCGGCCGCCGGCGAGAGGCAGAAAGCGATCGACAGCTTGTATGACGTGGTGGAAGGCGTTGCGAAAGGCGCTACGAAAATGGAAAAGAGCTTCGCCCGGGACTTTCCCGGCATCGAGGTCATCGCCTTGACGGAGATGAACGCCATCATCTCGGGCCCGCAAATACCCGCGGGTGCGGAAAAGCTCGATCTGCGCCGGATCGACTCTCGCTTCCTCTCGAACCTTCCGCTGGATCTGCGGGTGGTGCTGACCTGGGACACGGACAACACGGACATCGACCTGCACGTCATCGATCCCGACGGGGAAGAGGCGTTTTACGGCCATCCTCTCAGCAGCCTGGGCGGCCGGGTATCGCCCGACAACACCACGGGCTACGGCCCCGAAGAATACTCCCTGAAGGTCGCCAGACCTGGAAAATATCGTGTCGAGGTAAATTTCTACGGACACAGTCAGCAGGTCCTGTCGGACGCGACGACGGTGCAGCTTGACTTCTTTACGGACTACGGAACGAAAGATAGTCGGAAGCAATCCGTGACAATGCGCCTGAAGGAAGCGAGAGACCGCATTGTCGTGGGAGAGTTCGAAGTGAAACGATGAGCTCGAAGAGAGGGGATAAGAGGCATTCGAAGGGAGGCTGATGAGAGGGAGCCTGATGAGAGGAACTTCCGGTCTCGACGGGGAATGCAAATTTTTGTGTCGCGCTATGCGCTATAATGAGGCACGAGATATGTGTTTTACTGATTCCAAGAAGGGGGATCCTGTTCCCCCTGTTTTTTTGGAAGGTTTTTCAGATTTTTCGAGGGGGATCTGATTTCGAGGTGATCAAAGGTGGAAAATCAAAGGTGGAAAACTCCACGTTAGGGATTCTCGTTATGGCGGCAGGAAAAGGAACCCGTATGAAGAGCGGCCTTCCCAAGGTTCTCCTTCCGATTTTGGACAAACCGATGCTGGGGTATCTTCTGGAGACCGTTTCGAACTGCGGTCCCGATGGGGTCGCCGTCCTTGTGGGCCACGAGGGAGAGCAGGTATGCGATTACCTGAAAGCCTTTCCAGGTGTCGAACCTTTGTGGCAGCGGGAGCAGCTCGGCACAGGGCACGCCGTCCAAGCTGCCCGTGGATGGTGGGAGCGTTTCGACCACGTCCTCGTTCTCAACGGGGACCTGCCCCTTCTGAGCCTCGCCACCCTTCGGTCTTTTCTGGGGGAACATTTCGAGGCGAAAGCCGCCTGTTCCCTTCTCAGTTTCGTCACCGAACACCCCGAAGGCTACGGCCGCGTGATACGGGGACCGGGCGGGGATGGAGGAGGGGTCACCATCGTCGAGCATAAAGACGCCTCTCCCGAGCAGCGCCTTGTCAGGGCAGTCAACGCGGGGTGTTACATTTTCGAGGTGAAGGAGCTTTCCCTGGTGATCGACCGAATCAAAAACGACAATGCTCAAGGGGAGTACTATCTTCCCGACGCGGTGGCCCTGATGAGCCAGGCGGGGCTGAAGGTCCGCGGGTCGGTGGCGGATGAGGAAGAGGCTTCAGGCGTCAACACTCAGGCGGAATTGGCCGCCATGACCCTGCGGGTGAGAAACGCCCTGGCAGAGAGCTGGATGGCGAAGGGAGTGCGGATACTGGACCCGTCTGCCGTGTGGATCGGGCCGGACGTGGAGTTGGCTCCCGACGTTTCTCTGATGCCGGGGGTCCAGATATGGGGAAAATCCGTGGTGGGCGAGGGCAGCCTGGTGGGACCCTACTGCATTTTACGAAACGCGCGCCTGGGAAGGCGGGTCTGTCTGACGGCCCACGTGGTGGTGGAGGACAGCGTTCTTTGCGACGAGGCCAAGGCCGGGCCCTTCGCCTACATCCGAGAGGGCTCTCTTTTGAAGGATCGGGCCTTCGCGGGGAAGTTCGTCGAACTCAAAAAAACTACGGTAGGGGAGAACAGCAAAATCCCGCACCTTTCTTATATGGGGGACGCCGTTCTTGGAGAGAATGTTAATATAGGGGCGGGGAGTGTCACCTGCAACTACGACGGCAAGAACAAATTCCCGACGACGATCGGAGACCGGTGTTTCGTGGGGAGCGATACCATGATGGTTGCGCCCGTGGTCTTGGGGGACGATTCTGCCACCGCCGCAGGGTCGACGATCACAGCGGACGTGCCGGCTGGGGCGCTCGCTGTCGGTCGGGCGCGTCAAAAAAACATCGAAGGCTGGGCGTCCAGAAAACATCAAATGGGAAAATAGAGGGGGTAAAACCTGTGTCTGGTGTGAAGGATCTCAAAATTTTCTCCGGTACGGCGCATCCGGATTTTGCCAAGAGCATCTGCAGCGAGCTGGGAGTGAGGCTTTCAGCGGCTCGGCATTACCGTTTTTCGGACGGCGAAATCGGTCTTTCCATCGATGAGAGCGTTCGAGGCTCCGATATTTTTGTCATACAGCCGACCTGCTTTCCGACCAACGACAACCTGATCGAGCTGCTGGTCATGGTGGACGCCTTCAAAAGGGCGTCGGCCAGCCGGGTCAACGTGGTGACGCCGTATTTCGGTTACGCTCGTCAAGATCGTAAAAGCAAGCCTCGGGAGCCCATCACGGCCAAGCTGGTCGCCAACTTGATCACCACCAGCGGGGCGGACCGGGTAATCACGGCCGACCTTCACGCCGGACAGATTCAGGGTTTTTTCGACATCCCCGTGGATCATTTGACAGGAGTACCCCTCCTGGCCTCGTATTTCAAGGAAACCTTCGAGGCCGAGCTGAAAAAGGGCGAGGTCGTCGTCGTCTCTCCCGACGTGGGGGGTGTGGTTCGTGCCCGGCACTTCGCGGTCATGTTGAAGGCCGACCTGGCGATCGTGGACAAGAGACGCTCCTACGAGGTCGCGAACTTCTGCGAGGTCATGGAAATCATCGGCGAAGTCCAGGGAAAGGTGGCCATTTTGGTGGACGACATCATCGACACCGCCGGCACCATCTGCAACGCCGCCGCCGGGCTGAAACAGCGGGGCTGCAAGGCGGTTTGCGCCTGCGCGACCCATGCGGTTCTCTCCGGGCCCGCGATGAAGCGCATCAACAGCTCCGGCATCGACAAGCTGGTATTCTCCGACACCATTCCTCTGGCGGAGGCCAAGCGGTCCGAGCGTTTGACGCAGCTTTCCATCGCGCCCCTTTTCGCCGAGGCGATATTGAGGGTACACAGCGACCGCTCGGTCAGCAGCTTGTTCGACAAACTGTAAATAGGCTATACTCCCGTTCCCTGATCCCTGACCGGGGGCGGAGCGAGCGACAATGAGCAAAGCAAAGCCGTCGTGCTTGGGCTCTTCCTCTCCACTGAGTCCTCAACGGACGGCAAATCTTTAGATTGGGAGTTGTGAGATATGTCTGAGCTAGTAACGATAGTGATGGAGCCCAGAGTCAAAAGCGGAAAGGGCGCCATAGGGAGACTCCGCAAAGAGGGGTTTACGCCCTGCGTGTTCTACGGCCCGGAGCTGTCCGAGCCCGTTGTGGGCAAGGTGGATACGACGCGGGTGGCCCGTCTTTTGAGCGGGGGCCACTGGGAGACCATGCGCATTTCCCTGAAACTCCCTTCCGGCGAAGAAGAAATGTGCATCATCCGCGAGATACAGCGCAACCCTCTCACGGGAAAGCTGGTCCATATCGACTTCATGCGCCTTCTGAAGGGACGTAAAGTGACCGTCGACGTTCCCGTCCGGGTCTACGGCAAAGAGGTCTGTCCCGGCATCAAAGAGGGCGGAGTTTTGGAAACCCTGCACGAAATCGAGATCGAGACTCTACCCATGACCATACCCGAGTTTGTCGACATCGATATTTCCAATCTGGCTTTGGGCGACATGATCCACGTCAAGGACCTCGTTTTGAGCGAGGGCCTGAGCGTTTTGGCCGACCCTGAAGAGGTGGTGGCCATCGTGGCGGTTCCGAAGGTTGTCGAGGAAGAGACCGGTGAGGAAAAAGAAGTCGAGGTCGTAGCCAAGGGTAAGGCGGCCAAAGCCGGGGAGTGAAAATGATTTTTGGCAGGCGCGCCGCGGCGAGAAATCCGTGAAACTTGTGGTCGGGCTGGGGAACCCCGGTCAAGAGTACGCCTATACGCGGCACAATATGGGATGGGCGGCCGCCGATTTTCTGGCGCAAAGACGGTCTTTGGGGCGCCCCACGTCGAAGTTCAGAAGCGAATTTTGGCGAGACCGGGAGTTTATCCTGCTGAAACCGCTGACCTACATGAACCTCAGCGGTATGGCCGTGCGGGAGGCCTTCGATTTTTACAAAATGGAGACGGAGGACGTGCTGGTGGTCTATGACGACATGGCTTTGCCTTACGGCCAGCTGCGACTCCGGGGCAAGGGCAGCGCGGGCGGACACAACGGCCTGGCTTCCGTTCTCTCCTGCCTGGGAACTTTGGAGGTTCCCCGTCTGCGCATCGGCATAGGGAGCAGTGCCTCTGCCGACAAAATCGGCTGGGTGTTGGGACACCTGACCGGGGAGGACATAAAGTGCCTGCCCGATATCCTGGAAAGCGCCGCAAACGGAATCGAAGCATGGCTCTCCCTCGACTTGGAACGCGCCATGAGCAAGGTGAACGTGAGGTCGCAAAAAGAGCAAAAAGAGGAGAAAAAAGAAAAGGAAAACAAAGAAAAGGAAAACAAAGAGGAAAATTTACCGTGACCTGTCTTTGGGCAACCACAGCGCGTCACTAACTCGGCGGCCTCCCTTGGGGGCCGCCGTTTTGCGCCCATCGCGCGGGGTGAATCCTCGCAATCCTATATGCTTGAAGTGATGACGGTATCGATGCTTTTAAGGCCCTTGGTTTTGCCGATGGCGTCCACAAATTCCCGGATACGGGAGGCCTCACCCCTCAGCACGATACATTCCAGGCAGGTATCGTGATCGACGTGAACGTGAGTGGTGCAGACGATGTTTTCACCGTGGTCGTGTTGGATGGACGTCAAATCTTTGGAGATACCGGAAGCGTGATGGTCGTACATCAAAGTGACCGTCCCGTAGACCTGACCGCCTTGCTCGTGCCATCGCTCCTCGGTGATGTGACGCCGCATCAATTGACGTATCAAGTCCGAGCGGTTGTCCTTTCCGGACTGCTTCACCCTCAGGTCGAACTCCGCAAGAATATTTTCCGGAACGGTCACCCCGAAACGGATAAGTTTCTCCGTCATAGCCCAGTCTCCTTTGTTTTCGAAATTCTCCTCTATTTTCGAAATTTCCCCCGAGGCATCATGAACCCGTAGGGGACCAACCATTTCAAAGGGTCTACAGCTCGGCCCGAGACGCGGACCTCGAAGTGAAGATGGCTTCCCGTGGAGCGTCCGGTACTGCCGACCATGCCTAAAACCTGCCCGGGGCCCACGAACGCGCCTTTTTTCACCTCAATGGCGGACAGGTGTCCGTATCGGGTCTCCATGTCGTCGGGGTGACGAAGAATCACAAGGTTGCCGTAGTTTTTGCGCGACCCCGCGAAAATCACCCGACCTCCCCGGGATGCCGCGACCCGCGTCCCAGAGGAGGCGGAGAGGTCCACACCCGCGTGATGTCTCCTGATACCTCTATCGATAGGATCGACCCTAGTCCCGTAGGGGGAACTCGCCTCTCCGTACAACGGCCACAAGAAACCCACAAAGAGGCCCTCTTCGAGCTTGATTGCGCCCTGCTTCTTTCGCTGTTCTTTTTTTTGAGGTTCCATGGAAAAAGAGGCGGCTTTCCCCTCCAAAGGAAATCCGATAAGCCCTTCGATAAACAATCCGCCTGCCAGGAGAATCAGGACTACTCCGGCCGGCTTCATTTTACCTGGGTATCCCGTCGAACCATTTTTTCCGTTTATTTTCCTGTCCAAAGCTCCCTTTGTTTGGGTCCTTTACGTTTTCTGCCCCGTTGGGGCCGTCTTTCGCCGCCGGGTTGTAAGCGGAAGACGACGTGCCGCAGGAAGAAGGAGAAGGCTGTTCGGAGGAAAAAGATCGTATCTCACGCAATTTTTCGTAACAAAATATTCCCCCGGCTCCAAAAAGCGCGGTCAAGATGAACCATCCCAGGAGTTTCGATATGAACGCGAAAACGAAATTGGCAAAACTGAAAAGAAAGCCCAGCATGCACGCGAACATGGGAGCGAAAATCAACAGAAGAAGAGCCCTGTTTTTGACGTCGCTCCGGTGCCATTCCGCAATGACGAAGCCGAACCCCATAAATAAATTGGAGGGACGAAAATATTTGACAAACTGCGACCACACATCCCTTAACAACACCACACCCCCACATGTCTTCACTGATCCCGGCGAAGCCGCGGGGAACGCGGAGCCGGATGTCTGTCTTGTGTTTTCCGAAGGTTGTGCTATGATTATAACAGTAAATATGAGGAAGTGATGTTTTATGCCGAGAACCCTCACTGCAATCAAAGATGAAATTGTTTCCTACAAAGGTCGATTGGTTAAATGTCGCACGTCGAAGGGACGTAACAAAATAGAAGTAACTCAGGGGATTTTGTTGGATGTGTATCCGAAGCTGTTTACTATGTACGTGGAATCCAAAGCGAGTACTGTTTCGTTCAGTTACGCAGAGATACTCACCAAAGAAGTAGAACTTGAAATCGTTCCCTCGATTTAGTTAGTTAGTGAAAATACCCCCAGCGAAAGTTGGGGGTATTTTGAACAGTGGGAGAGAGGGAGTGGAAAATCGAGTGCGCTTTGTGCAACCCAGCGCTGCGAAGTTGAATTTGTCTCTGCGAGTGACGAAAAAACGAGAGTGCGGTTATCATGATATCGTTTCGGTGTTTTTACGCCTTCCCCCCGTGGAGGTACTGCTCATCTCTGAAGGCGCGGAAGGAGACAGGGTGTGTACCTGCGGCGTAGATGTAGATATCGGCGCCGGCAAGGAGAACATCGTCGCACGGAGTTTGCGGTGCGCGCGGGAGGCCGGGCACGAGGTTCCTTTTCTCGACATCAGGATTGTGAAAACTCTCTATCCCGGTTCGGGCCTTGGCGCCGGCAGCGGCAACGGGGCCGCGGTTCTGCGCTGGTGCGCGGAAGGGGAGAAGGGAAGGAAGGACCCTCTGGAGAGTTCTGCATGGCGGAATGTGGCTTTGAAGACAGGAGCCGACGTTCCGTTTTTGTTTTCAGAAGTCCCCGTGGCCCTGGTCTCGGGGATCGGAGAAGTCATTGAACCGTTGGAACCTTTCAAATCCCGGCTTCACGCCTCGATCGTTTTTCCGCATTGGAGCGTTGGAACAGAAAATGCCTACGATCTCTTGGACCGCCGGTACGGCGGGGCTTATCCTCTGAACGCGGCCGCGGCTCGGGGGGAGGCGGAGAGTTTGTATCGAAAACTCCGCGACGGAGAAAAAGTAGGGCTTTTACCCAACGATTTCGCCCCCGAACTTATGGAGAAATTCCCCGGCTATGGTAAGCTTTTCGATGTATTCGAGAAAGAAGGCAGCCGTGCTTGGGGAATAACCGGCAGCGGGGGCGCGGCGTTTGCCCTCTCTTCCAGCGCGCTGAACCTTTTCGCCTTCCGCTGGCCCTTCGAGGTGAGGCAGGCGCTGTCGGTAAACGTCGCGTAAAAAATGCCGCAAGCCGAAGTCGAAAAAGTCGGCGCATAAAAAATTTGGATTGGATATGAAAAATTGGATATGAAAAACGGGAGTGGAAAAGAGGTTTTTGCCTTGCATCGTCGTTGTCGAACAGTCCTGTTCTTGTTGTGTATGTTTTCGATGTTTTCCGTCTTCTTGAGCGACAAATCCTCCGAAAGCGCGGAGATTACGCTTTTGACGCTGTTTCAGAGACGTTCGTGGGCTGCGATGGATGAAGTCTACTCGGCGCTCAAAGAACCTGCGGCGGCGGAACACGCCTTGATGGCCAATGCGCTGCGAATCCGAAACAAGTGGGGCGAGGCGGTCGCCATACTGGAAAAACACGCCTCCGCCTTTCCCGCGGAGGTCAAGCCCTACGCCGACATGACTTTGCTTTTAGGGTACGAAAAGCTGGAAAAATACCCAGAGGCCTTGCAGCTGGCGGCCCAGATGGAAAAAAACGCCCCGGAAGAATTGCGCTATTACATCGCTTACGCACAGTACCGTCTTTTAGGGGACAGCGACCCAGATGGGACGAAAAAGGCCTTGAATCGGATGCTTGAGACGGCGGAGACGAAAGACCGCAAGATCTCTACCCTTGCCAAGCTCATCGAGCTGCCGGGGGATCAAGGGGCCAACGCCTTGAAACTGCTGGAACTGCAGCCCACAAATAAAGCGGCTCACGATGTGCTGGCCGCGCGGCCAAAGCCTTGGTCACCGGCCGTGACTTTGGCTATGGGGGAATACGCCTACCTGAAAAACGATTATAAGACCGCTGTAACCCTTCTCGCGGCTATTCCCCAAAACACGGCGGGTTGGAGAAAAGCCGCTTATTACCGCGCCTATTCACTGGAGAAATCGAAACGCCACGCCGAGGCTTTGAAACTGTGGAGTACTCTGGCGCTGGCGGGAAACAGCTACGCGGAAAGCTCCGTCCGGCGTATCGCCGCGCTGGCGGGAAAAGCCGAAAGGGCGAACGCGGTTGCCGCCTTGCGTAAAGTGATCAAACAACGCAAAGGGAAGGTTCAGGCCCGGGCAATGTACGCTCTTGCGGGATTGGTAGACGCCGAAGAGGCAAAAAAAATCGAAGACGGCTTGATGCGGGCTTATCCCGACTCCATCAATACCGTCAAGATATTGTGGAAAAGAGGCTGGGAGTCCTGGAACGCCCAAGAAATCCAGGACGCCTTGCCCTATTGGAAACGGGCTTACGCTCCCGGACTGGATGTCGCCTGGGAACCTCGAGTTCTCTATTGGATCGGAGCGGCTCAGATGTCTTTGGGACAGGCACAAGAAGCTGAAGAAACCTATTCTGCCCTGGTCCGCAGCCATCCTTTGTCCTGCTATGCGTTTTTGGTCAGACCCGGTGCCGTGGACCTGCTGGACGGCGACCCTCCAAAGTTGAGTTCCCAACCCACCCTTCTCGAACAATGGGGCTTCGTTTACTATGCAAAGCTGAAAATGCAGCGCCCCAATGCTTCGGCCAAAGAGTTGTACCGCGCCATCGGGCTTTCCCAGTGGCTGGGCGAGGAGAACGGAGCTTACGCCCAGGCCCGTCTTTTGACGCGTTATTTTGTGTCGGGAACGTCTATTTATCGCAAAGGGTTGCAGTATCTTTATCCGCGTCCTTTTAAAAAACAGGTGGACACGGCATGTGAAGAATACGGGGTGGAGAACAACTTTGTCTGGGCCGTCATGCGGCAAGAAAGCGCTTTTAACCCTGGCGCGACCAGCCGGGCCGGGGCATCGGGCCTGATGCAGCTCATGCCGGGAACGGCCAAGGACGAGGCGAAACGCATCGGCCTCAAAAAGTACAACATTTACGATGTCACGGACAACATCAACATGGGAACGGCTCATTTGGCGCGTTTGTCCAAGTCTTTCGAGCGTCCGGAGTGGGTCATGGCCGCTTACAACGCCGGCGCCGGAAATGCCCGCAAATGGTTGGCGGAGGGGAAGCGAGACTTGGCCGCCGATTTCTGGATCGAGCAGGTGCGCTTTGACGAGACCTGCGACTACGTGCAGAAGGTTTTAGGCAACCTGGAAACGTATCGTTTGCTCTACGGTACCGAAGAAACCGCCGCCAGCGCCGATAAACCGGCCCAATGAAATCATAAAGCCATAAAGCTATGATGAGATGAAGAATGCCCAGTCTTTTTATCGAAGAGCGTTGTCGCGCATGTCCTCGGAAGAACGAGAAAGGGAGAGAAGCAGGAACATCCCCTATGCATGCTCTTTAAACGCTTTGAGCGCCTTTTTTTTCGAGACGGGGACACGTCAGGGATGGTTGGGCGACGGCGAGACCGGCAGCAGGGAGACGGTCGTCCTGGCCGTTTCCGGGGGCGGAGATTCAATGGCCCTGTTGTGGCTGTTCCGCACCTTTTACGAGGGAAAAGTCGTCGTTGCCCATTTGGAGCATGGCATACGCGGAAAAGATTCTTTGTCGGACGCCTGTTTTGTCGAGGAGATGGCGGTTCGTTGGAAGTTGGAGGCGGAAATTCGGCGCCTGGACGTGCCGGCGATGCTGCAGAGGGGCGAATCCCTGGAGACCGGGGCCCGGCGGCTGCGCTATGAATTTTTGGAGTCCGCGGCGAGGAAATACGACGCTTGCGGCGTGGCGTTGGGGCACAATAGAGAAGATGTCGCCGAAACCGTTCTGTTCAACCTGCTCCGGGGCTCCGGCGTCCGGGGCGTTGCAGGGATGTCTGAGCGGCGGGGAATTTTTGTTCGGCCGCTCATCCATTGTTCGCGGGGGTTTCTGCGGGCTCTTCTGACCTATCGGGGAGTCCAATGGCGGGAAGATCTCTCGAACTCGAACAACAGTTATACGCGCAACTTCATACGCAACGAATTGCTGCCCCTCGCCGAAAAGGTCAACGGGAAGGCTATCGACCACTTGGCGGCGTTTGCCGAGGAAATGCGCTATTATTGCGAAGAAGAGGAAGTTAGCGGCGCTGCCCTTCTCGAAGCCGTGAAGATCGACGACGGAAACCCCCGGGAGGGGAAAAATGGGGAAAAAAACCTGTGGAACATCGATCGGGAAAAGCTGAGAACCCTCTCCCCGCGGGAGAGGGTCCTTTTGACTCGCGAGATTGGGCGCCGCCTCGAAATTCCGACCCTTTCCAGGGATCGCAGCCACAGATTGGCCTGTCTGATGGAGGGACGAGGACCCTTCGAGTTCCAATGGGGAGAGGGAGTCTCCGTTTGGGGAAACCGGGATAAAATCTGCTGGTTGTCGGCAGTACAGGAGAAAACAAATCGGAGAGTGATCGTAGATGGAGAAAGCGGAAAAAATAGAAAAAGCGGAACCTGATTACAAAATAGGCAGGGAGTTGTTTTCTGAAAGTGAAATCAGCCGGCGGGTGAAAACGTTGGCCGGTCAGGTGGTGTCCGAAACAAAAGGACGCGATTTGTTGGTCGTGGGAATACTGAACGGGGCCGTGATTTTTCTCTCCGACCTGATACGCCGCATGCCGGCGGAACTCGACGCCAAAATCGATTTCATGTCGATATCCTCTTATGGCAACGCGACCCAAAGCAGCGGAGCCGTCCGGATTCTCAAGGACGTGAACAGCGACATCGAGGGGCGGGACGTCCTGATTGTCGAGGATATCGTCGATACTGGTCTGACCTTGTCCTACCTTTTGAATATCATGTATACTCGTAAACCGGCAAGCCTTCGTACCTGCGTCTTGCTGGACAAACGGGAAAAACGCCAGGTAGAGGTGAAGGTCGAATATTGCGGATTCGTCATCCCAGACGTTTTCGTGGTGGGTTACGGCTTGGATTATGGGGGAAAATGGAGGCATTTGCCGAGTATATGTGAGTTGGATTCAATATGACAGGCACTCGGCAAAATGATTGCCCTTTCTCTTGCTCATTAATCGGCCGCTTATGTTAGAATCACAAAGTTGGCTTTTATACGGAAAACAGGAGAGGCGGCGATGCTTTGGGGCGGGTAGTGAAGAATCTGGGTTTATACCTGATTCTTATCGTTTTGGTGGTCAGCCTGGTGAACATGTTTTTGACTCCGGCTCAAACTCAGCAACAATATATCGAGATCAGTTATACCTCGTTCATGTCGGAACTGGAAGGAGGCCGTGTCGTCACATTATTGATCAAAAACAACACGTTGCCGGGCGAGTCGAGTTCGGCGACGCTGCGCGGCGAATTGAGAGACGGCAGCAGGTTTTTGACCTATGGAGTGGATGTGGACAACTTGGCGGCGGCGGCGGCGAAGAAAGGTGTCGTCGTGACTATTGAGCCGCCTCAAAAAACGTCCTGGTGGGTTACGATTTTGTCCTCGCTTTTTCCCACTCTTTTGTTGATCGGGGTGTGGGTTTTTTTCCTCTACAACATGCAGGGCGGCGGCGGCAAAGTCATGTCTTTCTCGAAAAGCAAGGCGAAGCTGTTTTTGGACAACCGCCCGAAGGTTACTTTTGCCGATGTGGCCGGCTGCGACGAGTCGAAAGAAGAGTTGCAGGAGGTCATTCACTTTTTGAAAGACCCGGCGAAGTTTACCCGACTCGGAGCGAAAGTGCCTAAGGGCGTTTTGCTGCTGGGTCCTCCCGGTACCGGAAAAACCCTTCTGGCCCGGGCCGCGGCCGGGGAGGCGGACGTGCCGTTTTTCAGCGTCAGCGGTTCCGATTTCGTCGAGATGTTTGTGGGTGTGGGAGCGGCCCGTGTCCGCGACCTCTTCGATCAGGCCAAGAGGTACCAGCCCTGCCTTATTTTTGTCGACGAAATGGACGCGGTGGGCCGCCACAGAGGCGCGGGCCTTGGAGGAGGGCACGACGAGCGCGAGCAAACCCTGAACCAACTGCTGGTGGAGTTGGACGGCTTCGACGATTCCAGCAGCACGATTTTGATCGCGGCGACGAACCGGCCGGATATTTTGGACCCTGCCCTGCTGCGCCCGGGTCGTTTCGATCGCCATATCGTGGTGGACCGCCCGGATGTCAACGGCCGCGAAGCGATTCTCAAGGTACACAGCAAGGACAAAAAGATCGAAAGCGACGTGGAGCTTGGAGTGCTGGCCCGCCGAACCCCTGGTTTCGTAGGGGCCGATCTTGCGAATTTGATCAATGAAGCGGCCCTTTTAGCCGCGCGCCGCAATAAAGACAAAATCGGCATGGATGAGTTTGAGGAAGGCATCGAGCGCGTCATGGCCGGACCTGAGCGCAGAAGCCGTTTGATCAGCGACAAGGAAAAGAAGATCATCGCTTACCACGAAGTCGGTCACTCGATTGTGGCGAGCAAGCTGCCCGGCAGCGATCCCGTACACAAAGTGTCCATCGTGCCCAGAGGGCACGCCGCTTTGGGTTACACTCTCCAGTTGCCCGAAGAAGATCGTTACCTGGTCTCCCGGACGGAGATGCTGAACCGTATCAGCATACTCCTCAGCGGGCGCGTCGCTGAAGAATTGACTTTCGGCGACGTTACCAGCGGCGCCGCCAACGACCTCGACCGATCCACAAAAACCGCCCGCCAGATGGTGACAGAGCTTGGAATGAGCGACCGGCTGGGTTTAGTGAAATTGGGGCGCAAACACGAAGAAATTTTTCTCGGGCGGGATATTTCCGAGGATCGGGATTACAGCGAGGAAGTGGCCTACGCTATCGATCAGGAGGTCAAGGCGATCATCGATTCCTGTTATGCCAAAGCCAAGGCGATCCTGCTGGAAAATCAGGCGCTTTTGGACAGAATCGCGGGAATATTGCTGGAGCGCGAAACGCTGGACGGGAAAGAATTCGAGGCCTTGATGAACGGAGAAGAACTTCCCGACAAACCCAAAGAAGAGCAAGACGAACAGAAGCCCGAAGGGGAAGCCAATGTGTCCGAGCCTGAATCGGCGGCCGCCGACCAGCCTGCCCCCAAGCAGAAAATACAGGAAAAAATCGACAAGCTGCCGAAAAACGAGTTTTTGGCGTAAAAGTGAGTGAACGAGCAGGGGCCCACGGTTTTGGTTTGCTTTTTTGGATTGTGTCTTTGATTTAAGTTGTTGACGTTGCATTTTAATCTGCAAGATGATCTTTTCGCTTTCTGGTGAGTTCTCCATAAACATCAACATAAATATCCAAGCTCAAGAGTTGAACGATTAGGGTTTGAAGATCAAGTGAAGATCAAGGTTTGGGGATTGAAGATTGGGGCAGTCACGTAGATCTTTGGTTGCGGGCTGCCTCTTATTTTCAGGCTTTGTATAATATGTTGGCATGAGCGAAGTTGGAACTGAGCTAAGTTGGAACTGATTTAAGTTGAAAGTAAGTTGGAGATAAGTTAGAGATAAATTGGAATGATAAGATTGAAAGAGTTACGCTTTCCCTTGGGAGAGTGTATGAAGTGTTATACTTATGTAAAGATTCGGAGTTTGCGTCGGAGCGTAAGCGCCGAGGACAGTTGGAACCCTTGCCACGCAGGAGGATTGGAATGGCCGCAAAAATCGAGTTCAAACGTTGGGAAAATGTTCCTGAGGTCGTGAACGTTACGGAAGAAATCTGCAAACTTGCCGGCAAGTATCTGCAATACGCTTCATCCAACAAAAGCGAAGATAAATCGCAAGCCAGAAAAACTTGGGGCCAGCTTTCGGATAAATACTGGGATCTCCTGTTCGCGATTCTTGACGCTCAGACGGAGTCGTTTCCTTCAGAGTTGGTTTTCGATGACCAAGAGCGTCTTTTCATCAATTTTGGATTTTTAAATGATGAAATCACACCGCGCAACAAAAATTTCGACGCAGCCCTCGCCCTCGGCTCGAAGTTCTCTTTGGGGGTTTTCGGTTATCGGGCTTTTTCTGACTTCATAGCGGACTGCTGGGGCATGATTACGGGAAACCCTCTCCCTACTTCTCCCTCCGGGGTAAAAACAGAGGAAAAACTCAAAATACTCGACGAACGGCTCCTCTCTTTGCAGGAACAACGAAACTCCGAACTGCTGAAAATCATATCTCGCAGCAAAAACATGACTGGGGGGGACGTGGAAAGTCTGGTCTCCGACATGAGCAAAACCCTGATCTCCGCCACAAAGGTCACCATGCGGAACAAAGAATACCGCGAAGCCAAAGAGGACGTCAAACAGGCAATGTCTCAGAACCGGTTTCGCTACAACGAAGCGGAACGAATTATGGAAACTCAGCTCTCCATCGCACAAAAAGACGAAGAAGATCCTCTGGGCCTGCCGGAGCTGGAGGTGTTCACCGCTCTTCACGAGTCCACCAAAATTCTGGCCCGTAAAATAATCTATTGCCAGCAGGAAAGCGATAAACTGCGGCGCAGGGCCGAAAAAATCACCCAAGGGTGCGTCCAGTTTTCTCAGCAAATGATGCGTAAAGAACTCAAAAACATGCTGGTCAAGAAAAAAGAATACATGGCAGTTCCCGCCAAGGCGGCTCGCTGCGAGCAATCCCTGCTGTGCCCCCAGGACGCGGAGCCCGTGCTCTACGCGGCGGCGTCCCGGGCAATAGAAGAAATGAGCGACTTGGACATGAATATGTTCGCTGTGCCGCGCATTCGTATGTACGGTATTCCCCAGGTGATCTTCATTCCGGGCCAGGGGTTTGGGACCTACGATTGGGCGGACCATACGATTCTCCTGCCGGTATTTCCCACCACCTCCGCCGAAAAAGCCATTGCCTATGGAGTGGGGACCTTTCGGTGGGACAGCGATGAGGACCGCGTCTTGAAAAACGCCTACGAAACCATTAAAGACAATAAAGGTAAATCCATCCTTGAGATGGCGACCTCCTTTTACAAAGATTATTTTTTATGGATAACCAAAGAAAAGAAAGGGTATCGCATTTTGCCGCGCGATACCCACAAAACGTTTCTCCAAATGTTTGCTCCGCGCAAACAGGAAGATTGACCGACCGAAGGAGAAGTGCGATATGCCTTTAATTGACTTGAACGGCACCTTGGGTGAAAGTTTCGGGATTTGGCAAAGGGGAATGGACGACGCGATGCTTCGAATTGTGAGTTCCGCGTCCATTGCATGCGGACTTCATGGGGGAGACCCGCTCGTCATGCAGACGACGGTGGGTTCGGCGCGCCGCGCAGGGGTTGCTATCGGGGCGGAACTGGGCTATCCGGACCTTCAAGGTCACGGAGAACGGGACTTCAACATGACGCCTTACGAAATTTACGTTTATTCCCTCTATCAGATAGGCGCGTTGGCGGCCATATGCCGGGCCAACAACGTCACACTCGAGTACGTAAAGCTCCACGGCGCACTTTACAGAAGAGCCACGCTGGAGCTGGCGGCGGCGAAGTCCGTTGCCTGCGCTATCCGGGATACGGACAAGAGCGTGATTCTTTTGGGCCAGGGGGGCACCTGCTTCGAGACCGCGGCGACCGACGTGGGAGTGTCCTTCGCGAGTGAAATTTTTGCAGATCGCGGTTACCGCGAGGACGGTGCCTTGATCCCCAAAGGCGAACGAGGCGACGTCGTCTCCGACCCTAAAACCGCGGCCCAGCGTGTGGTGAAGTTGCTCAAGGAAGGCGTACTCGTGTTGTCCAATGGATCGACCCTGCCGATAAAAGCGTCTTCTATCGGCGTCCATGGCGATTACAGCGGAGCGGCGAAATTGGCTTTCGCCGTCAAAGAAGCCCTCGAAGCCAACGGGTTCACCCTCGCCCACCTGCGCCAAGTCATCCCTGGCGACGAACCTGCGTCATAAGCTGACGTAATTAAATTTGGCTTATTGCAAGTGTCTTTGAGTTCATTATTGTTTGTTGAGATTGTTTGTTGAATTTTTTGAGTTCATGCTTTCAACGGGTTTTGCGCTTTAGAACTTTTTTGACAGCTTCCGCGATGTGGGATGCCGTGAGCCCGTAGCGCTCCGCCAGGTATTTTACGGGGCCGACTTCTCCAAACTCATCCTGTACGCCTACCTTTTCCATCGGAGCAGGAGAGGTTTCCACCAGAGCATCCGCCACGGCGGAGCCCAACCCGCCGATGACGTTGTGGTTTTCCGCCGTCACGAGGGCGCCGGTCTCTTTTGCCGCCGCTGCCACGGCCTCCACGTCGATAGGCTTCCACGTGAACATATCCAGCACTCGGGCGGAAATTCCCTGACTCCTCAAATCGTCCGCCGCACGTAACGCCTCGCTGACGCAGTAGCCGCTGGCAATCACGGTGACGTCGCGTCCATCGCGGAGCTGCACCGCTTTTCCGATAGAAAAATGGGAACCTTGTTCATAGATCTGGATGACGTTTTTGCGGACGAAGCGCAGATAAAACATGCCGTAAAGATCGACAATCTGATTCAGTATGTCTTTCAGCATTGCCGTGTCGGTCGGCTCCAGAGCCGTCATCGTCGGAAAGAGGCGCATGATGCCCATATCCTCGAAAGGCATGTGGGTTCCCCCGTTCAGCGCGGCGGTAATGCCGGGGTCAGACCCGATCAGCTTGACGTTGAGCCTTGCGTAAGCCGCCGAGATGAAAATTTGGTCGCAGGCGCGGCGGGTGATAAAAGGGGCAAAGGAGTGGGCGAAAGGGATTTTCCCCACGGCGGACAGCCCTGCGGCCACACCAATCATGTTGGCTTCCTGAACCCCGCAGTCCACTGCCCGCTCCGGGAATTTGGCCTGAAAAGGCTTCATTCCCATCGCGCTCATCAAGTCAGCATCCAAAACAACGACATTTTCGTTCCTCTCGGCCATTTCGATCAGTGTCTCGCAATAGGCCGCCCGCATCTCTTTCGCATCCGTTTTATTTTCTTGCGCAAATTTTATGTCCATTCTCTTATTTTCTCACTTCTTCCTGTCTCATTTCTTGCTTTCTCAGTTCACTCGCCGAACGCCGCCAGCGCGGCTTCCAGTTCTTTCAGCGCGTCTTTCAGATCGTCAGCGGAAATAGTTCTGCTGTGGCTCCCTACTTTCCCCGCCGAGGCACTCCATCCTTCGCCTTTGATAGTGTCCAACACGATCAGCGAGGGGGCCTTGCCCTGAGCTTTAGCCAGCTCTATCGCGCTGTGGATAGCGCGGGGGTCGTGCCCGTCCACCGCCAGCGTGAACCAGCCGAACTCTCTGAATTTCGCGGAGATATCCCCGAGATCGTTCACTTCTGCGGTGAGCCCGTCGATTTGCATATGATTGTAGTCCGTAAAGGCGATCAAGTTGGAAAGCCGTTTCTGCGCAGCGAACAGGGCCATTTCCCAAACTTGGCCCTCCTGGCTTTCACCGTCGCCCAGAATGAGAAAAACGCGATTGTTCGCCCCGTTCATTTTATGTCCCAGGGCAATCCCCGCCGCCGTGGAGGCTCCCTGCCCCAGAGAGCCGGTGGTCATATCGATGCCCGGAGTGAGATTGCGGTCGCAGTGGCTTGGCAGATGGGTGCGGGGCCGGTTCAGGGTTTCCAGTTCTTCCATAGGGAAATATCCCCGTAAAGCCAGCGCGGCGTATAGAGCGGGGCCTGCGTGACCTTTGGAGCAAATCAACCAATCCCTGCCCGCCCATTTTGGGTTTTTCGGGTCGTGGCGAAGTTGACCGCCGTACAACACCGCCAGCAGGTCGGCGAGAGAAAGAGAACCTCCCAAGTGTCCGACACCCAGGCTCGCGATCATCTTCACGATTTCGATTTGAATCTTTTTGGCGAACCGTTTGTATTCGCGCCAGATTTTTGCGTCCATAATGCCATCCTTTTCGTAAATATTCCTATATTCTAGGAGCCTGTCGGACGTAAGCAGTCCATCCCTTTATAATCCCTCTTGAAAATAATTTAAATCCCTCAGTACATGGGCTATCAATAATATCTGTAGAAAAATCTTATTCAAAGCGTCTTTCATCCTGTTACGAAATGCGGCAATTGCGTCGTGGTCTGGATGGAGATCTTCTGTTATGAAGCGAACTGGAATCAACTCCCATGTCGCTCGCTCCATTTTTCTCGATCTCAAGATCCCCGTCATCGCACAATAAAATATCGACGCCCCCATAATTTCAGGCGGACAGGTCCTTTGCCCTCGTGCCAATTCGGAATAAACAGGCGCGAGTCTCTGAAAGATCCAGTTTTTCCACTATTTCAAGCATGAAACGTGCCAAATGGTCTTCAGGGTATCCATTTATCCATATCAGATGGCATGAACGGGCGTTTTCGATCTATTTCAAAAAATTTTCCAGACATTGTTTTCGCTCCTTCAAAACACTATTACTTTTCTCTTTATTTTAACAAAACCTTGTCAAAATACACTCTCTTCTATTCGCTTTTTTCTTGCCAATCTCTCCGCATTTTTAGCGCTTTATTCCGACAGGCTCCTAGAATTTCTTTTATTGTCAAATCACTGCTGTCAACTTAAGAAGAAAACAGTTGTAGAATGGCAGAATGAGGAAGTGCTTAGGTATTAGATTAGATTAAGTTTTGGTAACTCGACTTTAGAGTATAGTTGCGTAAATCACGTAATTTTTCTAACTCCATAGTAAAAGACGTTACAGTACAGTGGGAATGTAGAGATAATGGGCTAATGTATAAACCAAAGTTATACGATAATATAAGTATGAGCGCAGATTACAGTCGTCAACTGAGTAAAGAATATGAGCGAGCG
>JAISLU010000036.1 GCA_031277095.1 Synergistaceae bacterium
AAAATTTTAATAAAAATAAGGAGAAATGTCAATCCTCAATTTACGAAATAATACTCACTTGCAAGCATTTTAGATGGGTCTGGTGGATTATTAGTAAAAAAGCATGAAAAACTCACGTGACTACGACTTCCGTAAATGAATTTCAGCATGATACCCGTCGAGTGAACGGTATACTCCGGTTCGGGAACACCATCGTTTTTACACGCTGTCAATATCTTCTGTCATTTCTTGCCGCGACATGGGCGCGCTGACAGCAGGCTGTCGAGAAACGACCGCAGAGCGGCGGGGGTTTCTACAAACATGGGGGCGCGGGATTTTACGTTTTTGCGGACGACGTGGAAGCCGCAACCGATGAAAAGGTCCGCCAAGCCGTCGGCGTACACCTGGTAGTCCGACATCCCGTCGCCGACCATCACGACGACTCCCGGCAGGCGGCCTCTTTCCTTCAATGCGCGAAGGACCGCGCTTTTGCCTCCCTCGCGGGCCAAGGGCCCATCGTTGACGCCGACGACTTTGCCTTTGTCGTCCAAGAGGTATTCGTTGGCAAAGCAGTTCTCGCCGGGGATGCCGAAACGTTCTGCGATTGGGCGGACGATCTCGGTGAAGCCGCCGCTGACGATGAACAGCTCTTGTTCTTCCCGGGCGAGGAAATCGAAAATCTCGTCCATCCCGTCCGTCAAAAAGTTTTCGATTCCCTCCGCCATCCCCGCGAAATGTTCCGCCCTTGCCCCCGACAGTCCCAGGCGCAAGGCCAGAGAGGCGCCGAAATCCAGCTCTCCGTTCATGGCGCGGAGGGTGATTTCGTCGACCCTCTGTCTGGCTTCCTCGTCGCTCAGATTTTGTTTGATCAGCGTGTCCAGAGTTTCGATGGACACGATTGTCGAGTCGAAGTCGAAAACGAAGGAATTACGCTCTTCCAAACCGGTCATGGGATGAGCCGCACCCGGATAACTCCGCTCATTTGGGCGATTGCGCCCGCCACGGAGTTCAGGGCCTCGGGAGGGCAGGGAGCGTCCAGGTCGATGATGTTGTAGGCGTAGTCCCCTTTGCTTTTGTTCAGCATGTTGGCGATGTTCATTCCAGCGCTGGCGAGGGCAGTGGTGAGCGGGCCGACCACGTTGGGGACGTTGCGGTTGACGATGGTCAGCCGTGGGCAGCAGGCGGGGCCGATGCTGCAATCGGGCAGGTTGACCGAGTTCGAGACGATGCCGTTCTCCAGGTAGTTTCTGAGCTGCCGAGCGGCCATAATCGCGCAATTGTTCTCGGCCTCGGGTGTGGACGCCCCCAGATGGGGCAGAACAATGACTCCCTCCGCGCCCAGAAGTTCCTCCGCGGGGAAATCCGTGACGTAACGGGCCAGGTGTCCGTTTTGCAGGGCCTCCAGGACCGCCCCGTTGTCCACCACCTCCCCCCGGGAAAAATTGAGCAGCCGCGAACCCTGTTTCATCTGAGCCAAGATCGCTCCGTCGAACCAGCCCCGGGTCGCGTCGATCAAGGGCACGTGCAGCGTGACGTAATCGCTTTCCGCGAGAAGCTCGCGAAGGGTCAGGGCCCGCGTGACAGTCCGGGACAGCCCCCAAGCCGCGTCTACCGACAGATAGGGGTCGTAGCCGGAAACGTTCATCTCCAGAGCCTCGCAGGCGTTGGCGACCAGAACGCCCACTGCGCCCAGGCCCACCACGCCCAATTTTTTCCCCGACAACTCGGGGCCGGCGAACTTCGCCTTGCCCTCTTCGGCGCGGGCGGTCAAATTTCCTTTCAGTTCGGGGCTCTCCTTCAATTGGCGAACCCAGTCGATTCCCTCGAAGATTTTTCGGGAGGACAGAAGCATCCCGGCCAGAGTGAGTTCCTTCACCGCGTTGGCGTTGGCCCCCGGCGTGTTGAAGACCACGATACCCGCCTGGGAACAGCGGGAAACGGGAATGTTGTTATATCCAGCCCCTGCCCGGGCCACGGCCAAGAGGTTGGGGTTCATGGGCCTGTCCAGCATGGACGCGCTTCTGAGCAGTATGCCGTGGGGATCCGCGAAGTCGTCCGAGACCGCGAACTTCGACGGAGGCAGTTCGTCGAAGGCACGCTGGGAAATAGAGTTCAGAGTCAAAATGTCGAACATATGTGTTGTCCTCCTCGATCTTGTCCTTTCTGAATCTTGTCTTCTCTATCTTGTCTTCTCTGTGGGGTGTAGCTGGAGCATCTGGACGTTCATGGTAATGGATTTCGTAACGCTGCGCAAGTTCACGCGCTTCTCGTGAAAGCGCCGTGGAGCAACATCTCCGTTCATATAACGGTTTCCCTTTGACGCCGGTATGTTAGGATATAGTCGTTTAACTTAAAAAATGTTAAATTTACACGCGCTAATAGAGCAATTGACTTGTTTTTAGCTATTCTAACTTTAGGCTTTTTATCTTAATTCACTGTAAAGGCGGGAGCAGAAAAAAGGATCAGAGGATCTGAGGATCCGGCGTTCGGAGGGATGGCTATTGTGGGTTTCTTCGAAGATGTGGTGAATGCCGCGAGGGGGTGCAGGGATGCCTCAGTGGCAAGGCTGGTTCTGGGTTGGCACGCGAGCCTCGTGGTCGCCTCCGACGGGCGGTGGGGCATCGGTTGTGTCCCCAATCCCCTGAAAGAGGCCCACACGGCCCGGGAGGTTCACACGAACCTTCTGCTGGAGGGTTCTATGACGCAACTGGCGGAGCTGATCGTCTCTCCCTTTCCCCAGGAGTTTGCGGCGGCCACGGCGGCCTGCGCGGCGCTTTTGCCCTTTCCCGGAAAAGGCTTCCGTATGGATGCCATTATGCCTTGTGCCCACGGAGACAAAGTGGCGGTGCTGGGGTACGGACGAGAGCTGATTTCTATGATGCGGGACTGGGGCTGGAATCTGGCCGTCTTCGACGACAACCGGCGGGGACCGGACTGCTTTCCCCAAAAAGACTTCGCCGAAGGGGCACAAAGGGCGGATTGGGTGTGGCTCTCCCCCGAAGCCATACGAGACCGGTGGCTAATCTCCACGGCGGACGTTCTGAAAACGAAGAAGGGCTGTTTTCTCCAGGGCCCCGGCCTTCCCTGGCTCCGGGACGGCTTTGCGTCTCTGGGAGTGACCCATCTCGTGGTCCCCGCGGTTACGGGGGACGCGGAGACCATACGGGCGCGGATCTCCGCCGGGGGCGACCCGTGGCTTTGTCCCGGGCTGGAGTGGCGGGTTCATGCCGCGGGCAGGACCGACGCAATCGCAAATTGATTTTAAATATCCCGTTAACTTGGGTCTTGCGCTTTTTCCATTTTAGGGGTCGTCCACATCGTCCACTTATCCACAAAAGGCCCCCGGCAGGGTAATTTTCGCCCTGTTTCCACGATTTATTCACAGGCTTATCCACTTATCCACAAGGAAAAGCCGTGACGTTGGGTACGCTGTCGTAAATTTATCGTATAATCTGAAATTATAAAAAATGGCCAGTGAATCGAGGTTGGATCGCTTGAGATTTCTGACGAGAGTCCTGTTCCGTATTTGTGTCGTTCTCGCGGCGATTCTTCTGATCGTCGCCGGGGGCGTCGTTTGGGGTCCGATCGGCCCCATCCTCATCGAGCCTATGGTGCGCCGGTACGGGGAACTCTCCGTGCCCGCCCTGAAGGTGGGCAGAGTGGGGGGCACCCTCTACTCCGGCCTTACCTTGAAGGACGTGGAGCTGACCTCGGAGGACGCGGTGCTTGTGAGCGCGAAGAGGGTCATGATGCGCCCCTCCTGGAAACACCTGCGGCGCGGAGTCCTCTGGCTGTCGGACCTGGAAATCGACGGAGTGCGGGCGAAGGCGGAGAATCTTTCGGCCCTGGCCGCACGATACGGAGGGAAGGGCGGCGAAAGCGCGGCGTCCATAGAGCCCATTCGGGTGAGTTTGCGGGATATCACGCTGGATACGCCCCTTTACTCCATCGAGGTCGAAGAGGGATTTTTGACCCAGGACGGGACCGTCATGCTTTCCGCGGACCTGGGGGGCCTTCCCGTGCGGCTGGGGGGCTCCCTCTCCCTGGAGACCATGGAGGCCCTTTCCATGGACGTCTCGGTGGGGACGGGCAGGGCCTTTTTTGGCGGGAAGCTGACGTCCCCCTTCGACGTCAAGGGCGCGCTGCACTCTGTGAAGCTGGAGGAGCTGCTGGGGGTATTTTCTCAGGTGGAGGCGGCCGGAGAGGTGGACGGGCACTTTACCGTCATGGGGGCCGGCGAGGGGCTAGGGGCCTGGGGTGCCCTCCGCCTGAGCCGGGGCCGGGTGGCGGGGATTCCCCTGGAGGCCACCGTGCCGTGGCGCTACAAAAACGGAGACCTGCTGGTCTCCCAGGCCAAGGTGGAGAGCCTGTCGGCGGACATCGAGCTGAAGGCCTCCGCCGATCTGCGCCCGGTGCCCCTAACAGACCGCCTGCTGGTCAGGGGATCGGTCCAGAACGTCTCTATGGGGAATCTAGACCGCGCCCTGTCGCTGGGAGCGGGCTTAGAGGGCGACAAAGGAAGGGTGGATTTCTGGGCCTCCGCCGATCAGGGGGGGCACATGGCCGGAAAGGTCTTTCTGCGCCTGCCGGAGCTGAGAGCCCAGGGCAGGGAAATCGTTCAGGGGCTGCGGGCCAGCGTGCTGCTCTTCCCCGGCAAGGCGCTGGCGATAGATTGCACTGGCAAGGTTTTCGGGGCCAAGGTACTGGGGACGGGAGAGGTGGCCGTGTCGGAGGCGTCCAGCGCCTTTTGGCCGACGATGTTTTTCACCGCCGACGGAATCGACCTGAGCCTGGTGGCGGCGGCGTTTCCCGGGCTGGCGGCTCTGGCGCCCTCCGGCACCCTGAACTTGAACCTCAAGGTGGAGAATCGAGGGGGGAATCTGGCCGTGGAGGCGCAGGGGGGGGCTCCGGCCTTCACCGTGGGCGGTGTGAAGGTGAATTCTCTTCTGGGGGAACTCCGTTGGGAGAAAGACTCCGTCCTGCTGCGGGGAATGACGGCCCAAATTGGCCGGGCGCCTTTAGATTTGTCGGGGCAGGTGAACCTGAGGACCTCCGAACTGCGGTTTGCGGGGAGCCTGAAAAAATTCGACCCCAGGTCCGTTCCCGCACTGAAGGAAATCGAGGGCCTCTGCGACGTGACCGTAAACGTCGGGGGTACCCTCGGGTCGCCGAAGGTGACGGCCGAGCTGGCCGGCGCCCAGAACAGCGTCGCGGGCATCCCCATAAGGCGCGCGAGGCTTTCGGGAATTTACGAAAACAACACTCTGGTCGTTCCTGAGACGGTGCTGCTGGTGCCGGGCGGGTCCCTGTCCTTCCGTGGGGAAGTTGGCCTGCCCGCGGGACGGGAACCCGCTGGTCGGGAACCCTCGGGGAGGGAACCCGTCTTGAACCTGTCCGCCTCCTGGGCGAACCTGGATCTGAACGCTCTCTCCGGGCTGTGGGGGGCCGACGTGACGGGGCGCCTGAAGGGCAGCCTGAGGCTTTCGGGCGCTGTGAGCGACGCCCGCCTCTCGGCCGTCATCGAGTCCGACGCCATCGCGATGGCCTCCGCCGACGTGCGGGATCTCCGCCTGGATTTTTCGGGCACCACGAGAAACGTGGACGTCCGCAGCGTGAAGGCAAAGATCAACGGCGGCTCCTTGGAGGGCAAGGGGTCTCTGACCTTCGGCCGGCGGGGAAAAATGCAGGTGGACATGCAGGCGAAGGGGATAGACATCCGCGCGCTGCTGGGCCAGTTCGGGGTGGACGGCGGTGTGGGCGGGCGTCTGGACGGCGTTCTGTCCTTCCGGGGCTCCCCGGCGCGGCCGGAGCTGTCCATCGAGGTGACCTCGCCCCTGACCGTGAAGGAGACGCTGCTGGACCGACTCTCCGTCACCCTCTTTTCTCCCGCCAGGGGCAAGTTCGGCATGAACGCGACGGGATACTTTGGGGACCTGACCCTCACCCTCAAGGGACACATGGAACGAGGCGCAAAAGGCTGGGGCTACGCCCTGGAGAGCGGGCTACTGGATTTGGACCGGCTGGTGGCGGCCAAGATGCCCTCTATGAAAGGCCGGTTTTCGGGGAACATCAAGGCCAGGGTCACAGGTCGCCTGAACGGAAGGAGTAAGCGGCAGGCCCCGCTTCCCATCAACATCCTGATATCCCTTCCGACCTTTTCGATGGGCGGGATAAAACTCCAGGATATTTCTTTGCCGATTCGCGTGGAGGGGGATCGAGCGACGATACGGCACGGCACGGGTCTCGCCTATGACGGGAAAATCGGCGTGGAGGCCGACGTCAGCCTGCCGGACCAGAAGTGGTCCGCGACGGCTAAAGTCACGGGGCTGGACATCGGGCAGGCGGCGGAGCCTTTCATGCAGCAGGGGGCCGTTGTGGGCAGCGCCGACGTGAACGTCCGCCTGACGGGAGATTACGGCGCGCTGATGATGGTGTTCGCCAACGGCGACTTCCGGTCCGGCGAGGGCTATATCCACCGGTTCGACGTGCTGGACAAGATCGCCAAGGACGGGCGCATCTCCTTCAAGGAAATAAGAGGATCGTTTTTCTGGGACGGCAAGGACCTGTGGCTGAACCCGGGGACCCAGGCCACGGCCAAGGAGAGGGACCCCCTTTACCGTTATTTCTCTATGAACGGTCCCCTGGGGCTCATGGGCAAGGGGCTGGCCCTGAACTGCAAAGGGCGGTTCGACGTCCACGCTCTCGACATGCTGCTGGGCGCCTTGAAGAGCGCCTTCCAGATAATGACGGGGGGACTCTCCGGAGGCGGACAGATGTTGCGCCAAGCGGTGGGCAAGCTGGTGGGTTACACCGAACACGATTTTCAGGACGTGACGTTCCAGTTGAAGGGGAGCTGGCAGGAGCTGCAGCTCTTGAACCTCAAAATCGACAAGTCCCTGGAGAACTATCTTCCGATAAACAACCTGAAGGAAAAGAACAAGCAGCTCAAAGACAACCAGAAAAAGATACAGTTCAACATCACGGTCCCCACCGGGCCGGGTGGGGACGACGAGACGGACACCCAGGGGCAGTTCAAGAAACAGCTGATCGACAACATCTTCAACCAGATGCACTTTTGATATAGTCGTTGAACTTAAAAAATGTTAAATTTACACGCGCTAAATAGAGCAATTGACTTGTGCTATTCTAACTTTAGGCTTTTTATCTTAATTCACTATAGGCTCAGGCGGCCGTAAGCCAGAAGTTCGTTGGCGAATAAACTGAAGGAGATGTACGGTCAAGAAACTTGAGATCAAGAGATTTGAGATCAGGAGATTTGCGATGAAAAAAATAACCTGCTGGGTGGCGTTGTTTTTTCTTCTGTGGGCACCTTTGGCCGAAGGGGCCGGGAACGAAGAAATTTGGAAGGAAAAAGCACGGAACGAGGAAACTTGGAATGAGGGAACTTGGAACGAAAAAAATCTGGCTCGCATTCCGAGAGACCGGGAGGTTTTTTCCTTCGTGGTCGTGGGCGACACCCAGGGTCCCAACTCCAAGTTTCCCCGGGTGCTTCCCTTTATATTGGGGGAGGAGGGGCTGCTCTTCGCCTTCAACTTGGGGGATCTGGTGAACTACGCCACAGACCAGGAGTACGAAAGTACCTTTTTCCGCCACGTCCGGGGGCTGAATTTGCCGTTCCTGACCTGCGCCAGCAATCACGACCATTTCAAGTCGAAAAACGCGGCCAACTACACGCGGCTGTTCGGCGCGCCCCATTACTATTTTTTCTCCGTGGGGAGCAGCGCCTTCATCGTGCTGGACAACGGGCTGGACTCCTCCTTGACCGAGGCACAGTTCTCCTGGCTGGAGGACACTTTTGAGAAAAGCCGGGGCTTCAAGCGGCGCTTTGTGATGATGCACCGCCCACTACGGGATCCCCGTAACCGCAAAAAACCCCACGACATGAGCGGAAGGCCCAAGGACGTGGAGCGGCTGGGAGCGATGTTCGACCGGTATGGAGTCACGATGGTATTCACGGGGCACATCCACTCTTTCTACACCGGCAAATGGGGAAAGACCCCCTACATCATCACGGGCGGCGGAGGCGGTGGACTTTACGACAAGGGGACCCCCGCGTCCTTTCACCACTACATCCGCGTGGACGTGGCCTCGAACGACGTCGCCTACAAAGCGATGAAAGTGGATACGAAGAAAAAATAAAAAATGACGGCTGCTATTCTGCTGCCATTTCGCTGCTGTTTTCGGCGGGGCCGTGACAGCTTATTTTTTGCCGAAAACCACCAGGTAGACCTGCATCTCGTTTTCCGCCAGAAAATCGTTGATGGCGGAAGTGGCGACGTTCAGAGCCTCGTCCTTCGGGTAGCCGTAAATGCCGGAGGAGATCAGAGGGAAGGCGATAGATTTGCAGCCGTGTCTTTGGGCCAGCTTTAGCGAATTGAGGTAACACGAACGCAACAGTTCCTCTTCGCCCTGTTTTCCCCCGCGCCAGACGGGGCCGGGAGTGTGGATGACGTATTTCGCCGGGAGCCGGCAGCCCTTGGTGATGACGGCTTGGCCCGTCTGACAGTGACCGATGGCGTCGCATTCTTTTTGAAGCTCTTCGGCGCCGGCAGCGGAAAAAATCGCGCCGCAGACGCCGCTTCCCTCTTGGAGAGCGGTATTCGCGGCGTTGACGATAGCGTCCACTTTCATTGTGGTAATGTCGTTTTGCACAATTTCACATTTAAAGGGCACGGCAATCTCTCCTTAATATAGATTTTTAGGAAATATAGATTTTCACGAAATTAAGTATACCTAATCCACATTCGACATTTCAATAGCGGTTCTCTTGCCTTCGGCTGCAACAGTACTCACCTGACAAAGTCTTGTTCTGTCTTTTCTATAGTGAATTAAGATAAAAAGCCTAAAGTAAGAATAGCACAAGTCAATTGCTCTATTTAGCGCGTAATTTAACATTTTTTAAGTTAAACGACTATATTTTCTTTCGCAGGAAACTTCCGATGCAATCTTTTTGTCCTTCGATTTTCGTCCCTCGACATGACCATGAATGGAATCGCTGTGTTAATATATCGATGGAGGGAGGCTGAAAAGTGTGGACGAGGTAAAAGAGATTCTAAAAGAGACCAAAGAAGCGAAAACTGAAGCGGTACAGAGCCGCGCAAGCGGAATGGACATGTTCCTCTTCGAGACGGATGACCATGTAAAGATCATCTGCGTTTTACAGCCCGACATGACGCCTTTGATATCCACTTTCCATTTTGTGCAGGCGGCGCTTCACCTGGTAAATCCGTTGACCAGCAGCGAGAAGATCATTTTGAACAACGCCCTGACGCAGCACCAGAATGCCCAGAGAACTCCCGCTCTCAACCAGATTTTTTGCAAAGAGATGCCTCTCGACCAGTTTTCGGGGGTCAGGGAAGTGCTGGGAGACTCCGAAATGCTGCAGACCACGCGATACCTGGGGCTCGGCCTGCTGCACGATTTTCTCATGGCGGAGCATTTGTTCTCCGAGCTGCCTAAACGGCCCGCGTCCGTTCCGGCAAAAAACGGGACCAACTGGCTGCCGGAACTCATCCTCATCGCCGTTATCCGTCGCATGGTCACGTTGTCCAGTTACCGTCAGGGTTATTGGGAAAAGTCCCCAATTCGCGAGCGGTTGGAGGAGGACCCGCGTTTGATGCTTCCCGTTTTGACTCAGCTCATAGAGAAATGCGCCGAGCAGAACGAGCTGCAGAAAACCTTGAGCGATCTCCAGTTGTATATCGAGAAAGCGGCGTCGTTGCTGAAAAAATAAGGGTTTCGATTTTCCCGCGCTAAAAGAATCGGATTGCAAGAATCGGATACGAAGAGATGAGATGCGAAGAGGGCCGCCCGCAAAGCGACCCTCTTTTGACGTCCCGAGGGGCAAAAAAAGTGAGCGGCGCGCGTGATAGAATAAAGAGAGAGAATAAAAAAACAAGTGACCTGTACAATTCGGGGAGGAATTTTCGTGAAAAAAGTAGAGGGGGTATTCGCCCCCATAGCGACGCCGTTCGGAGCGGACGGGACCATTGATTTCGGGCGGTACGCCGAAAATTTGGCGAAATTCGATAAAACGGGGCTCGCGGGCATTGTGGTTCTGGGGAGCAACGGAGAGTTCACGATGCTCTCTCATGAGGAAAAGCTCGATCTCATTGCGGCGGTCCGTAAGGGAATGAGCGCGGACAAAGTGGTGATCGCGGGAACGGGCTGCGAGTCCCTGAAAGAGACCGTCGATCTCACGAAGGGCGCGGCGGATCGCGGCGCAGATGTGGCGTTGGTGATCAATCCCTGCTATTACAAACGCGACCTCACCGAATCGACGATAGAAAATTTTTTCATCGCTGTGGCTGAGAAGTCTCCTATTCCCGTTATGGTCTACAACATGCCCGGCAACAGCGGGATCAATCTTTCATCGGCCCTCGTGACGAGGCTTTCCGCTCACGGGAATATCGTGGGCGTGAAGGACTCCGGCGGGAACATCGTGCAGATTTCGGAGATCATCGCCGGCGTTCCCTCCGATTTTTCCGTGTTCGCGGGGTCGGGCAGCTACCTCTTTGTGACGACGGTGCTGGGCGGCAAAGGCGGAACCTTGGCCGTGGCCAACGTTGCCCCGGATATTTGCGCGGAAATCTACGCCCTGTGTTCGAGAAAAGAATACGATAAAGCGCGTAAGCTCCAACTGGATATCCTGCAGCTCAACGCTTGCGTGACGAGCCGCTACGGTATCGGCGGAATGAAGGCCGCCATGGATCTGGCAGGCTTTTTTGGCGGAGCTCCGAGACTGCCCCTGCAGCCGGCTAACAATGTCATGGTCAAAGATATCCGGACGCAGTTGGAAAAACTGGGACTTTTGGGCAAATACCGGACATAAGGCGGCAGATTGAGGATGGGATATTGATTTTGGCATTGAGTTTGATTTCGAGGCGATATTGATTTCGGGGTGACATCGATTCTGAAAGAATGCGATAGTGAGATTGGTTTTGTTTTTAATTTCGAAAGGATGCGATTTTATGCGGCCTCTTGTCGTTGACGCGCATTATGATCTTCTGAGCGACGTTTTTCGTTTGAGAACGGCGGGAGAACGTAAGGTTATCGAGCGTTTTTATCTGAATGGCCTGAAGGCGTCGGGGATCAACGTGTCGATTTGTTCTCTTTTCGTCCGGGACCAATTTTTGCCGGAGATGGCGCTTCGACACGCTTTAGACCAAATCGGGATGCTCCACTGCGAGATGGAGGAGTCTCCGGGGCTTTTCGCCCTTTGCCGCAGCGCCTCGGAGGTCAAAAAGACGGTCGAGGCGGGACAGGCCGCGTTTTTGCTTTCCTTCGAAGGGGTGGAGCCCATTGGAAACGATCTCGTGCTGCTGCGCCTCTTTTACCAGCTGGGGGTGCGTTTTGTAGGGTTGGCTTGGAGCCGGCGCAACTACGCGGCGGACGGCTGCCATTTTCACCCCATTCCGGAAGGAAGCCCGGGGGGACTGACGGCTTTCGGCGTGCGGCTGCTGGAGGAGGCGGAGCGGTTGGGGATGATCGTCGACGTCAGTCACCTGAACGACGCGGGTTTTGCGGACGTAGTGAAATTCGCGAAAAAGCCCTTCATAGCTTCACACTCCAACTGCCGTGCCCTGGCCGATGTCATGCGCAACCTCACCGACGATCAAATCAGGACTCTGGCCTCTAGGGGAGGGGTGATGGGCCTCAACAACATGATCCATTTCGTGTATCCAAGCGAAGATGCCAGCCCGGGGGAAATTCCCAAGGCGAAAATACCGGAGGGGAAGCCGCTTTACGAGGGATTCTTCGATCATATACACCGGATGATGGAACTGGCGGGGCCCGACCACATCGGTTTTGGCTTCGACCTGTGCGAGTTTGAAAAACCGGAAGGGGAGCGGGACAGGAGTATCTTTCCCACCTACAGGCACGCGATACCTTTCATCGAACGTCTCGGCCGGGAGTTTCCGGAAAAGGTCGCCGCCAAAATTCGCGGCGAAAACTGGATGAGAATCATTGAAGCCTTGAAACCTTAAACCCTAAATTCCCACGAAAAGTTGTAACGACACTACACTGGTACCGATACACCAAATGCGTCGTAGATATTCTTTTGAGTTTTTGTTACAGGGTAGATAACGCGCTTACCATCAATTAAGTGTACTCTATGCTTTGATAAATTGCGTAGCAATTGTTTCATCGTCATCATATCATAAAGATCTTTGTCTATCATCACTGAATGGATAGAGGACAAAAGTATAAGCGATATAAATCCTATGAACCTAAATTCCCGGGGAAAATTGTAACGACGGGATGTAATTTCATATAATTTATTGCTATGGCATTATTTTATCGATTTTCAACCTTGACAAAAGGCAAGAATGTAGTTATAATTGTTG
>JAISLU010000081.1 GCA_031277095.1 Synergistaceae bacterium
TTTCAGAGCCAAATGAATCCTATCAATGGCTGTGTGACAAGAAACTGATTTTCACTGCCAACACTCACACCTAATTAGGATTCATTCTGTGCCGTGAAAATCCATGTTTATTGTAACAAACTTTTATCGACCCTTTTGCACGATTTATCGCAACCTATGTTCGCCGCCCAGGTTGCATTTAGTTTTGCATTCGAGGATTTCCATCTCGCGGATTTGGGTTGTTGTATTCCTGTTGTATTTCCACAGAGGATACATTATAATTAGGCCTCAAGTCCTAGACGAATGGCGACTTACATTGACAGGTGGTGGCTAAAAATGTTGAAGATTGTATTGGCTGACGATCATAAGCTCTTCAGGGACGGCCTTCGGAAAATATTGGAGATGGAGCCCGACCTTCAAGTCGTGGCCGAAGCTGGAGACGGAGAAGAAGCTCTGTCGATAATTCGGGAACACCTTCCCGATGTGGTACTCTTCGACATCAACATGCCTCGCATGGACGGCATTCAATTGGTACGGGAACTTAAAAACATCAAGCTCAGAGCGGCTTTGATCGCCGTCAGTGCTTACGATGACGAGGACTGCCTGGCGACCTTGTCCGCCGAGGGCGTTTTGGGCTTCGTCTTGAAATCTTCGGGAAGGAGCGAGCTGCTCGCAGCCATACGAGCCGTCAGCCGCGAGCAATCTTACGTGGATCCCCGGGTCGCCGGGAAATTGATGACGAGTTTCGCGAGGCGCAAAAATGAAAACGATCTTCTGGCGGAGCTGACGCCACGCGAGAAAGAGATCCTCTATTGGCTGGCGCAAGGTCTCAGCAACAGCGAAGTTGCGTCGCGGATGGTGTTGTCCGAAAAAACGGTAAAAAATCACGTCAGCCATATGCTCAAAAAACTGGACATCCGCGACCGGACCCAGGCCGCGATCATGGCCTGGAAGGCCGGTTTTGCCCAGATCAGCCCCGACACGCTGGAGCAGGTCGTGGGCGCCAATCGATTTGAAAAACCCGAGTTCGAAAGAACTGAATAATGTTGAAAATGTAATGACTTTACCCTCCGGATTCTCTGCGCGATAGAGCTTTCGGGTACAAAAATCATTACTCAAACAACATTACTGTGAGAAAAGAGGTATCGGTATGGTTGAAAACGTAATTCAGCCCACTGGAGAAAAGGATGCCGCCCTCGACGTATTCCACTTTGACGATGACCGGGCAAATTTCGAGCAGCTTGCGGAAGACAACGGCTTCCACTTTTGGATGTGTTCCCAGCTTATGAGGCTTTTAGGCTACGAAAGCATCGCAGAGGCCGGAAAAATCAAACCGGTGCAAAGAGCCATTACCGCGTGCAATACCTTGGGCATACCTATTCAAGAAAATTTCGATTTTCAGTCTGACGGAGACGTAAAACTCACTCGCTTTGCCTGTTACCTTGTCGCAATGAACGCTGACCCCAAAAAACCTGCCGTGGCAGCGGCTCAAGCCTATTTTGCCACTCTGGCTGTCCAATTCAGCCAATACGCACAGGAAAACGAGGCCATGGACCGAGTTTTAACGAGAGAAGAAATTACCCAGCAAGAACGCTCTTTAAGTAGCGTGGCTAAACAGGCAGGGGTGCAAAATTACGCATTTTTCCAAAACGCGGGTTATCGTGGAATGTACAACATGAACCTCAACAAATTACGTGAACGTAAGGGTGTTCCCTCCAACAGAAGCCCGCTGGACTTTATGGGAGCCACAGAAAGCGCAGCCAACCTTCTGCGTATACGCCTTACAGAAGACAAAATCAACGTGGACAATCTTCAAGGACAACCCGCGCTTGAACGTACCGCGGCGAACGTGGGCAAAGAAGTGCGCGATCTGTTGAAACGAACTATCGGGAAGACGCCTGAAAGTTTGCCGCCCGCTCCCGACATCCGGCGGGTACACCGAGGACTGAAGGATACCAGCAAAGGGTTCAAGGCAATCGACGCACCCAAAAAGAAACCGAACACGTAGCGGCTGTTGTGTCTCTTGAGTGAACGTCAGTCCTCCAGTTTTTTAAAGGAAGAAGCCCAAAAGAAGGGCATCCCCAAGAGGGGAAGGATCGCCAGAAAAATGAAGGTGGCGTCGAGTCCCAGCATATCCGTAAGTTTGCCGAAGGGGAAAACCAAAATATTGCTGAATCCCCAAGACAACCCCATGACGATGGAACTCGCCGCGCTGCGCTCGGTGGGGGCAAGTATCTGGGCTATCGTCACGGTTAAAGGCAAAGTCGAATAAATGCAGGAAATGCCCAAAATGTAGAGGACAATCGAGGAAAAATTCGTCGCGAAAGCCGCTGCCGATAAAATAGCGGCGCTTACGAGCATGCTTCCCTGGAGGGCTCTTTTGCTTCCAAATCGTTTGGCGATCGCTCCCATGGGAATCATGGTCAGGGTGCTGCCCAAGGTGAGGCAAAAAAGAATGGTGCCCACGGACTCCAACGAGCCTCCCTGGGCCGCGATTTTCAAAGGAAGAAAGAAACGCACGCACTGAAAAAGCAGATCCCGGATCAACGACACGGCCCAGACGGGATAAAGTACTTTGCATAGAGCCCCGATGGTCCTGAAAAATCCCTTTCTCCTCGTATCGGCAAATTCCTCTTCTCTCAAAAAGGGCATGGAAAAATAAATGAGAGGTGCCAAGAGCAGGGCGGGGATCAGTGTCACCAAAAGCCCGCTGTAACCCATGGCCTTTACAGCGGCTACTGCGATGACGGGGCTGAGCATGGTTCCCAGGGTCCCCGCGATGTTGAACCACGTGAGGGAACGGGTCAAATATTCCGGCTTGGAAACGTAACCCACGCCCCCGGTCCCTTGCGGATGGTAGAGGGCGCTGCCAAAACCCCAGAGCCCCGCGAAAAAAATGGCCCCGCCGTAAGAATGTACGTTGGGGACCATGACGGCCCCCAAACCGCACAGAACAGGCCCGATCATCATCAGTACGGGCCTGCGTATACGATCGCACATGTAGCCGATGACCGGCTGACAGACTATGTGAAAAAGCCCGACAATGACGTTGAAGTTGCTCGCTAAGGCATAGGAAAGCCCTAAATTGTCTTTGATGAAAGGAATGAAGGTCGCCAGGAAAGCGGCATAAGTGTCGTTGACACAATGCGCCAGCGATATCAGTGCCACCTTCATTTCCGGTAAATGCAAATATTCTTTGAAGCTGAGAGCTTTTTCCGACATTGCCGTTCTCCATTCGTTTTTAATTTCCCGTTTAATTTTTAACGATACAGACGGCCTTCATAGGTAAAAAGATCGTCAAATCCTCCTCCGGATTGATTCGAGAATGCCACAACCCCACGGGCGCCTGCAAATTGTCTTGGGGCGGAGCGATAATCCCTACGGGCAGGTGACGCTCCTTCCGGAGGTACGCGAAAAAATCCCCCAAGGGTTTCCCCTCGAATTCACCGGGAATGTTGAACGCCGCGAAACGATGCCCTTCGTCGGAGGCGCACAGAATATCTCTCATGAAAACCGATATGCCCGCGTGGACCGCGCAAGTCGCCGTAATTTCGGCGATCAGGCTGTCACAGTAGATGATGTCGTCTACCTTGGCGAGCCGAGCGTGGCGTTCGTTGTCGGGGTTGGCCAGTTCGATGACGGTGTAGAGCTCCGGGTTGGCGGACTCCACGGCCAAGGAGGTCAAGATGGTTTTCGCGTCCGCATCGTCCGCGTTCCCGGAAGGGTTCGACAGGATAATTGCCGCCACGGCGTTTGAAACGCCCGCGCGGGATAAAACTTCTTCGTCGGCGGGTGAACCCGAGACGAAATACACGTCATTCGCCAGGGACGGCGGCCGCTCCGAAGCCACAACCGCCACCTGTTTGCCTGTGGCGAGCAGCTCGCGCAGGATGAGCCGTCCGCGTTCATTCCAACCGCAAATCAAAGTGTGTCCCGCGTACTTACACCGACTCATCCCCATCAACTCCCTCAATTTGCTTGCCATCAAACGCTGCATGATCTCCGAAAAGACCACTCCCAGCAAGGCCACCCCGATGATAGACAAAACGAAAACAATCAACCTCCCCGAGAAAGTTCTCGGGTTCGTGGCGAACTCGCCCTGTCCAATGAGGGTGAACAAAACCGACCAAAACGCATTGATATAAGGACCTTGGAAATTCTGCTCCTGGTACCACACCAAATAGGCGGACCCAAAAAGCAACCCTCCAAATCCCAAAACCACCCACAAGAAATGCGTTCTGATCTTTTTGGCGATAGCCCTGCCCCGGCGAACGCCTTTTACCACTTTCATAAATCGCGCACTCATTTTGCGAACCTCTTGAGCAACCCACAAAAAATGCCGCGGCAAAAATACGCGGCATCATCTTCCTGCAATTTCACAGCAAAGCGCTTTTATCTTACCTCCAATAATTTCAACCCTCGATCGAAATACAACGTGGATATTCTCCGCCTCCCGTTCATCAAACTGAACGTGTAAGCCGCGTCCAGCGACGTGGAAAGGTAAGAGCCACGTTCGAGGGTGTAGCCCATATGCCCCGCTATGGCGCAGATGTCGTCCAGTTTCGAGCCCGTCATTTCCGCCCCGATGATCGGGTCCAGAGCATCCCCGGAATACACGACTTTACCCACCGGGTTGTTGGCCGGTTTTTCTTCGCCCTCCTGAGAGCCATCGCGATTGTCACCCGGCAGGGTTCCAGAGGGAAAACCCGTGAATGTCTGGGGTTTCTTGGGGCTGGCGATGGCTTTCAAATCCACTCCCGGGCCGGAGCCTGAAGGCCCAGCACCCAACTTCGCCGCCGCTTCGTTCGTAGCTTGCGTCTTTGCGTTGGTACCGCTCACAGCTCCCGTAGCCGCAGCAGCGGACGACGCCCAAAAAACGAGCAACACTAACGCCATCACAAGTCTCCCGTTGAGACGCATATCTCTTCCCTCCTCTGGAATATGTCGCCTTATGCCGCTCTTTTTATGCCTCGATCCAAAAAATCAATCTAAAAAGTCCTTCAATTTCCGGCTTCGGCTGGGGTGGCGAAGTTTGCGCAGGGCCTTGGCCTCTATCTGCCGGATACGCTCCCGGGTGACCCCAAACTTGCGCCCCACCTCTTCCAGGGTATAAGAATGCCCGTCCTCGAGTCCGAAGCGAAAATGAAGCACCTCTCTTTCCCTCAGGGAGAGGGCGCTCAACATGTCCTCGATCTGTTCGTGCAGCAAATGCCCCGCCGCCGCTTCATCGGGGCTGGGAAGATCTCTGTCTTCAATAAAATCCCCCAGTTGACTGTCTTCTTCTTCGCCGATGGGGGTTTCCAGAGAGACGGGCAATTGAGCTATTCTGCGAATTTCTTCCACCCTGGAGGGGTCTATCTCCATCTCGGTCGAAATTTCCTCGTCCGTGGGCTCGCGGCCCAAACGCTGCACAAGCTGGCGAGAAATGCGCACCATCTTGTTGATGGTCTCCACCATATGCACCGGCACACGGATCGTCCTGGCCTGGTCCGCAATGGCCCGCGTAATGGCTTGACGTATCCACCACGTCGCGTAGGTACTGAACTTGAATCCCTTGCGGTAATCGAATTTTTCCACGGCACGGATGAGGCCCAGATTGCCCTCCTGAATCAAGTCCAAAAAAAGCATTCCTCTGCCGATGTATTTCTTCGCGATGCTGACCACCAGCCTTAAATTCGCGTCGGTCAGCTTTTGCTTGGCCCGAATGTCGCCCTCTTCCATCTGTTTAGCCAAGGTGACTTCCTCCTCGGCGGTTAAAAGAGCGACTTTGCCTATTTCACGAAGGTACATACGCACAGGATCCGTCAGAGGAATGTCGTCCAGCTTCCCGATATCGGCGTCGAAGGACGGTAGAAGCTCCTCCCCCATGGTCACTGTGGCTTGTATCTTGCTGCGGCTCTCTTCTTCTATGACTTCGATGCCCAACTCTTGAAGGTTGTTCAGGATGTTGTCGAGCATGTCTGAATTCCAAGTGTCCAGAGGAATATGGCGCTCGATGTCTTGGTGGGTGACGAATCCCCTCCCCTGTCCTTCATGGACAAGGTTGCGGACCTTTCCCAAGTACTCGACCGCTTCGCTCTTAGGCGCTTCCGTCTTGATGGTGTCTGTGTTCTGCCCTTGCACGGCTATATCCTCCATTAAATCGATTAAATTTTAAGAAAGATTATTATAGCACATTACATCCCTAGCTTTATCCCGAAAAAAGGCGGAAAGGACATCTCCGGGGACGGCCCCACCATCTGGCGAGTCTCGGGCAACTCCATCTCGTACAACAACTTGCTGATTCTAATCTGTAAAAGGTCGTCCGTCTCGTAAGCCATACAAAAACGCCTATAACCGAACTTCTCGGCAAAATAGGAAGTATTGAGGCGGCCCAGCTCCTTCCCGTCGAACATCGACTCGAAATCGGTTAAAAATTCTTCTTCGCCGAACAAAATATCGTCGCTGACCAAAACGATGACCTTCATGTTTTCGAGAAACAGCGTTTTGTTCCACAGCGAACAAAAGGCGACCCCCGCTTTGATCTTTCCTTCTTGTTGGTCGGGCAGCCTGCGGCCCAGCAAAGTTTCCATTTGCGGCGAATACCCCAGCAACATCATAAAACCCAGACTGATGGTGCCGGCGCTGTCGTATTTATAAAAATTATCACGCATCAAATTCCCTACACAACCGCTCAGCATAGAAGTCATGAAAAAAAATTCGCTCCCCACCTCCATACACAGGGCGGCTATTCTTTTGAGGCGGGGGCTGTGCAACAAATTGATGGAAATCGGTTTGTAATCCACCCCGAAAGGAAACCACGAAGCAATTTCAAGATCTAAATCCGAACTCCAGTAAGGCAGCAAAAATATCCCTCATCGCCGTATAATCAATTTTTCATACAATTCGTGTAAACGTTCAACCTCAGCGTTCAAGCTCAAGGGGGGAACTCGCTGGTGAAGAAACCAAGCGACCGACAAAACTCACTTCGTTCGTTTACCGTCTGCTTATCGGCCCCTGCGTGGTCCTGTTTTCTTTCAGGCGACAGCGATCTTTTCCGCTTTGAGCTTCTGCTCTTCTTTGATGATCTTCGCGACGTACTCCACCAACTGGGATATTTCCGGCTTAGTGATCTGATATTTGGCCCCCACGCTGGCGGCCTTGACCTTGATGTCCTGGGCCATGATAGAGGAAAAGACGATGATGGGCAGGTCGCGGGTCGCGTCGTTTTCTTTGACGCGCCTCGTCAGCGCCAGTCCGTCGAGGCGCGGCATCTCCACGTCCGTGATGAGAACATCGAAATGAGCCCCCTCCTCCATGATCAGATCGTACGCTTCTTTGCCGTCGGAGCAAAGGGTGAGGTTGGTGAACCCCCCCGACTCCAGGGAGTCTTTGATCTGCTTGCGAATCAAAGGTGAATCCTCGGCCACGATAATGCGGTATTCCCCAAGGTTCTCGAGATCCTCCGTCAGGGCATGGGCGGCCGTCGGGTCCCACTTCTGGTTCATGGAAAGCTGGGGGCTTATAGTCTGGACAATCGCCTCGTAATCCAGAAGAAGCACGTTGCGGGCGTCTCTTTTGATAACGTAAAGTATCCACTCTCCCAGATATTTTCCGGTCAAGGTCGCGTCCAGGTCCTCGGAGTTGATGCGGTAAATCCGTTCCACGGCGTCAACGACAAAACCCAGCTTGACCTCGTTGAACTCGGCGATGATCACCTTGCATTGCTCCATCTCCACCTTGGAATCGATCCCGAGAAACACGCGGAGATCGACCATCGGCAAAACTTCTCCCCTCACGGAGGTGATCCCGATCATGGCGCTGGGGGCGTCCGGGATGACTCGGCATCCGGGCCACCGCAATATTTCCCGCGTCTTGTCCACATTTATAGCGAAAGATTGATCTCCCAAGAAGAAAACCACAACTTGCCATTCATTCGTCCCGACCTCAGTTATAACCTTCTTCACTTCTTGCATTCAGAGATCCTCCATTTCGTTGCAAACTTTACGAAATTTCACGAACAGGCCTCGAAACTCCGACCGACGTTTCAAAAATCGATATTCGACTTTCGTAATATACATCACTCTAATGAAAGCAGCAATGCCCTTTTCCCCTATCCGTTCACATAAGATTTAAAAAAAATTTCGATAAGATGGCTCGGTATGATAGCCCGATAAAATGAATTGAGTTTACGAGATCACAAAACGTTCACACGAGTTCAGCGTAGAGGGGAAACCGGGAGCAGAGTTCTTTGACCTCGGCTTTTATGGCGGCACGGAGATCCTCGTTTTCGATGTCTTTGGCGACGCGGTCGATCCAGGCGGCGATCTGTCGCATCTCCGGTTCTTTGAAGCCGCGGGTTGTCACGGCGGGAGAACCGATGCGGATTCCGCTGGTGACCGCGAGCTTTTCCGTGTCGAAGGGCACGGCATTCTTGTTGACGGTGAGCCCCGCCTCGTTCAGCGCCTGTTCCATGACCTTGCCCGTGAGGCCCTTGTTGCGCAGGTCTATCAACATCATGTGGTTGTCCGTGCCCTTGGAGACGAGATCGAAGCCATACTCCATCAGGGCGTCCGCCAGGGCTCTGGCGTTGGCCAGGATCTGCTTTTGGTAGTCTTTGAAAGAGGGCTCCAAAGCCAGTTTGAAGGCCACGGCCTTGGCCGCGATGATGTGCATCAAAGGGCCGCCCTGCATACCGGGGAAAACGATTTTGTCCAGGGCCTTGGCGTGTTCGGCTTTGCACATGACCATACCGCCCCGGGGCCCGCGCAGGGTCTTGTGGGTCGTCGTCGTCACAAAATCGCACCAGGCCACGGGGTCCTTGTGGAGCTTGGCGGCGATGAGACCGGCGATGTGGGCGATATCGAACATCAAAAGAGCGCCTGTTTTTTGGGCGACCTTGTGGAACGCCTCGGCGTCGATCTCCCGAGGGTAGGCGCTGGCCCCGCAGACGATCATCGTGGGCTTGTGCTCCACCGCTTTTCTTTCCACATCGTCCATGTCGATGCGGCCGTCTTCCTTCTTCACCCCGTAATGGACGAAGTTGAAAAGTTTGCCCGAAAAGTTCACCGACGACCCGTGGGTCAGATGTCCGCCGTGATTCAGGTCCATGGCGAGAATCGTGTCTCCCGGTTTCAACGCCGCCAGGTAAACGGCCATGTTGGCCTGAGAACCGGAATGGGGTTGGACGTTGACGTGCTCGCATCCGAAAAGCCGCTTGGCCCGCTGCCGCGCCAGATCCTCCGCTGCGTCCACCACCTCGCAGCCGCCGTAGTACCGGGCGCGAGGATACCCTTCGGCGTATTTGTTGGTCAGCACCGACCCGGCGGCCGCGAGAACGGCGGGGTCCACCACGTTTTCCGAGGCGATCAGCTCGATGCCCTCTTCTTGTCGCCTGCGCTCCCTCATACAGACGTCATAAATTTCGGGATCCGTTTCTGCAAGAAATTGTCTCTCTGTTTTCATCGTTATTTCCTCCATGAAAAATATAAAAATATCGACACACTGTCTCCCGTGTGCAGAGGATAAAGATATCCTCGACCCTTCACTTCTGCCAGAGTCGAAATCTCGTTCGTTTACGCAGGTTTTATCGTATTCATCAATCGTATTCATTAATCTCTAATTCCCGGCCATTTTTTTACCACATTATCAATAAATGCAAATATATGAACAATCACTGCTGTCAACTTAAGGCCTGCTCAATAAATTATTGAAACACTGCTGCCAATTTTTTACCTACATATCTGTTTTAAAGAATAAAAATACTGTATCTTCATTATTTAATGAAGAT
>JAISLU010000106.1 GCA_031277095.1 Synergistaceae bacterium
GTAATCTGCACCTAAAATTTCTGAAATATAAACCTAGATGGGGGGCGGTTTTAGGAGCTTCGTGATGTAACAGAATAGGGTTGTGTTACATGGCCCAGGGAAATTCAGCATTCATCAACATTGATGTTTTTGACCTGCAATTTTTGCTATTACGAAATTAGATTACAATCTATCAAAAAAATTCCCGTTATAGTTGGCGTATATATAAAGGTAACAGACACCGTGGTTTTCAGAGGAGATAGAAAACCCCCCTGCGAAGATATTTGCTCGCGCATATCCGCAAGGGGGTATTTTTTTGAGGGCATTTTTTTGAGTTGCCGACGCCTCGTTTTATTTTCTGCGTTTCAATTCCTCCAGAGCGGTTTCGAAGTGTCTGCGCTCGATGAGAAAATCGAGGCCGCGATAGTCTTCGGACACTTGCCGGTCGCCGCTCTTCAGAGCTTTCAGGTTCAATTGTTCCCTCATTGCCAGCAGGGTGGCTTTACGGCAGACGAAGGCGATGTCCCCGCCGCTGTATCCTTCGGTGGCGCTCGCCAATGCCTCCCTGTCCACGTCCTCCGAAAGGGGTTTTTTGCGCAGCTCTATGGCGAAGATCGCCTCGCGAGCGGCTCGATCGGGCAGGGGCAGCTCCAGCACCAGGTCGAAGCGACCCGAAACCAGGAGCGCGGGGTCGACGAGGTCGATGCGGTTCGTCGTCGCCAGAATCACGACGCCGGACAGCTCCTCGATGCCGCTCATCTCGGACAAAAACTGCCCGATGACCCTTTCCGTGAAGGACGAACCGCCGCCGGAGTCCCGCCCCCGCGCGGGGACCAGCGACTCGATCTCGTCGAAATAGAGGATCGAGGGCGCGGCCTGCCGGGCCGTCTTGAAGACCTCCCGTATGGCCCGCTCGGATTCTCCCACGTACTTGGACATCAACGAGGGCCCCTTCACGGAGATGAAGTTGACCCCGCTTTCCTTGGCCAGGGCCTTGGCCAGGAGGGTTTTGCCCGTGCCCGACGGACCGTGGAGCATGATCCCCTTCAGGGGCTGCACGGCGTAACGCTCGAACAGCTCGGGGTAGATCAGGGGCCACTGAACGGCGTTGGAGAGTTCCTCCTTGACGTCGTCCAGCCCGCCGATATCGCTCCAGGCCACGTCCGGAATTTCCACGAAAACCTCCCGTATCGCGGAGGGATCGATTTCCATCAGGGCGGACATGAAATGGCTCATCTTGACCTCCAGAGCCGACACCTTTTCGTAGGGGATTTCTTGAGTCTGCAGGTTGATGTAGGGCAGAATGTCGCGCACGCAGGCCATAGCCGCTTCCTTGGCCAGAGCCTCCAGATCCGCGCCGACGAATCCGTGAGAAAGGTCCGCCACGCGCCTCAGGTCCACGTCGCCGGACAAGGGCATGCCCCGCGTGTGAATTTGCAGGATTTCGTACCGGCCTTTTCGGTCGGGGATGGGGATGGATATCTCGCGGTCGAACCTTCCCGGCCGGCGCAGGGCCGGGTCCAGGGAGTTGGGGATGTTGGTCGCGCCGATCACCACGATCTGCCCGCGGGACTCCAGCCCGTCCATCAGGGCCAGAAGCTGCGCAACCACTCGGCGCTCCACCTGTTTTTCTCCCCCCATATCCTCGCGTTTGGGGGCTATGGCGTCGATTTCATCTATAAAGATAATGGAGGGAGAGCGCGACTGGGCTTCCTCGAAGATGTTGCGCAGCCGTTCTTCGCTTTCGCCGTAAAACTTGCCGATGATTTCCGGCCCCGAGATGTGGGTGAACCACGCGTCCGTTTCGTTGGCCACCGCCCGGGCGATAACCGTCTTGCCCGTGCCCGGGGGGCCGTAGAGCAGCACTCCCTTGGGAGGTTGGATGCCCAGCCGCTCGAATACCTGAGGGAAGCGCAGGGGCAGCTCGATCATCTCCCGGATATGGCGGATCTGGGAGCCCAGTCCCCCTATGTCCTCGTAAGAAATTTTTTTGGGCTGCTCGACCTTGGGGATCTTCAAAAGGTTGAGGTACGTGGCCTTGCTGACGACGACGGCTCCGTCGGGCGTGGTTTCCGTCACCCGGAAGTCGCAGATCCGCGTTCCGAAAAGGTTCAGCCGAACGCGATCCCCCGCCATCAGGGGCAGCCCTTCCAGAAGAGAGAGGACGTAGGGCGCGTCCCGCTCCTTGTCCGTCAAGGCCACGGCACTCAAAGGCTGCATCGTGACGCTTCCGGCGAAGTGGTGTTCGGCCCGCCTCACGTTGGCCGTGTCGTCGATGAGAACGGCGGCGTTCTCGCGGATCAGGCCGTCGATCTGCAGGACGTGCTTCCCGCAGGACTCCGGATCGCAGGGCCAAACCCGCGCGACGGTGTTTTTCTTTCCCTCGATGAGGATAATTTGCCCTTCGGAAAGCCCCAGTATCCCCATATCGGCCGGGTCCATCCGCGCAACGCCTTTATGGGCGTCGCTGGGACGGGCTTCTTTTATTTTGAACATGCCAAAACCTCCTTCACATTTACGGAGGTTATTATATATGTAAGACTTATATGAAGGACTTTACGGAGCCAAGAGCCGGGCGGGCATAGGCACTTATGGGCAACAAAACGTCAAAGGGGGCTATTGGTTGCCAGCTTGAACATTTACACAACGTAGAACCTTTACGTAATTTTATGCAATTTCACAATTCATAACAAAACCTATTGACCTTAACCTTACTTTATAGTTTATACTGCAAAACCAGTTCGATAAGGTGCACTTTAGCGAGAATTAGATATCATCGTTGAAATAATAAAAAAAACAAATTTCTCTTTTTCAGCAGAAATTTTAAAAGGCTGAGTTGAGTGAATTGTCATGACGGCTGAGTTTCAATGACTTGTGTCGCATGATGACAGGTTAATTATGGTGTTTAAGCAATAATTATATCATACAAGGGGGAAACAGAAATGAGAAAGAAGATTCAGCAGGAAAAAGCAGAGGATTTGCAGGCGGCCGATGGGCTTCTGGCGGAGAAATCCAGCCCCGAGAGCGTGGAGGACGCGCTGCAGGACTTGCTGGTGAAAATTCGCCAAGGGGGAAGGGCGTTTCAGAACGAGAAAAAGGAAGATACTCTGAATTATGCGAGACTGACGCGTTCTTTGTCCGAACACCTGAACTCCAACGTATATCTATTGGATAAAAATGGAGTTATTTTAGGTCACGCCTGGCTTCCCGGCTATTCTTCCCAGACGTTCTCCAACTTGCTCAAAAACAACGACACCATGCTGGAGGCCTTCGTGGAGAAAGCGATCCGCTGCACCGAATCCCAGATCAACGACGAAGACGCCTGTCTGTTCGACAGCGAGGGCGACAAAAAGCAAAAGGAGAAACACCTCATGTACGTGCCTGTCTACGCGGCGACGGAGCGTTTGGGGACGGTGGTGCTGGTGCGCTCCATGGAATCCTTCGGGACGAAGGACATTTTGATGGCGGAATACCTGGGAGCTTTGGCGGGTACCGAGATGCTGCACAACAGAAACAGGAGCGCAGAGAAGAACACCCGGGATCATTCCTCCGTCCAGATGGCCATGAGAGCCCTTTCCTATTCCGAAGTCGAGTCGATGAAGCACGTTATGTGCGATCTCAACGGGCTCGAAGGGGTCACCGTCGCCAGCAAGATAGCCGACAGGGTGGGCGTCACCCGAAGTGTCATCGTGAACGCTCTCCGCAAACTGGAAAGCGCGGGTTTGATCGAGAGCCGAAGCCTCGGGATGAAGGGAACCTACATCAAGGTCCTGAGCCCGCTTTTCGCGAAAGAACTGGGCGAAGCAGAGCCGGGACGAATCGCCTATTCAAGTTGAAGAAATTGAATTAAAGCGCAAAGGTCAGGGGCTAGGCCACTAGTCCCTGTATTCACCATGTTTTCAGTCTCAAGTTTTCAGATCCAGCCCTATATACAATCCCGAGATTTCAAATTAGAACCTGACAGACATTTAATACAACGTAGGAGGCGCACCATGTTTTTTTGGATTGTTTGTCTCACAGTTGCCGCTTTGCTTGTCTTGATTCCGGCTTTTATCGTTTATCGCAAGAGCGAGGCACATTATCGCGAACCCGCACGCCATAGGCCCGTTCAGGATGAAGCACCTTTGACGCCTGCTTCATCTGCTGAATATCGTAATGAGAATCATAAAGAAACTGGTTCCGATGAAGAACGGAAACAGCTTTTTGAGGACTTTCTCAATCAAAAAATTACGTCCGAAGAATTTCAAAAAAAGAAAGCCTTTTTAAACGGCGACACGAAACCGGAAATAGTCTCTTCCCGTTTGCTGTGGTGAAAGAACGCCCGAGACACCTTTGCCGCGTTCAAGTCCGTCAGACGCAAAACACCTATTGCTCAAAGACAGCTCAAAGATATCCGTTCAGGTCCTATCAGGTCCTATGACGATGCTCGCCCACAATCTGCGCCGAATTCCAAACTGGATTGCAGGGCGAATATGCGATAAGCATAGGCTCGAAGATATAATATGATCGACACAAGTTTTTTGTGCTGTGAGAGGAGACGAAACGAGGATGTCTTGGAAAGAGGATCTGGATGCGATGGGCCGACGAGCCCAAGAGGCGGCGCGGCGGCTGGCGGTGACGCCGACGGAGACGAAAAACGCCGCGCTCCGGGGGATGGCCGCGGCCTTGAGAAAAAACAAAGAGGCCATACTGGAACAAAACCGCCTCGACCTTCAGGACGGACGGGCCGCCGGACTGACCAACGCTCTGTTGGATCGTCTGGCCCTCGATGACGAGAGAGTCGAGGGGATGTCGGTGGGGCTCGAAGAGATCGCGGCCTTTCGCGACCCTGTGGGCGAGGTGCTGGGGATGTGGAACGGGGAGAAGGGCATCCGCATCGGGCGGGTCCGCGTGCCCCTGGGTGTGGTGGGGATCATTTACGAGGCCCGCCCCAACGTCACGGCGGACGCGGCGGGGCTCTGCCTGAAGTCCGGAAACGCGGTGATCCTTCGGGGAGGAAAAGAGGCTCTGCGCTCCAACAGGATCATCGCGAAAATTTTGTCCGACGCCGTCCGGGAGAGTGGGGTGGCCGACGGAAGCGTCCAATTGCTGGCGACGCCCGACCGGGAGGTTTCCATCGGGCTGATGCAGCTTCCGTACTTGGACGTCCTGATCCCGCGGGGCGGTTTGCAGCTCAAAAAATCTGTCATGCAAAATGCCCGTGTCCCCTATATCATGACGGGCATCGGGAACTGTCACACCTTTATCGACGCGTCGGCCGACCTGGAGAAGGCCGTGGAGATCGCCGTGAACGCAAAATGTCAAAGACCCGGTGTCTGCAACGCCATGGAAACCCTCCTGATCCACAAAGACATCGCCCCCCTATTCATCCCCGTGGGGCTGAAGGCCTTGGCGGACCGCGGGGTCGAGCTGCGGGGGGACGAAACCGTGCGCGCGCTCTTTCCCTCGGCCAAGCCCGCCACCGAGGAGGACTGGGAGACGGAGTTCTACGATCTCATTCTGGCCGTCAAGGTCGTCGACAGCTTGGAGGCGGCCATGGACCACATTTACCGCTACGGTACCCAGCACAGCGAGGCCATCGTGACGGAGAACTACACCCACGCCCAGGCGTTTCTCTCCGGTATAGACGCGGCGGCCGTCTATGTCAATGCCTCGACCCGGTTCACGGACGGCGGCGTTTTCGGCTTCGGCGCGGAGATGGGCATCAGCACCCAAAAACTCCACGCCCGGGGCCCGATGGGCGTGGAGCAGTTGACCTCCGCCAAGTTCATCGTCTACGGCAGCGGACAAATACGAGGTTGAGCGCCGGGAATAACCATGAGTGGGGAAACGGTTGACGGTGTATTCACGATCGCTTTGGATCCGCTTTCCACGACGGCGACAGCGGCGATCTTTTTTGTCGTGGGCGTTGTTCTAAAACGCCGTATCGGTTTTCTGACGCGTTTTTGTGTTCCTACCGCGTTGATCGGCGGGCTGTTCGTGGCTTTTTTCACGCTGACCATGCGCCGCTGCCAGGGCGTTTCCATACTCTTCAGCACGGCTCTCCAGGCGCCGATGATCTTGGCCTTTTTCACAACCATGGGCATCGGAGGCAGCCTGTCCCTTCTGGCCCGGGGAGGCTGGGTCATGGTCATTTACTTTGCAGTCTGTTGTGGAGTGGCGATTCTTCAAAACGTGCTGGGCGTGGGAATGGCCAAGCTGTTGGGTCTTCACTCGATTCTCGGGGTCATGGCGGGGGCCGTCTCCCTCAAAGGGGGGCACGAGGCCGCGGCGGTGTTCGGGCCGGCTGCGGAGAGCTTGGGCGTCTCGGGCGCTCAGGCCGTGGCTATTTCCTCGGCGACTTACGGTTTGATCGCGGGGGGGCTCCTCGGCGGGCCTCTCATCAGTTGGCTGATCGAGCGCAACAAACTGGAACCGGCTACATCCCAGGAGGATATCTACAAAAGGCAAGGGGAAGGGACAACGCTGATAGACGGTTTCGATTTCTTTCAGATGCTGGCCCTGGTCCTGGTGATCATGGCGGTGGGCAGACAGGTTTCCCTGTGGATCAACGAACAGGCCAAAAGCGTCTGGCAGTGGGAAAACTTCTTCCTGCCCGACTACGTGGGGGCAATGTTTGTCGGGGCGGTTTTCCGCAACCTGAACGATGTTCTGAAGATCGTGAAGCTCCACAGCAGAGCCATCGAACTGATATCGAAGGCCGCCACCGGAATATTTCTCACGGTGGCGGCAATGAGCCTCCGTATCTGGGATCTTTACGGCCTTGCGGTTCCGCTGACCGTGATCTTGTTGCTTCAAACGGCGGTCGTGGCGTTTCTGGCGATATTCCTCCTGTTTCCGATTCTGGGGAAAGACTACGATGCGGCGGTCATGTGCGCGGGCTTCATCGGACACAGTTTGGGCGCGACCCCCAACGCCGTCTCCAACATCAACGCGGTGTGCGAACGCTGGGGCGTCGTATCCTATAAAGCCCTCCTGATCGTCCCTGTTTGCAGCGCCGTGCTGGTCGATCTGGTCTCGATTCCGAACATCCTCTGGTTTATCCATTATTTTACGCACTGAATGACGCGCCCCTGAAATTGCGGTCTTTGCAGCGCAATTTTGGAGGGGCGCCGTGAAAGGAGAAGCAGATGGAGTACAAAAATTTCGGCGAAGTGGTGAAAAAGGCGCAGGGCATTCCCCGACGGCGGGGTATCGTGGCCGGCGGGGAGGACGAACACGTTCTGGACGCGGTGTTCGAGGCCCAAAGGGAGGGGATCGCGTTTCCCCTTCTGGCGGGAGACAAAACAAAAATTTTATCGTTGGTGAAATCCCTGGGTTTCGACGCCGCCGACTGCGAGATCATCGACGTTCCCGGCGGAGAAAACCCGGCCCGGCGGGCTGTGGAGGTCATCGCCGAGGGGAAGGCCGACTTTTTGATCAAAGGACGCCTCGACACGAAAGACCTGCTCAAGCCCGTGGTCGACCGCAAAAACGGTCTTCACCTGGACCGTCCCAACGCGAAGGGGCTCATGTCCCACATGGCCTTTTTCCAGATTCCGAAAGAGCGCAAGCTGATCTCCATTACAGACGGGGGAATGGTGGTGTATCCCGACCTGGAGATGAAAAAAGGGATCATCGTCAACGCCCTGGAGACTCTCGGGAAGATGGGTTACGAGAACCCCAAAGTCGCCGTGCTTTGCGCCGTGGAAAAATTGAACGAAAAAATGCAGGAGACCGTGGACGCCCACCAGCTGGCGGAGGCGAACGCCCGGGGAGAAATGAGGGCGGGGCCCCAGATGCAGTGGAGCTGCGTCGTGGAGGGGCCGATTTCCTACGACGTCGCCATGAGGGCGGAAATAGCGGAACTGAAAGGTTACCAGAGTCCTCATTGCGGAAATTTCGATGTGCTGGTGGTTCCCAACATGGCGGCGGGCAACTTGCTGGGCAAGAGCCTGACCATAAGCGCCGGCGCTCAGATGGCCGGCATCGTCGTCGGCGCGAAGATCCCCATCGTCGTCACGTCGCGAGGGTCCACGGCCGAGGAAAAATTCAACTCCATCGCTCTTTGTGCCGTTACCTCCCAGGATCGGATTTAGTTCCTGATTTATTTTAAGGTTTTGAGATTTTTTTAGATTTTTAGATACTTGTTTCGGAGGTGCAGTGCATGAACAAACGTATCGACTTCCACGACCTGCTGAAGTATCGCTTTTTGTCCTCGCCGCGCTTTTCTCCCGACGGATCGAAGATCGCCTTTGTCGTCCATGGAGCGGATCTCGAGAACAATCGCACTATCTCCAACATCTGGGTTCATGATCTCTCCGACCCGGGAGAAAAGTCGGGAGGAAAATCAGGAGGAAAGTCCATGCAGTTGACCTCCTCCGGCTTCGAAAAGGCCTTTTGCTGGAGCCTCGACGGAACGAAAATTCTTTTCGCCAGCGAACGGCCTTCATCTAAAGATTCACTGAAAGAAGAAGGACGGGAAGAAAAAGACAAAAAGGGGAAAAAAGATAAACAGGAGAAAACGGCTCTTTACGTCATCGATGTGAAGGGGGGCGAGGCGCTGCCTCTGGCCGTCATACCGGAGCCGGTGACGGCGCTCTGGGCGCTCTCCGAGGACCGGCTGCTTTTGAAGACGGTCAACGAACCCGAAGAGGCGCGCTTCGAAAACGCCGACTACATGATCTTCACCCAAGTGCCCTTTTGCTCCAACGGAAAGGGCTTCACAGGGCAAAAACGCTCGGCCCTTTGCACGTACACTCTGCCGACGGGGGTGCTGAGCCGCCTTTCCCCCGAGGACATGAGCATCGAACAAGTCCGGCTTTCCCCCGACCGCAAACGCGCGCTGGCGGTGGGCGTCGTTTACACGGACGTCATGCCGAAGACAAGGGGGGTGTGGGAGTTCGACGTGACCGACGGCGGAGTGACGACGGTCCTGCCCCAGAAAAACTTCGCCTGGTCCTGCGCCGATGTTTTCGGCGACGGTATTTTGACAACGGGAACGGACATGAAGCAGCACGGAATAAACGAAAACGCCCGTTTTTACTTTACAAAAGAGGGCAAAACTATTTGCCTGACGCCCGAACTGGACCGCGGGCTGCGCAACTCCGTCATTTGCGATTGTCGTTACGGATTGTCCGATATGAACCTGGCGTTTTGGGTCGACTCTTCATCTAAAGATTCACCTCAAAATTCACCTCAAAATCCACCTGAAAATCCATCTCAAAATCCATCCGGCAATTTATCCGAAAATTCTCCCGAGGCCTGGTTCGTCTCCACGGACGATTATCGATCCCACCTGCACACCCTCGACCTCCAAGGCAGGATAGAGCAGGTCACACACGAGCTTCGCACCATAGACGACTACGACGTTTCCCACGGCCGGGCGGCGGTGATCGGCCTCGAAGGGCTCTTCCTGCAGGAACTTTACCTGGTGGAAAAGGGAGATCCTCCCAGGGAACGGCGCCTGACCGACTTCAATCGCCCGGTTACGGCCGAGTGCGACCTCAGCGTCCCCGAGTACGTTCACCTCGAAAACGGAACGCCCTGGGGCCTGGACTGCTGGTACATGCGCCCCATCGGTTTCGAGGTCGGCAGGAAGTATCCGGCCTTGCTTCACGTTCACGGCGGCCCCAAGATGACTTTCGGCGACGTTTTCGTCCACGAGATGCAGTGCTGGACCTCCGCGGGGTTTGCCGTCCTATTCTGCAACCCCCGGGGCAGCGACGGCAAAGGCAACGGGTTCGACGACATCCGGGGCAAGTACGGCACCTTGGACTACGACGATCTGATGCTTTTCGTGGATTGGGCGGTGGAAACCCTGCCCTTTATCGATAAAGACAGAATGGGAGTGACGGGGGGCTCCTACGGGGGATTCATGACGAACTGGATCATCGGCCACACGGACCGATTCCGCGCGGCGGCGACGCAGCGCAGCATCTGCAACTGGGTCTCCATGACGGGGATATCGGACATCGGATACTATTTCGTCCCTGACCAGCAAGGCGCCGACATCTGGAGCGACGTCGACAAGCTCTGGTGGCATTCTCCCCTGAAATATGCCGACCAAATCAGAACCCCCACCTTGGTCATTCACTCCGACGAGGACCACCGATGCGAAATTTCTCAGGGGCTCCAGATGTTCACCGCTTTGAAACGCAATGGCGTAGAAAGCAAAATCTGCGTTTTTAAAGGAGAAAACCACGACCTCAGCCGCGGAGGACGTCCACAGCCTCGCCTGGCCCGTATGGAGGAGATCGTGCAATGGTTTAAAGACCACCTATAAGTCTAAATTTTGGAACATCGTAGACGGGGGAGAACGTGTCTCATCCCTGCTATCATAAGGAAATTCTTTCGGGAAAATTTTTGAGAAAAAATTTCGAAAGAAAATTTTGAGAGGACGAGAGGAGTTGTTTTGTATGGCCAACGGAAGTACGGCAGCACCTAAGCGGAAGTTTCCCCACGTTTTTTCTTTTCTGTTTTTGACGGTCTTGATCGTCATCGTTTTCACCTGGTTTATCCCCGCGGGCGAATTCGAGCGCAAAGTGACGACGGTCGCCGGAATGAAGCAAAATCAGGTGGTCCCTGGAACGTACCACAAGGTGGATCCCGCGCCTCAGGCCCTTTGGAAAATTTTCCCCGCGCTGGACACGGGGTTCACCCAATCGGGCGGGATGATTTTCATGGTCTTTTTCTGCGGAGCGGCGATCTATATTCTCGAAAAAACGGGAACGGTCCGCGTGTCCTTTCAGCGCATCCTGAAAAAGGTGGCGGGAAAGGAAAACCTGGCCATCTTCGCCGTGATGCTCTTCATGTCCATCGGAGGCGCTACGGGAGCGTTCGCGAACACGACCTTGGCCCTTTTGCCCTTGGGGCTCTTGCTCTCCCGGGCCTTGGGGTTCGACAACGTGGTGGGGTTCGGCATGATCTATTTAGGGGCCTATGCGGGGTTCAACGTCGGATGGGCCAACCTGTTCACCATAGGTATCGCCCAGGACATAGCGGAACTGGAGAAATTCTCCGGGCTTTACGTCCGGCTTCTTTTCCATATCGTGGATCTGCTGCTGTCGTTCTGGTGGGTTTCGGCCTACGCAAAACACATCAAAAAGAACCCCGCTTCGAGCCTTCTCTATGAAGAGGGCGTGGAACTCACGGAGATCTACGGCTCCGACCAGAACTTCGACGAGTACGAGCCGTTCACCTGGAGGCACAAAGCGTGTATCGCCATCGCTGTACTCAGCTTCGGCGCGATCATTCTGGGCTCCATCCAATGGAATTGGGGAATTCCGGCGTACTCCGCGACGTTCTTGGCAATGGCCATTTTCACGGGGCTTTTCGGAGGCCTGGGCATCAGCGGAACCTGCACGGAGTTCATCAAAGGCAGCGCAACGATGGTCGCAGGCGCGTTCGTCATCGGCATCTCCCGCGCAATCTCCGTGGTCATGACCAACGGCAAGATCATCGACTCCATCGTCTACTATCTGTCCCAGCCCATCTCTCATTACGGCCCGGTGGTAGGGGCCAACGTCATGTTCTACGTCAACGTCCTGATCAACTTTTTCATCCCCTCGGGCTCGGGACAGGCCGTGGCCGTCATGCCCCTCATGGTTCCCATAGCGGACCTGGCCCACATCACCCGGCAGGTAGCCGTTCAAGCCTTCCAGTTCGGCGACGGATTCACCAACTGCATCTTCCCCACCGCCGGAGTTCTCATGAGTTCCCTCGCCCTGGCGAAAATCCCCTATCCTCGTTACGCCAAGTGGTTCGTGCCTCTTTTGATCATCCAATTGGTCCTTGCCACCGTGGCCATCACGGTGCTGCAATACATCGGCTGGTAATGAAATAATTCGGGCATTATTATTCGGTAACAATGAACTGACCGGCCACGCGGCAGAGAAAACCGCGTGGCCGGTTGTTTTGTTGGGAGAGGCCGGGATCAGTAATTCCCTTTCATGGTGTTGTGCCACAAAAATTGTTGGTTGGAAGCGATGTTGCCGCTCAGCGGGACCTCCACCCAGCCCCAAGGCGTGACGAGAATGAAGCGGAGGGCTACGCCCTGCTCCGCGAGAGCGTCCACGTGGGCGGCGTAGTGGATGGTGTCGCTGAAAATGAAAGTGTCGCTGATCACCCACACGCGTTTACAGTTCTTTCGATTGAAAAGCGCGGCATAATCAATGGCGGTCCGCACGCCGCATTCGTAGTCGGGAGGATTGACGCTCACCACAATCACATCGGACCGCCCCTCCGGGCGCCTCGTGTTGGGAATGAGGTCGACGTACTGCTCCAGGCTTTCCAGATCGGAGAAAAGTTTCTCCATGTCCATCTCCCCGCCGTCCTCGAACATGGCGGTGACGGGGTCCATGCCCCTCTCCGCCGGGGCGTTCACCGTGTCCAGCATCCACGACTGTATCCGGGATATGGCGTCGAAAATATACCGCGGGTATTCCGTCTCCGATATGGCCGAAAGCAACTCCGTTACCGTCACGTCTTGTTCCTTGTTTTTTTTGTCGCGATTCATCGTTCTCCTCCAAAAGAAACTAAACAGCAAATTTCGTAAACGCCTCAACTCACTAGAGTATACCCGATATTCTCCTCCGCTCAATTAAAATTCAATTAAAACTCAACTAAAACTCAACCTGTTAAAGCCCTGGCGATGATTAAAAGACTTCCCGCTACGGTAGTCAAAAGAGAATGGCGCTCGCTCTTCCACAACACCCTTCCGTCGAAGGGGCCGGCGATCCGGCCTTTCGGCCACTTCACAGGGTAAAATCTGCCCGTTCTTTCTGTGTACCGGCTGTATTCCGCTCCGAACTTTTCCGAAAGAAACGATTCCTCGTGAGGAATGATGAGGACAGTATACAGCAAAACGAAAGTTACAACAAAAATCGCCGTCGGTAAAAATCCCGCCATCGAGCCCCAGCCGAGGCCGATAAGGCCATTGCCAATGTAAAGAGGGTTTCGTGCGAAAGCATAAGGCCCCCAAGTCGTCAGCTTTTCCGCCCCGACCTTCTCTCCTCTGTAGCGGCCGATGCAGCCCACGGCCCAGAAGCGGAGCGCCTGCCCCAAGACGACCAGGGGAAGCCCCCGCAGTATGGATTGCCGGCTGGGATGCCCCGAAAGGAGAATGACGAGGAAAAGCAGCGTCCACACCCCGCCCCGCAGCCGAAAGGCCATTTCTCTGAGGGACTTGACCCAGCCGAGTTTTGTCTTCGCCGGGCTCATCCGTTTTTCAGACGCCGGGCCTCTTCTTCGGGAGAGGCCCCCTGATGCAGGTCTTCGGTGACCCCCCACCCCAAGAATCGGATGACCACGACGATCCCCATGAAAATCGAAATATACTCCGTAAAAAATCGCCAAATGACCGCCATGATCCCCGCCATGTTCCAGGGCATCAGGGTCCCGAAGAGAACGGCTCCCCCGCTCTCGGCCACTCCACTGGCGCCGGGCGTGGGGATGAAGTAGAGCACGAACATGAAAACCGCCTGGATGGAGAGCGTCTGGGTAAAATTGAAAGGCAGCCCCACGGAGTACATCAAAACCGGCAGCACGGAAAAGATGCACAAAAGATAGAGTACGGAAAAAAGAATGGCGACGATGGAATAAGCGAACCCGCTGGAAAAGGTCAGCCTGAAGTTCAGGTTGTAGTTGTCCATCTCCCGATCCAGCCACTGAAAATATCCTTTGACCTTGTGGGACCGCAGGAGTTTCAGCTTTTTCATCCATATCAGCAGCGTCTTCCCCAGACGTTTGATGGAGTTGGGGCGCACGATGGTGTAAATGACAAAAAGCCACGTACAAAAAATGATGACGAAGACGTAACCCACCATCCCTTTGATGAAGGGGCTGCTATCCATGAGGGTAGGATCGATCAGGAGCGCCGCGGGGACGATGAGGCTCAGTATCAGAACCGTCAGCATGGTACGGATCAGGGTGATGGCGATCCCCTTGCCCACGGCGACCCCCTTCTTGTACAAAACGTAGACCTGAAAGGGCCCTCCCCCGCTCTGCATGGGAGTTACGGCACAACCGAAATAGTGCAGCCAGGTCAGGATGACGCCCAGCTTGAACGGCACATGCTCATGGGCGGCCTCCGCCAGGGCACAGAAGCGCACCGCGTCGCAGCACCACCCGGCGAACACCAAACCCAGCGCCACCAGCAAAAAACGCTTGTCCGCATTCAATAAAGAGCGTATCGTTTCACCGTCCACGCTCTTGGCCAAAATAACGCCGCTTGCACCGAAGGCAAGCAAAATAAAAACAACCAAACCTTTACGAAGGGACAATGGCCCCCCTCCTCCTCTGGACACCACCCGGACAAAGGGAATTATTGGGTGGAAGCGCCGAAATCGCGAAGTTTTTTAATGAACACGGAAAATTTTTCGATCTCTGGGATGAGTTTTTGGCGGATACACAGAGCTATTTGGGGATATTTGCGCTCCGCGTGGAAAGCGGCAAGGGAGTTGACGCTTTCGGAAAGGGCGGGCTTCAATTCCCCGAGCCCCGAGCCGTTCATTTCTTCGTCTACAGCCAAAAGCGCGCTGCAGTTCTGGAAAACAAGCAAAAGCCAATCCAAACCCTCCGCCGCGTCGGCCAGTTTCCCCTCTCCGACGGCGATCTCGTTCTTCTCGAAATGGAGAGCGATCTCTTCAAGCCCTTGCGTCAGCTTGGGAAGATAGTTCACGGCCTCGCCCAGAGACTCGCGTATCAGCATGCGGACGGGCTGGGAAGTGAAGCGCGCCAAAAACCCTCCTGTGACGTTCAAAAAAGCCTCTTCGTCCATGACCACGTTGTCTAGGCAAATCTCCGTGACGACGCGCCCGTTCTTCGACATTTCTCCCCTGACGACGTTCAAAATGGAGGCTGCATCCGCGTTGCCCGGCAGCTCGGAATATTCCTGCCCGTCTATATAAACCTTCATGAGGAATCCCCCTCTCGATGCGACGGCCGATGATGTCGCTGCCACAGTCGCCGCCCCTGTCCACAACGAACCCAATTGTAACATACGAAGGCGAAAGAGAGACATTCCTCAGACTTGCGCCCCTTGTTTGCAACGAATCAAGAAAGGCAAAAAAATTCAAGGAATTCATTGGAATGATGTCTTGAGAGAGCATTGAAGGCGAAAATTCGGTCATTGTTCTGTGTTTTGTCGTTGGCATCAATACAGCCCTCCGCATCTCCGAGTTCCTCTCCCTCTCAGAGCGGCCTCCGCGCCATGACAAAAGCCCCCTGAATAAAGGGGGCTTTGTCGAAAGCAGTATCTTGTTTGCGGGGTTTGAGGGAGTTTCGGGTTTTAGCCTTTTTGACTTTTTGCCTACACTGGCTGCGGGGCTTCCTCTTTTTCTCCCTTTTCTTTCCGGCGTCCCAGACGGAGCCGGACAGCCCAGTAGATTTTGTAGGCTGCGGGAATCGCCAAAAGGGCCAAAAACCCTCCCGCGATGAGACCGCCGATGGCGACCACGGCAATAGGGGACCGCATCGCGGCGCCTCCGCCGGTGGACATTGCCAGGGGAAGCAGCGACACCACCGAGGTCGCGATAGCCATGACCAGCGCCTTGAAACGCACCTCGGAGGCCTGCTCGATGGCCTGGTAGGGGTGGACGTTCTCGTCCAGGCGCAGGGTCTCCGCGAAATCGACGACGACGATGGCGTTGTTGACCACCATTCCTATCAGCATGATCACGCCGATGAGGGCGAAAAGAGTGATGGACGTACCGGAGACCAGCATCGCGGGCACCACCCCGATCAGGGACATGGGAACCGTCAAAAGAATGATGAAGGCGTAAGCCCAGGACTCCATAATGGCCGCCACGACGATGTAGGTGATCAGAATGGCGATGGCGATGGCGCGGAAAAGTTCCGCGAAGTCCTCCGCCATGTCTTCGGCCTCACCGCCGAAGCTGAAGGAGTAGCCCTCGGGCAGGGTGAAGGTGGAAAGAAGCTGCCTCATTTTCTCGTTGCCCTCACCGGCCGTGATGTAACGCACGTTGCCCCCGATGACCACCGTGCGCTCGCGCTCTATGCGACGGATCTCCGTGGGGGCGTCGCGCCAGACCACGTCCGCCATTTCCTTCAAGGGCACCAGCCCGTAGGGGGTCATGATGGGCAGGTCCTCCACCGTGTAGATGTCGCCCGCCTTCTGACGGTCCAGCCGGGCCTTGATGTCGTACTCGAAACCGCCGCGCCGGAATTTCCCGGACTCATTGCCGATCAGGTAGCCCTTCACGATGCTCGCCAGGTCCGAAAGGTTCAGCCCCAAGGGCGAAAGCCGCCAGCGGATGGGGGAAATTTGAAGTTCGGGCTTGCCCATCTCCGTCTGAATGGTCAGGTCCCGCACGCCGGGAATCAGGCGCCCTTTGGCCCGCACCTCTTCCGCGATAGAGTAGAGGACGCTCATGTCGTCTCCTTTGACCCGTATCTCTATGGGATCGCTGAATCCACTGCGAGTGTCGTTGACGACGTACTCCATGCCTTCGAGAGTCGCCAGGAACGGACGGATCTTGTCCGCCACGTCCTGAGTCGAGGGACGGTGGGGATCGTCCTTCAAATAAACGGAGATTGACGACTGGTAGACGGAACTGCTCCGGAACGAGGCCCCGACCGTCGCAACGACGTCGCGAATATACAGCTTTCTTTCGGGCATGGTCTCGATGAAGTCCTCCACCATCCGGGTCTTTTTCTCGGTCTCTTCGATGGAGGCGCTGTTGGCAAGGGTCAGTTCGATGGTGATCGTTCCGTCGTCCACGACGGGAATGAACTGGGTCCCTATCAGGCTTCCCAGTTTCAGAGAGCCGTACATCAGGCCCATGAAGATCACTAAAGTGACGATGGGATGACGGGTGGAGCGCCGGAGAAAGAACATGAACATGTCCTTGAATCCCTCGTAGAGCCAGTTCCACCAGCCGGTCAGAATCCGGCTCGCCAGGGATATCTCCCCGCTGGATTTGATGCGGGCAGCCATGCAGGGCGTCACGGACATGGTCACCCAAAGGGAGAGAAGCGTCGCGTAGAGGATGGTCACCGCGTAAGGAGCCAGGAATTGTCCTGCTATCCCCTTCATCAAGGCCACGGGTAAAAAGACCCCCAGGTTGGTCAAAACGCCGGCCAGAACGGAGACGGATATTTCCTCCGTGCCCTTTTCGGCGGCCTCGAAGGGCTCGTAACCCAAGTCCCGGTAGCGATAGATGTTCTCGATAATCAAAATCGCGTTCATGACCAGGGTCCCCATAGAAAGGGCCAGGCCCAGGGTACTCATGAGGTTCAGCGTGTAGCCCAGCCCCTGCATGGGGATGAAGGTTCCCATAAACGCCACCGGCATGGACACGGCAACGATGAGGGTGGCTGAGATGCGCCCCAGGAAGAGGTAGATAACGAGAGCCGTCAGGGCGACGCCGACGGCCGTGTCGCGGATGACGTTTTTGACCGAGGTCTCGATGAAGGGCGTGTCGTCGTGGGTGTAGGTCATGGAGAACTCGGGAAGGTTTTTCAGGGCCGTCTCCAGCTCCTTTTTGACCTCTCGGCCCGCGGTGACCACGTCGGCGTTGGCGCGCGGGCTGATCCGCAATTGGACGACAGACTGCCCGTTGGCCCGGGCGATGGAGCGCACATCCTGCTCGCCGTCGACGACCTTCCCCAGAAGCGAAAGCGGAATGGGCTCACCCGCGGGGATGATGATGTTCTCCAACTGCTCCACCTCGTTGAACTCACCCACCAGGCGCAGGGATATCTCGTCGGTACTCTGGGTGATGTAACCGGAGGGGTTCGTGATGTTGTTGGCCGCCACTACGGCGCAGATTTGCTGGTACGTGACGTTGTAGTCGGAGAGGGCCACGGGGTCCAGGATGATCTGGATCTCCCGGTCCCGCCCGCCGGAGACCTGAACCTGACCGACCCCCTCCACACGGGCGGCCAGGGGTTTGATACGGTCCTCGATATATTTCTTCGCGTCCTTTTCCGGCATAGTCGAGGTGAAGGACACGGTCAAAAACGGCTGCGAGTTCATGTCGAATTTCATGCAAATAGGCTCCTCGATGTCGTCGGGGAGGGTCTGCCGCGCCGCCTTGACCTTGTTGTTCACGTCCACCAGGGCCAGATCCGGGTTGGTGCCCGCCTGCATCTCCACGGCCACCATGGATATCCCGTCCTGGGAGTAGCTGGTGATGGTCTTGAGGTTTTCCAGGTCGGCCAAGGCGTCCTCGATGGGCTTGGAGACCAGTTGCTCGATCTCGTTGGGGCTGGCGCCCGTGTATTTCGTCTGAACCAACACAAAAGGGAACTCCACGTCGGGGTAGAGGGTCACCCCCAGGGTCGTGTAGCTGGTCCAGCCCAAAAGCACAAAAATAATTACGCCGCACCAGGTGAAGACCGGACGGCGGATACAAAAACGTATGAATGCGCCCATAACAGGTGTTTAAAGGTCTTTCTGCGATGCGATCAACGCACCGTCGGAGAGAGTACGATTGCCGCTGACGATCAACCGGTCGCCCGCCTGGAGGCCCGACGTGACGATGACCCGCCCGTTTCGGCCCTCGCCGGTCCTGATCTCCACTTTGCTGGCCTTGTCGCCGCTGGCGACGTAGACGAACTCCTTATCCGCCTGGTACATGACGATATCGGAGGAGACGACCACCACGTCGTTTTTCCTCTCCACGAGAAAGCGGCCCTCCAGGTAGGTTCCGGGCAGAATTCCGCTGTCGGCCGGCGCGCCCACCACCACGGGATAGAGCCCCGTGCCGGGCTGAGCCTCGGGGCTGAGGCGTTTCACCCAACCCTGGCTTTCGGTTTCGTCCACCAGCAGAACCACCGGAGTTTCCCTGCCGATGTTGTGGATGTCTTTTTTGGAGACCATCAGTTGGGCCTCCATGTCGGAGGGGTCCACGATGGAGATGAGGGATTTTCCCACCTCCGCCACCTCCCCCGGCTCCACGTTCCGGGCCGCCACGATGCCGTCGATACTGGACTTCAGCTCCGTCCTCTGAAGGGTGGACCGGGAGGACTGGTCGCTGGCCTCCAGGGTTTTCATGGCGGCGTAGGCCTTGTCCACCTCCGATTGGGACACTCCGCCTTTTTTGCTGAGTTCCAGGAGGCGGTTGTAGTTCAGCCGGGCCTCTTGGTAACCCGTCCGGCTGGCCTGGGCGTTGGCGGCGTAGTCCGTCTTTCGCAGGGACACCACGGTCTGCCCCGCCTGGACCACGTCCCCCACCTGCACGTGTACGGCCTGAACGATCTCCCGCACGTAGGACGTGACATCCTGGGTACGCGCGGCCTTCGCCTGGCCGTAATAGCTCCGCCAGGACTCCCAGGTGGTCGGGGTCACCGTCAGCAGGGTGACAGGATAGCGTGTTTCCTCGACCTGAGCCAGGGACGTCACGTTCGCCGCGGCCTCCTTCAGCTTGGCCTGAACCTCCAGCGTCAGCGCGGCCACGCCCGCCGCCACCACCGCCAACCAGAAAACCACCCGGAGCCTGTTCATTTTTTTGAAAAGATTTTTAAACATGTCGGACCTCCTCGGGAGCCAGTAGCCTCTGGCTCAAATCGTGTATCATATTCATGAATTTTTCTATCCGAAACCGCATTTCTTCCTTAACCTCTCCCTTAATTTCTTCAATTTCTTCCTTCTGAGGGAAAAACACATCCCGAGGGAGAGTGCCAGCTTTCGGGGCGTCTTCTCCGATGATGTCGGCGGAAAGCACCTTGCCTATGGCGTGCATCAGCCGCTCTATGGTCTCCAAGGGGAAGTCTTTCCGCACGGCCCCCAGTTCCTGTCCCCGGGCGATCAGCTTATTCATGAAACTCACAGCCAGTTCGTGGGCTGGCGTCAGGCGTTCGTCGAGGTGAAACTCGTCCGCCGACAGCCAATACATCACGCGCCCCAGCAGAGGGTTTTCGGAGAAAAATCGGCCCACTCTCCGGTGATATTCCCAGTCCGTGGACCAATATTCCTCTTTGGTCTCCGGGAGCGGCAGATCTCCCACGGCTTTCGAAAAACGCTGGCATATCTCCTCCAGCACCGTCGCCAGAAGGCTGTCCTTGTTGTCGAAATAGTAGTAGACTGTTCCCTTGCTGAGCCCCGAGCGTTCGATGATTTTGTTGTAAGATGCCGCGTCGAACCCGTGGTCCGCAAATTCCTCTATCGCCGCATCGATAAGCCGCGCCCGTTTCGTGTCGTCCAAACGTTCCTGCCTGACGATGAAAACCATCTCCTTCTGAACTTTAAAAACCTGCCTTAAACAAATTCCTCTCCTTCATTAAAAATCCTTCTTAATTAAAAAGTCCTTCTTCATTAATTAAAAAAGGTGTTTTGTAAACATGAAAGAAAGTTCGACCGAACGGTCTAAATTGCATTCGGAGGGATTATACATCGGCTGGTCAGAAAAGCAATAGACACAGCAATAAAAGCAAAAATATTCATCCTTTTTACGGAGGGGCTCGAATGCAAAACTAAATGCAATCTGGACGACAAGTATGGGTTGTGATAAATCGTGTAAAAGGGTCGATAAAAGTTTGTTGTAATAAGCAGTAAAAATATCCTCAGCTTGGGTTCACGATTCGATGTCATGCTGTAGCCGAGGAATTTCCGCTTGTAAATATGTTCCCCGATCTTGGAGCTTCCGACGGGAGCAGATCGAGACACTGTTCTCCGCTTAAAGGTTCTCTTTCTTCTTCGATTTCATCCAAAAGATCGCCGTATTTTTCCCGAATCCTGCGCACATCCTCTTCGGTCACTGGAGACATTTGCTGAACCTCTCCGGTAGATCTGCGCTTCATCTTTCAGCCATTTAAATCACTTCCTCTTTCAGAAGTTCAAAATCTGAAAAATATGTCACTTGTATTTTCCTGTTTAAAATGTTTCTTAAAGATTTTTTTATCACTTCTACGTAGAATTCTTCGCGTATAGGTAAATTCACCACTAGGAGCCTGTCGGAATAAAGTTTTGACCTAAATTAACAATCAAGCAATTGCAACTCATTTTACTGTGCTAATATCATCACGTCACCTTAAAAGAGTTATGTTGCTAATACTGGATTGATAATTTTGGTTAAACTTTATGCCCGACAGGCTCCTAGAATAGAGCGATACGGAAGCTGTAAACGCATTTGAGTAACTTTGCCTCTTCCTCGGAAGTAAATTCGCCACTTTTCTATTGAAATACTATCAATTTTTGGAGAGTGTTGCTATGCTAAGGAAATTGAAGTACAATTACCAACAAGGGGTGATACTATGGTCTGCAGAAAATGCGGAAGTTCAGAATGCGTGAAAAATGGAAAGCGAAATGGGGAACA
>JAISLU010000014.1 GCA_031277095.1 Synergistaceae bacterium
TTTGATAGCCTCCGCGCTGCTTTTTTTCACAACGTCGGCCACAGCGACGATCCCCGCCAATTTGGGACCGTGGCCTTCGTCGAAAACGATATACATGGGGGTCTTTCCTTCTTCCGCCAGGCGGTCGGACTCGGCCTCCAGTTCGCCGAGAGAAATCCCTTTTTCGTTCATCAATTTTCTGTTTCCGGCGTAGAGACGGACGCCTTCGACGACGCCCTCGATGCCCAAGCCTGTAAGGGCCTGAAAATTCTCCACGGGGAGAAATTCGAGTTTCTCGTCTTCGGCCTTGCGGACAATGGCCTCACCCAGAGGATGCTCCGAACCCTTCTCCGCGGACGCGGATAGCTGGAGCAGACGCTTTTCATCTATCCCCCGCGCCGTCACGATGTCCGTGACCTCCGGTTTGCCTTCCGTGAGGGTTCCCGTCTTGTCGAAAACGATGGTGTCGATTTTATGCGTCGTCTCCAGCGCCTCGCCGCCTTTGAACAGTATCCCGTACTCGGCCCCCTTGCCCGTCCCCACCATGATGGCCGTGGGCGTGGCCAGGCCCAGGGCGCAGGGGCAGGCGATGATGAGAACGGAAATGAAGATAGTCAGGGCCAGGGTGGTGTCTTGCGTGTACCCATACCACGCGGCGGCCGCGGCAAATGCGATGACGCAGACCACAGGCACGAATACGCCGGAAACGATGTCGGCCATAGCGGCGATGGGAGCCTTGGAGCCCTGGGCATCCTCCACCAGTTTGATGATCTGGGCGAGGGCCGTGTCGCTTCCGACCTTCGTGGCCTCGAAGCGGATCACGCCGTTCTTGTTGAGGGTGGCGGCGAAAACTTTATCGCCCGGTTTCTTGTCTATGGGCAGGCTCTCCCCCGTGAGCATGGATTCGTCAACTGCGGAATGCCCCTCGGCGATCACTCCATCCACGGGGATTTTCCCGCCGGGCCGGACGAGAAGCATTTGTCCGATCTCCACCTCGTCGATGGGAATTTCGATTTCCTTTCCGTCCTGGATCACCGTCGCGGTTTTGGGTGCCAATCCCATCAATTTTTTGATGGCCTCGGAGGTCTTGCCTTTCGATATGGCCTCGAGGGTTTTTCCCAACAAAATCAATGTGATGATGACGCCCGCCGACTCGAAATACAAATTGTTGACGGACCCGAAGTTTTGGTTGAATACGGTATCGTAGCTGGCCCACAGGCTGTAAAACACCGCCGCCGAGGTCCCTATCGCAATGAGGGAATCCATGTTGGGACTGCCCTGGATGAACGCTTTGAAACCCACGGTGTAGAAGCTGCGCCCCACGATGAGAATGGGGACCGTAAGGACGATCTGCGCGAGGATGTAGTTCAGGGGGTATTGCATCGGGCGGAGGATGCGGGGAAAGGGAAGCCACCACAGCCACCAAATCATAGACGTCATCGCCAAATAAAGGAGAGGCGCGCCGAAAAGGGCCGCGACGAAAAATTTTCGCTTCAGAGTGCGGATTTCCTTTTCTTTCCGCAGCTTGTCCTCGTCTACCGCGCCGCTTTTTTGCGCCTCCAGGGCCTGATACCCCGCGCCCTCGATCGCGGCCCGGATGGAGGTCAATTTTGTCTGCCGCGGGTCGTAAGAGATAGTCGCCTTTTCCGTGGCGAAATTGACCGACGCGGAAAGCACGCCCTCCACCTTTCCTACGGCCTTTTCGATTCGCTTTGCGCAGGCGGCGCAGGTCATTCCGCCGATGGGGATCGTGGCGCTGCTTTTTGCAGCCGCTTTCAGGACATTGTAGCCCGTGTCGACGATTTTGTTCTCGATGTCCTGCACCGCCAGTTGTTTTTCATCGTACTCGACCGACAATTTTTCCGTGGCGAAATTGACGCTGGCGGTGACAATGCCCTGAAGTTTCCCGACGGCCCTTTCGATGCGTTTCGCGCAGGCGGCGCAGGTCATTCCACCGATAGCTATCGTTTGTTTTTCCATCACTGAACTCCTTTCTTAATTTTATTTACAATGTAAATAAAAATTGTAAATAAAAATTGAATAAATTTCCGATAAAACTCCCGGCACTCCAGCTTCCCTCCCTCGAAAATTTTATACGCAGCGCCGAAACATCTTTTCTTCGACGTCGGAAATATTAACAGAGAAATGTGTAGAAAATGTGCAGACTGTAAAAATTTTCCGACTACCGGGGTTTCCCCCCCCAGGGCGGTTTCCTTCGGGCGCTCGTTGCCCTCAAATTACCCCGACACCACCGTGAATCCGCAGCGCTGAATAGCCGTCCTGATCCTCTCTGTCGATACTCTGGCGGAGTTGTACTCCACAATCGCCGCCTTTTTCTCAAGCCCGACCTCTACGCTTTTCACTCCGTTCAATTTCCGCACGGATTCCACAACGGCACTCAGGCAGTGAAAACAAAACATTCCTTTTATGTTGAAGATCCTTTTTTTCATATTGAAAATTCCTTTTTTCATATTGAAGGCGCCTTTTGCGCCTCCGTCCCGGTCTGGCAATCCCGCTCCGTGAGCGGCAATTCCTCTTGTGGGATGTTTGAACTGCCGCCCACGATGCCGGAGAGACTCCATTGGCTCTCGGTCAATGGCAGGAATTTTTTCCCGTGCCTTCTTTTTTTGAGGTATCCTTCAATGCGAACATCATAAAAAGATGCGCCAGCGGGCAGAGAAGGAAGAACACATACGACAGCAGGCCGCCGGAGTTTGGCCGAATTATGAACAAACTGACGAGGAGGAGAACAGGAACGGCCACGCAGATGGACATTATCGCTTTGTGCCAGAAATTGCTTTGTTTGTGATTGTTGCAGCACATTCTAAATTAGCTCCTTTCCAAAACAGGTAATGGTGGTTGCAATCAATGATTGTCGCAATCGAAAAATTTTTTAACCCGTTTTTGCGCCTAATGACAGCTAAACTTGCTGTAACCGTTTTTTGGAGTTACTTCGTTGGTTTTCTCGTTTGCCATTCGCCCGCAATATGTCGCCATACGGCTGAAAAATGTTTTTTCGTCACTGAAATTCCTCGACTCTCTATTGGAAGTGTCCGATTCGGCTTCCTCCGTCTGGAAACTCCAGTTAGCGCCCTTTTGCGGACGATTGTCCGACTTACATTCTGCCGCAATGGCCACGGCGCCAATGACGATTGCTAAAAGTATTATCGCAACTAAAAAAATACCTATTTTTTTCATCACTTGTCCCTCCAATTTCGATATTTTTCCAATACTTTTAAACCTCGATTTGCAGACATGAGACGCGATCGAAAACAAAACACTAAAAACAAAACCTCAAATGACCTTGCCATTATTACGCCATACCGTACTCATCCCCTTGCGTTTCAATTCTGCACATCCTCTTTCCGCCTTTGTGAACGGGATATTAACAAAGAAATGTGTAGAAAGTGTGTAGATTGCAAAATTTCTCGCCCCGATATTCTCCTGGAAAACGGGGAGTCCATCATCGGCGTGGAGAAATAGTAAAGAAATTTGGGCTATGGAGGAACATGTTATGAAGCTATGCCTTGTGTCTGTACTGTTGGATATTTTTTTCTTTCTCCTGTATTGCTTAAATTGGGGAAAGGTCTTTCGAGGCACCGGTATCCATTCAGAATTCTCGAACGGCCCTTTGCCATGTAATTCCGAGGTAAAATATAAGCACACATTATCACTTTTTAAGGAGGAGTTCGGATGAAAAGTGCAATTCGCTGGATGATCTTGGGAATGATCTTGGGGTTGATCCTAGCGGCGGGCACCGCCCAAGGGGCGTGGTTGGACCTCTTCAAGACAAGTTCGTCCACGACGGCTTCGTCCGAGACGACTCCGTCACCGGCGGTTTCGTCTGAGATGATTTCGTCCGCAACGAGTTCCGCGGCATCCTCCGACGATTTTCCGAAGTATCTGTCGTCCTCTTGGGAAAAACTATCCGCAACCTTGATCGAGACCCTGAACTTACAAGACAAACAAGAGGGTCTGCCCCTATCGTCCTACTTTGGCGAGGACAAAAGCAGCAACGCGAAAAAGATCAACGCGCTTTTGAACAAGGCGGTCGAAATTTTGCTTCAGGGCGACGCCAACGACCTGCGCCGGCAGGCCATCATCCTTCGCACGGAGATACCGGCCTTGCGGCTGGAGATAGACGAACTGAGGAACAAACGCATCTCTGCGCCCGAAACCTCCAAGTTCCCATGGATCATGACTCGTCCCAAAATCGACGAGCGCGTTCAGGAGCTGAACGCGGAGATCGAGAACAAGACGCAGACGATGGCGGAAATCGACAAAAAAATCGCCCTCGCCTTGCGGGAAATGGGACTCGACCTGGACGATACTCAGATCGACGTCCTGCTGACGTCCGTAACAGGCGACGACCTTTTCCAGAACACGGTGATCTTCGCGAACGTCAAACGCGTGGTGGAAAAGTTGGCGGAACTCTGCCGGGAAGACAACGACAACCTGGAGATCAATCGCCGTTACACCGGCATGTACCTCGTGCTAAACGACCTCTTGATCGTCACCCAAGAGGGACTGGCGGAGAAGATCGACACCCACTACAAGCCCCAGTTGGCCGCCATTCGAACGGAGGCCGAGGGGCTTCGCGCGGACGCTTTGAGGCGATCCCAGCAGACACAATACAGCGAAGCTCAGAGGCGATCTTTCGCGACCAACGCCCAGGCCAACGGCATGACAATCCGGGCGGCTGCCCTTTACGCCGAGCTTCTGGAGGGTCAGCGCAAAAGCGTTACAGCGACTCTTTCGGACCTGCGCCGCAACCGGGACCTGGCGGAAAACACCTACAAGACCGTGCGCAGCACCTCCGACTTGCGAAACTTGATTCGCTCGGGGCTCGATTTATTCGACTCCATCCAGAACTTGTCCATGCCGAAACTCCAGCCCTTTGAAAACAACACGATCCGCAAGGAATTCGAGGCGATCAACAAACGCCTGAAAAGGTAACTGTCTTTTCAGGACAAGGTATGTGTTATAGTCGTAACAGTTCAAGCTCAGGTGGGCCAAGTTGCAGTCGGGCATGGGTATTGATAAACTCTTTTTGAGGTGATCCGATGTGAGGAAAGATCTGGAGGACTGGCTTAGAGGAGAAGCACGACAAGAACCTTTGTTCGTCGCGTGGAACGTCCCTGCGCCCGACGTTGTACGCGAGGTGGAGTATCCTGTCATCTCCCTTTTGTTTCCTCCTTCCAAGGCAGAGCCCTTGCCCGCCGAAAAGCGCACGGACGAAAAAAACGCGCCGGGCGAAGGCGCAGCCGCTGTGATCTCCCCAAATAGGAGCAATGAAAATAGAATCGAAGAAAAAGCGGGAGAAAGCACAGTTGAAGAGGGTTTGATCGAAGCCCACGTGACAAAGGATAACAGCGGAGAAGAAGACGTGTCCGATAAAATTTTGCCCTCGAACGAGAAATTTTTGTCTGCTGGGATGGTTTCGCCCGACGAGGTCTTATCTTCAGAGATCTTACCTTCAGAGATCTTACCTTCAAAGGAGGTCTTACCTTCAAATATTGAAAACGCGGGCGCGGGCAGACGGGAGGTCCCCTATGCCCAGTCCCCGGGGGCCAGTATTTTTGAAGATCCTTTTGCCAAACTTCTTACGGAGTCCTACGACGAGCGTTTTTTTGAAGAGAACGAAAAAAAGAGTACACATAAGAACGAAAATAACGGTGATGGGCGGATCATAAATGCCAAAAATAAAAATGAAAACAGAGAACGCCCCAAATTGGACGACGACTGGGAGAGGAGGCCGCCCCGCGGAGAATTCCCCGAGTGGGAGGCGACTCGTTTCGCGGAACGGTTGCGACGTATCGAACAGATGAGACGTTCGGCTTCCTACAAGCGCAGCGGATTTCGCGGAAACCGGGGACGTTTTCTCGCTTTCTGCATTTTTGTGCTTTTTCTCGTGGGAACAGTGTTTGCCGCCTACCGTCACCTGCAGCGCAACTCTTACGCTTCTCTGCTGGAAGGGGCAAAAACCCTTTACGACCAGGAACAATACGAACCTGCCCTCGCCGCCTATAAACAGACTTCAGAGCGTTATCCCCGCAAAGTCGAGCCTTTGCTGGGCATGGCCCATGCCGCCGAGCGAGTGGGGCGCGTGGAGGAGGCGATCATGGCCTACCGCGCCAGCCTGGAGCTTTTTCCGGCCAGCGCCGCGCCGTCCCGCTCGGGGATCTTTTATGAAATCGGTCGGCTTTATTCCACCCTGAAAGTGTGGGACAGAGCCCAAGAGAATTTCCAGGAAGCCGTTGCGGTGGACTCCACGCACTACGGCGCTTATTTCGCGCTGGGGGGCGTGCTGGAGGAACAAGGCAAGCCGGAAGAAGCCATCAGGGCCTACAAACAAGCCCTCGATTTGAGCCCCTCCTCCGACGCGGCGCAGGAGGCTATAAGGCGAGTGTCTTTGCTTCTGCCTTCCGCCGAGCCGAAACAAGACCAAGATTCTCTGGCGGAGCAGAAATACGAACACTCGGTCCAGGTAGGCAGCGTGGCTTTGGAGTTGAAACATTACGAGGAGGCATCCCGGTATTTTTCGGAAGCCCTGGCAATCCGCAGCGACGACGCGAAGGTGTGGGTGGGTTTCGCCGACTCGCGGGTCAATCTGGGAGATACCGCCGGCGCCATCAAATCTCTGGAAAGAGCGTTAGAGCGGGACCCCGATCACGACGGCGCCAAGTCCAAACTCTCCAAACTGAAAGAAGGACAGCTGAAAGAAGGGCAAAACAAGAAAAAAACACCTTCCCGCCCTCGAAAGACCCCTCGATCCACGCCGCGCAGTTCGAAAAAGAAGATAAGTTTTCGAGTGAAACCTGCCGAAGAGGGCGGCTCGTCGGATCGTTCCGCTGACGCGGGGGGCAAAAACAAAACCCTTTCGAGACGAGAGTTTTTCGTCAGAGGCGTCGATCATTATCGCAGGGAAGAATACGCTCAGGCCTTCGAGGCCTTTTTAGCCTGTTTACGCTCGGGAGAGCAGGGGTCTCTCCCCTCTTTTCCTCTGGCCGGCGAAGCGGGGCCTTTGTGGAAGGGTTTTCGGACGGCTCTGAACATTCCCTCCGACGTGAAACTTCTCGCCGAGGCGGTCCGCCTCAATCCCGTAGACCGAGATCTCTACCTGAATCTTTCCATGACCGGAACAAAAATGGGGGTGGACAGAAAAACCTGGCGAACGACGTTGAACGATATCTACTCTCACGCTCTGGCACGGCGATAAAATTTAAACGGTAAATTTGAATGGTATTGGATGATCTTGTTTCGGCCGGATTGAACTTCGGGGTATAAATTCATAACAAACGGGGGCGTTAAACAATGGGGAATCTTTTCGACGCGTCGCGCGTCAAGGCGAGGGAGGCGTTGGGGCAATCGGTGGTGAAGGCGCTGAAGGCCAAGGGATACGAAGCGGTCTACGTGCCCTCGAAAGAAGCGGCACTGGAAGAGGTCTTGAAGATCATTCCCGAGGGCGTATCCGTCGGTGTGCCGGGAACGGTTACGGTGCGGGAGATCGGCGCTATGGAGAAACTGGAGGAGCGCGGGTGTACGATCTATCACCACTGGAACCCTGCCTTGTCACCTGAAGAACGCTCGCAGGTTCTGATGGACGAGTTCTGCGCCGATTATTTTTTGACCAGCGCCAACGCCATCACCCGAGACGGAAAGATCGTCAATATCGACGGCAACGGAAATCGCGTCAGCGCTATGGCCTGGGGACGCAATACCCTGATCTTCGTCATCGGCATCAACAAAGTGGCCTCGGATCTGGAGGCGGCAATAACCCGCAGCAGAACCGCGACCCCTCCCAACGTGTTGCGCCTGAATGGAAACAGCCCTTGCACCCAGACGGGTTACTGTGTGGATTGCGATTCTCCGGCGCGGATCTGCCGGGCGCTTTTGATTTTGGAGAGGCCGGTCAACGGCCGAAAGACGCATGTTATCATGGTGGGCGAGGATTTGGGGTTTTAAAAAACTCGCAATCGGATTTATGGCGCATTCCAGCCCGTGGGAAAGCAGATATAGTGAATCAGTGCCCGTTTATTGTCCAGTGCATATCATTGATTCAATCGACTGTGGCATTTTTGTCGAGAGGCCGGAAAATCCCGGAACCCGAAACCTCGGGGAGGTAGAAGTGTGTCGAACAGAGACAAGATAGCATTGATCATGGCTGGAGGGCAGATCATCCACAAATGGGACGCCGAGGGCGTGTCGCCGATCGAAAAAGAGGCGCTTTCCGCTTATTTGGCCAAGGAGAACAGGGAAAAAATCTACGTTGTAGATTGGAGTTATCAGCCCGTGTGTCACTACACCCTGCGAATGTGCAGCGATCTGATCCAGCTGGCGGGGACCCAGATCGAAGAGGGCGCGGCGGGCGTCGTGGTTACCTGCGGGACACAGGCTTTGACGGAGATCGCGTATTTCGCGGACTTGATTTGGAGTTATCCCCAGCCGCTGGTGTTCACGGCCTCCATCAGCTACGCGGAGACCCTCGGCTCCCAGACGGGCCTGCTTTTGTCCCAGGCGGCGCGGGCGGCGGAGTCGAGGGTTTGCTGGGGACAGGGAGTTCTCGTCTGCCTCCAGGATAAAATCTACGCGGCGTCGGAGATCTCTCATATATCCAACTATAACCACGTGGGCTACGGCGCCCTGCCCGGCGGCCCTATCGCGGAGTTTTCCGAGCCCTTGGGGCTCCTGGTCTTTCTTCGATCTCCCCGCCGGGGCAGGATTATGAACATCGGAACTCCCCCCGCTCGCAACGTGGAAATCCTCGATGCCTCACTGGGTGGGGGCGATATGCTGTTGAACGCCCTTTTGGACAGCCGCGTCTCCGATTTGGACGGGTTGGTACTGGCGGCCTTTGGGGGAGGAGACCTTTCTCCCTCGTGGGTTCCCCTTTTGCGCAAGGTCATGCGGGACGAGGTTCCCGTTGCCCTCGCCTCACGCTGCCTGGTGGGCCGTGTGCAGCCGGAAGGCGACTTCGAGGGCTGTTCGAAGCGTCTTCTGGAAATGGGATTGATCAACGCCGGGACTCTGACGCCGCTCCAGGCGCGTATTCGGCTGGCCGTGGGAGTGGGCGCCGAGCTGTCGGGTCAAGATTTGCGGGCATACATGCTGGACGAGTGACCGATGCCGATAGTCGCTATCGTCGGAAGGCCCAATGTGGGGAAATCGTCTCTCTTCAACAGAATGATCGGACGCCGGGAGGCCATCGTCGACGACGTGCCCGGCGTAACCCGTGACCGGCTTTACGGCGAAGTTCAGTGGAAGGGGCGCTCGTTTTACGCGGTGGACACGGGAGGCATTTTAGGAGAACAGACCTCCTTCAGCGCGGGTATCGAGACCCATGTGAAACAGGCCCTGGCCGACTGCGATCTGGCCGTGGTGGTCCTGGACGGGACAGTGGGAGTTACCGCCGCCGACGAGGACGTGGCGCTTTTTTTGCGGCGCAGCGGGCGTCCCGTGGTTGTGGCGGTCAACAAGATCGACGACCCCCGGCACGAACTCCGTACGTCGGACGCCTATGCTCTGGGGTTCGACGATGTCGTCGGCGTCAGCGCCCTGCACAAGCGAAATCTGGACGATTTTCTCGACTTGATCGCCGCCAAGCTGCCGGAAACGGAGGAACTTTACGACGAGGACGAGATTCGGGTCTCCATCGTGGGCCGCCCCAACGTGGGCAAGTCCAGCCTCCTCAACAAGCTGGCGAAGCAAGAACGGTCTTTGGTCAGTCCCGTCGCGGGAACGACGCGGGATCCGGTGGACACGTCAGTGGTCATGGAGGGGCGCAGGTTCAGGCTCATCGACACGGCGGGCTTGCGTAAAAAGAGCCGGATGGACTCCGACTTGGAGTACTACTCTTTCGTGCGCACTCTTGCGGCTGTAGATCGCTCGGATGTGGCTCTTTTACTGATGGAAGCTCAGGAGCCCTGCACCGATGCCGATAAAAAAATCGCGGCCCACGTGGTGGAAAAAGGGCGCGGGCTGATTTTGGCGGTGAACAAGTGGGATCTGCTGCCCAAAAAAGATAAACTCGGCGATAAGATGCTGGAAACAATACGCGGCGAGATGCCTTTTTTACCCTGGACGCCGATTCTCTTCATCTCGGCTTTGAATGGCCGGGGCACCCAAAAACTTGCGGCGTCCGTCATCGAAGTTTTCGAAAACCGACGCCGCCGTATCCCCACCAACGTTTTGAATCGCCTGATGCGCGATGTCCTGGCCTTCGACCGCCTGCCCTCCAACAAGCGGGGAAAAGTCCTCAAGATCTATTATTGCCTGCAATCGGACGTGGAGCCTCCCACCTTCGTTTTTTTCGTGAACGACCCGAACATCGTGGACAGCGCCTTCGAAAACCACATTCACAAAGAGCTGCGCTCCCTGGGCGAATTTTCGGGCAGCCCCCTTCGTACATACTGGCGCGGTAAACCCCCCTCCGGCGAGGCTCTCCAATAAATTTGAACCTAAGTCAGAGTTTGCGCTTCCACTTGGTGCCTTGGGGCGTGTCTTCCAACAGGATGCCGCGGGCGAGGAGATCGTCCCGGATTTTGTCGGAACGGGCAAAATCCCGGTTTTTTCGGGCCGTGTCGCGCTCCTGGATCAGGCCCTCGATTTCGTCGGCACCGGAGTCCGCGCTCTTCTGAATCCCCACCACGCCCAAGATTCCGTCCAGTTTGCGCAGCTCGCTCTCGGCGGCCTCGAAGAAGGCGATGGGAAGGCTGTCTTTCTTGAGCCAGGTGTTCACCCGTTTCACAATTTCAAAAAGCACCCCCACGGCGGCCGCCGTGTTGAAATCGTCGTCCATGGCCTCGTAGAAACGCGCGTCCAGCTCCTCCAGTTCCTTGACAAAGGCGGAGGCGTCCCCCTCCCCGACGCGGCTCCCGCGCGCGTACAGAAGATCGGACCAGCAGTTGCGCAGCCGCGTCACCCCACCCGCCGCCTGTTCGAGGCCCTCGGAGGTGAAGTTGATGGGCGAGCGGTAGTGGGCACTCAACATGAACAACCGGATCGCCAGAGGAGGGTACTTCTCCCGGGCCGCGCGGGCGGTCATGAAGTTCCCCAGAGACTTCGACATCTTCTCCTTGTCGATCAGGAGAAAGCCGTTGTGCAGCCAGTAGTTGACGAAAGGCTTGCCCGTCACGGCCTCCGACTGGGCTATCTCGTTTTCGTGGTGAGGGAAAACCAGGTCCACCCCTCCCGAGTGAATGTCGATGGTCTCGCCCAGATATTTCGAGGACATGGCGCTGCACTCGATATGCCAGCCGGGCCGCCCTTTACCCCAGGGGCTTTCCCAGGAAGGCTCTCCCGGTTTTCCCGCCTTCCACAGCGCGAAGTCCAAGGGGTCGCGCTTGATCTCCCCCACTTCCACCCGCGCGCCGGCCTCCAGCTCGTCGATGCTCTGTTGAGAGAGCTTTCCGTAGGGCGCGTAGCTCCTCACGTCGAAATAGACGTCCCCGTCCCCCGAGGGAGTTTTGACCTCGTAGGCGTGTCCTTTCTCCACAATGTTCCGGATGATGCCGATAATCTCCGACATGTGTTCCGTGGCCCGGGGAGCGACGGTGGCCCGGTGAATCCCCAGCGCGTCGGCATCCTGATAGTACTCGGCGATAAACCGCTCCGCCAGTTCCGAGACCGTGATCCCCTCCCCGTTGGCGCGGTTGATCATTTTATCGTCGATGTCCGTGAAATTCTGAACGAACGTCACCTTATAGCCCACGTCCTCCAAATATCGCCGCAGGACGTCGAAGACTATGAAGGGCCGCGCGTTGCCGATATGAAAATAATCGTACACCGTGGGGCCGCAGCTGTAAAAGGAAACGCACCCCTCGCGGACGGGGATGAATTTTTCCTTTTTTCTCGTCAGATCGTTGTACAGCACAAGACTCAAAACAATACACCTCCGCTGAAAACTCGTTTCTTTTCAAATCTTTTCAAAGTATTCTAGCATGCGGCGCCCACGGTCCGGTGTGTCTCACTGGCCTTTTTGCTCGTACAGCTCCAAGATGGTGTCGTCTTTGATGACGAAGGCAATGCGCGTACCCGGCCCGATTTCGGTGAGCGGGAAGATCACTTGATCGGCGTCTGCGATATAGTGTTCCACATCGTCTACCTTGTAGGCGACGTGGGGGTTTTTGTGCATGATCTCCGGGAACGGAGTGCCTTCCTCGAACTTTAAATACTCGATTTTGTAGTCGTAGTCGTCCGGGTTGCTCATCCAGAGCTTCATGCTCTCATTGTAAGTCATCCCCGGCTTCCTGTTGGTGACCGGTATTCCGATGTGCATGTATTCGGCGCTCATGTTCATACCCCCCTCGATGTTCTCGATATTCTCGCTTATCCCCGTCCGCCGCGCCTAGGCTTTTTTCATGTAAGGCGTGTTGCAGGGCGCGTTCCAGTATTTCAGAAGCTCGTCGTCCATGCGGGCCATGAACATCTGGAACCCCGCCTGCTCCTGAACGGTCAAAAGCTCCCCCACGTGGTTGGCGACGATGGTGATATCCTTTTGTTTCAGATAGGCCGCGCATTGGCGATAAACGATGAAAAGCTCCATCAGCGTCGTCGCGCCCGCGCCGTTCAGGATCAGCATGATCTTCTCGCCGCTCTTGATCGAAAGGTCCTTCAGCAGAGCGTCAATCATGATTTTGGCCGTTTCGTCGGCGGATTTCATGGGCTGGCGCCCGCCGCCGCCTTCGCCATGCTGTCCCATGCCCACCTCCATTTCGTCCTCTCCCAGCTCCGCGATCACGCTTCCCGTCGAGGGATGCGTCGCTCCTCTGACGGCCACCGCCAAGGTCGCCATGTTGTCCGCGAATCGCTGGGCGACGGCATAGACCTCGTCCAGGCTCTTGCCCGCGGCAGCCGCGCCCCCCGCTATCTTGTACGTAGGGATACAACCCACCAGACCGCGCCGGTCGTCGGCGTTTTCCCTGGGGGCGTTGGCAATGTCCTCCTGGGTCACCAGTTTCTTCACGTTCAGTCCGGCCTGGGCGACCTGTTTCATGGTCAGATTTCCGGTCAGCATGTCGCCCGCGTGGTTCAGCACGACAAAAAGAACCCCTTTGCCTTTGTCAGCCAGTTTCAGCGCCTCGAAGCAGGCCTGAGGACTCGGAGCCGCGAAAATGTCCCCCACCACCGAGGCGTCCAGCATCCCTTCTCCCACGAAGCCGGAAAGGGCCGGCTCGTGTCCCGCTCCTCCCAGGGTGACCACCGTCACGCGGTTGGCCTGGGGCAATTTTTTGTTGACGACGATATTGTTGGGCTTCAGTTCGACGAGATTTTCGTTGGCGAGGGCAAAACCCTCCAGCAGTTCCTTGGTGAGATCGGCGGGGTTGTTCATGAATTTTTTCATTTTCACGTAAATCGCCTCCCATTAAGATAATAAAACAAAAAATAATCGAATCTCTAACGGCTGCCGCTTCGTCATTTGCCGCCTCGTCAATTATGGGGCTTCAGTGCCCTGCCCAGCCCGCGGCCAATCCCCGGAAGAAGAGGGACAGGCTGACGGCTCCGGGGTCGGCCGTGCCCAGAGTACGCTCCTTGGAGTTTTTGGCCCTGCCGAAACGCGCCACGAAATTTTCGGTGGCCTTCGCTCCTTTTTCGGCGGCGGAAGACCCGGCCGCGAGAATTTTTCCGATGGAATCCTCCGCCCCATTCACCCTTTCCTCATTCACCCTTTCCGCATTCACACACTCCGCATTCATGCTCTCCACAGCGGGAATGAGAGCGTCCATCAAGGTTTTGTCCCCGGCTTTCGCGTCGGTGATGCCCCGCATCTCCTCCAGGGCGGAGGAGAACATGCGTATGAGCAAAGGGGGGTCGATTTCCGTCGCCTCGTCTTCGAGGGGAAGGGCCAAGCCGCCGATAAAGGTCCCCCACAGAGGGGCGGCGGCTCCTCCGCTGACACCCATCACGGCGTCCCCCAGTTCGGTCAAAAAGGCTTTAAGGCCGGCGTCGCCCCACCCTGCGGCCCTCTGGTCGATCACAGCGGCTATTTTTTTGATCGTCACTCCGTGATCTCCGTCTCCGAAACGGGCGTCGAGCTCGGAAAGTTCGTCGGACTTCTCCCGCAAGAGACGGCTTGCCTCCAAAAGCATCGTTTTCAGCAGCGTTTTGTCCAGCTTCGTCTTGTCGGCCAACATCTCGGTTTCCTGCCTCCCAGCTCTACTGTCTTTAGTTTTGGCGGTCTCGTGTCATTGAATTGCGGTGGTTTTGTGTTGATTATATAGCATATCTCCACATTTTCGATTTGAACTGGGGGACAATCTGTCCCTTATTTTTTTGAGCGAAGAGAATTATCCTTAATTCGAGTACAGAACTCGGGCACAGAATTAGGTAGGGAATTTCATAACAAAATTTCATAACAAAATATCCGGCGAAAGGGGGAAGCTGCAATATGAATTTGGAGGAAACAGCGGAAGTGATTCGAGTTGACGCCGAGCAGGGAATAGCGGAAGCCCAATATTGTTTGGGTCTAATGTACCTCGAAGGCACGGGGTACGAGGAAAATCCACAAAAAGCTGCCCACTGGTTCCGCAAAGCCGCGGATCAAGGACATGCCGACGCGCAACACAACTTAGGCGTTATGTACTCCAAAGGTTTAGGGGTGGAGCGGAGCCCTCGGAAAGCGGCGGAATACTACCGCAAGGCTGCGGAGCAGGGAAATGTTTATTCTTTGCACAATCTGGCCGTTATGTACGAAGAGGGGGATGGCGTCGAACACGACCGCCAAAAAGCCGGAGAATTCTTCAGGGTTCTGTTCGATGGGCTGCTCGAGGCCGCGGAGGGCGGAAATGTCGTCGTCCAGAACAATTTGGGCATGATGTACCTCACCGGCTCGGGAGTTGCCAAAGATTGCGGAGAAGCGGCAAAATGGCTCGGCAGGGCCGCGGATCAGGGAAGCGGCGAAGCGCAGAACAACTTGGGTTTGATGTACCTCAAGGGCGACGGCGTTCCGCAGGATTTCAAAAAAGCCGCCGGGTATTTTTCCAGCGGCGCCGAGCAGGGGCGCGCCGATTGCATGAATCATTTGGCCTTGATGCACATCAACGGCACGGGCGTCGAGCCGGACTTGGAAAAAGGACTGACGCTGATTGGCAAGGCGGCAGAGCTTGGAGACATGAACGCGCAATACAATTTAGGGGCGATCTACTATAACGGCGAACTCGTCGGGCAGGATTTGGAGAAAGCCGCGCGGTGGCTCGGCGAGGCGGAACAACAAGGACATGAGAACGCCGCTCTCCTCTTGAGCGTGATGCGTTTCAACAATCGTTCCAATAAGAATAAAGAATAAGCGCACCCATATGCAATCCCGTATATGATCGACGGCCGTTGAGAGTTACGGTTGAGAGGCAAAGGTTAAGGGCCAAGGCGCCCCAAAAGCCTTATTGAGAACCCAGGGGCCGGGGTTCGCCTCATACGCAGAAATCTTCGATAAACTCCGGCCAGGTGTCTTCCAGGGCAGTTTCGTAGCTTTCCATGACGGACATGCTTGTGACGTCGTCGACGGAGACGTCCTTCTCCAGCTCGGGAAGGTCCTCCGCCCCGGCTCGGAAATAAATATCGAACAGCTTGTTGCGAACATACACGCCACCCACGAAAATCACCTTCCTTGCCGTTCCTGTTGCTGTTGCGCTCTCGAACCCGATTTATCGCTGATCAGGCGCGCAACAGGCGTGTATTTTGCTCCACTCGAACATTCCCAGCGCCGCGGCAACGCTGGCGTTCAGGGAGCCGACGCCGCCTTGGACGGGTATGCGGAGGAGCTGATCGCAGCTCTTGCCGACCAGGTGAGAAAGGCCTTCGTCCTCCCCTCCCACCACGAAGGCCGTCCGCGCCTGAACGCCGGGTTCTTTCCACAGGGAAGTTTCCGCGCCGTTGTCCAGTCCTATGGTCCAGAATCCGGCCTCTTTCAGTTGTTGAACGCTGCGCGCGATATTCACCACCGAGATCATCGGAACGCGCATCGCCGCTCCGGCACTGACCTTCATTACCGTGCCCCCCGGAAGGGCGGAGCGCCGCTTGGGGAACACCACGGCCGACGCCCCTGCGGCCTCTGCGGAGCGCACGACGGCGCCCAGGTTGTGCGGGTCCTCGATATGGTCCAGCACGACGATCAAAGCGGGTTTGTCGTGGGGCAGAGTTTTGAGGAAGGGGTCGAGTTCCAGAAGTTTCACCTCGGTGACGCGGCAGGCCACGCCTTGATGGCGGACTCCGGGACACAAGGCGTCCAATGCCTCGGGGGCCGCCATTTGATAGACAACCTTGCCGGCTCGCGCGGCGTCCGTCAGTTCGTCCAAAAACGGAGGACGCACGTTGTTGGCGATCACCAGCTTGATGCAGCGGCCCGGCGTCGTCTCGACAATATCCAAGACGGGCTGCCGTCCCCAGCAGACGTCATCTGCCGGTTTGCGCTCCAAAACGTTCTTTCGCCAGGGCGCGGGCTGCGCTCTCGATTTTTTTTCGTCGTAGGCGCCCTTCTCTTTTACCGGGCGTTTTTCCCCGCCTAACCTTCCCGACCTATCTGATCTCTCAGGTCTAGCCGACCTCTCCGATTTATCCAATTTATTTTTCGTCTCTTTATCTTTCATCTTATCTTTCATCTTATTATCTTTCATCGCTTCCGCCCTTCGTTTTTTCGCAGGCTTGTCACAAAAATCAGGATATGGCGTAAATCTACCATCGACATTTCAATTTGGCAAGCAGCACGTTTAAGAGTACTCCCTATTGTCTATTATCGGGCTTAGAGTTATATTGTAAATTGTGTGACGTATCGGGAAGAAGCGGAAAAGGGCAGAGCAGGAAAGAAACACATAGAAACGGAGGATCTTCGAGCGTGGCGTCTGAAGTGGTTAAACCCTGGTGGAGAGAAACGATAGAAACCATAGTCTGGGCTCTTGTGCTGGCGATGATCATACGAACCTTTGTTGTTCAGGCTTTCTGGATACCCAGCGGATCTATGTTGCCGACCCTTCAGGTGGGAGACAGAGTGCTCGTTGCCAAGTTCTGGAACTGGTTCACGACTCCTTCGCGAGGCAGTATCTACGTTTTCAAGTACCCTGAAGACCGCTCCCGGGATTTCATCAAACGCATCATCGCCGTTCCAGGCGATACCGTAGACATCAGAAACGGGGTCGTTTACGTCAATGGTTCTCCCGTCGACGAACCCTATGTCGTCAATAAAGATCGTTATACCATGAGGCCCAACAAATTTTATCCGTCCGTTCCCTTTACCGTGCCGGAGGACAAGTATTTCGCGCTGGGGGACAATCGCCCCAACTCCCAGGACGGCCGGTTCTGGGGATACGTACCTGCCGAAGACATTCATGGGCCGGCCTTTTTTCGTTATTGGCCCTTGACCCGCATCGGCCTGCCCCGTTAGAAAAGCCACATGAGCGGCAGGACCGTGTGGTTCCCCGGCCACATGGCCAAGGGGGGACGTAAATTAGCCGAATTGTCCGAAAAACTGGATCTCATCGTCGAGGTGCGCGACGCACGCGCACCTTTTTCTACGTCCTCTCCTCTGATCGAACACATCGCCGGCGTGAAGCCCGTCGTGCTCGTTTTGTCCAAAAAAGACCTTTCCGACCCCAAGGCTATGGGGGTGTGGATGGAGGAATTCTCCCGCCGAAAAAAGACCGCCTGGGTGTTCAACCTCCGCAAGGACAGCCTGGAACCTCTGCGCAAGTTTTTGTCGCGCCACGCGCCGCCCTACCGCGAGCTTCGCCTGGCCGTCGTCGGCATACCCAACGTCGGCAAGTCTCTGTTCTTGAACATGCTGCTGGGGAAATCCCGGGCGAAGGTGGGAGGCATCCCCGGCGTCACGCGGGAGGTGAGCTGGTACAGGAGCAGCGGTTTTCTGGCAGTGGATTCTCCCGGAATCCTCGACCCTCGCTCCGAACCTGGAGTTCACCGGATATTGTCGTGGCTGGGCTGCGCCAAAGCGGAGGTCGTCGGAGGGTATGAAGCCGCGGCGCTGGAGCTGATTCGGTTTCTGCGGAGACGAGACCTGTGGAATGGGGTCAAAAGCGCGTGGAACATCGAAGAGCCGGAGGGAACCTGGGAAGAACGCGGGGAGTTCGCCGAACAAACTCTCGAGGGCATCGGACGCCGGTTGGGGTGTTTGGTCGCAGGAGGGAACGTCGATATGGAACTGGCAGGCCGGCGGCTCATAGATTCTTTTGCCGCGGGGAAACTGGGCCCCGTTACCTTGGAAATGCCGGGTGATCCTCTGTGGACTCCACAGAAAAACTCCGGTTCTTGAGGACTTTCAAGGGGGTTGTCGCGGGCACGGACGAGGCGGGCCGCGGCCCTTTGGCCGGGCCGGTAATGGCCGCGGCGGTGGTTTTGACGCATTCTCAGGAAAAAGAGCTTCTGAAGCTCGGCCTCAAGGATTCCAAACAAATCTCGTACCGTCACCGTGAACGGCTTTTTTTGAAAATGTGCGAAATGAACGTCCTCTGGCGGGCTCAGGCGGCCAGCGTCGCCGCCATTGCGCGGCTCAACATCAGGGGCGCGTCCCTTTGGGCGATGGCGCGAAGCGTCTCCAAGCTGCCCGTGTCCGTGGATCTCGTGGTCGTAGACGGGCTCGACCGACTCCCGGAGATTTCCCGCCCTTCTCAGCTTCCCTTGGTCACGGCGGACGTTTTGATCCCGACGGTTTCCGCGGCCTCTGTAGTGGCCAAAGTCCTGCGGGATCGTGTTATGATAGCCTTGGATCGGCTTTATCCCTTGTATGGATTTGCCCAGCACAAGGGATATCCGACGAAAAAGCACCGAGACGCCGTTCGAACCTTAGGGCTTTCTCCCATACACCGCGCGGTGTTCTGCAAAAAACTTCTGCTCGAACGGCTGGATACGGGGAAGGCATGAGCGCGAAAAATTTGGGCGTGGAAAGGGCATAGCAATGGCGCAGATATCGAACCTCAACGTTCAGGTTAATCAAAATCAAATTAACCAAAATCAAATTAACCAAAACCAAGTCAATCAAAATCAAGTCAGCCAAAATCAGGTGAACTCGAGGGGGACTCAGGCGGTCGCCCGGGGAGATCTCCGACCGACGCTGCCCGGAATACGCTCCGGAACTCTGGTGGAAGGGCAAGTTTTGTCGCGGAGTGCCGATGGAAACTACACCGTCCGCATCAACCCTCAGGGCGGCCAGCCGGCCCAAACTTTACTGGCACGAGCGACGGTCGATTTGATTGTGGGGGAACACTTCCGAGCCGTCTGGGATTCGTCCGGAGGAGATAAAATCCCCGTTTTGAGGCTGTCCGAAGGCGAGCTTTCGTTTTTGTCCAAGCTGCCCGTCGCGGACCGGGAACTGGCGAGCGCGCTGCTCTCGCACGGTATGCCCCTGTCCGACGAGGTTTTACTCTCGATCCGCGAGGCGTGGCGGCGCATGGGAGGCAACTCGGAACAGCTGGGGTCTCTGTTGGAACTCTGGGCGCGGGACCTGCCGATGACTCCGGGCAATGTACAAATTCTCTCCTGGTATATGGGATTGAATGGAGAAGCCGCGAATTCCGTGTGGACCCATATCCGAAAAGAAATTCAAGAGCGCGCGCGTAAAGGCGAGAATCCCGTGGACATCCTGCGGGATTTGAAGGAAAACAAGGAGAAGAACCCGGAAATCTCGAAATTTCTGGAGGGGCATTCTTTGCTGTTGCGCGCTCCCCGGGAAGACGTGGACCCCTCTCTGCTGGGGGCTCCGCTGTGGCCCCGCGAGGATATGGCGCACCTTCCGGCGCGCGTTTTCGTCGGGCGCGTTCGCGAGCAGAACGGCGAGGGGGACAGGGGATATTGGCAGATGGGCTTTGCCGTAGAGGGTTCCCGTTTGGGATTTATCGGCGGCGACGTCGAAAGCGACGGACGTTCTTACAACCTGAACCTCTATGCGGAACATCTGGCGACCTGCGAGCTGCTGAAACGCAAACGCCACGCGATACGCAAGGAGCTGGAGGGAATTCCCCTGGTTTTGCAGTTTATAGGCGTGTCTCAAACAGTCGAGGATGGATTGCGCCGCCAGCTTTTATCCGGTCGAGGGCTGGATATCACTGTATGAGAAAGCGGGTTCTTCCATGAAGAAACAAAATCTTTCGACGCGTGAAAAAGCCGTTGCCGTGCAGTACGACGCTGAAATTTCCTCCGCCCCTGTGGTTACCGCCAAGGGCGAGGGATTTGTCGCTCGTCGCATCCTAGAAATCGCGCAAGCCGCCGATGTGCCCATCGTCGAAGACGCCGCGCTGGTGTCCGCGTTGTTGTCGCTGGAGCTGGGGCAGGAAATTCCCGTGGAGCTTTATACGGCCGTGGCCCGTATCCTTTCCTGGATTTATAAATTGGACAAGGGCGAGCAAGCGTGAAAAGCGCGAGGCATTTGGAGCTGGGCAGGCGAGCCGAAGACCTGGCCGCTGCTCACATCGAAAAACTTGGATGGCAGCTTTTGTCCCGCAACTTCACCTGTAAGCTGGGAGAGCTGGACATCGTCGCTATAGATAAAAAGGAGCAAGAGCTGGTGGTCGTCGAGGTGCGTTATCGGACTTTCGGAGAGATGCAGTCCCCCTCGGATTCGATAGGCCCCAAAAAGCTGCGCGCCTTGGTCAACGCGGGCCGCGTTTATGTGAACGACCTGAACTGGACGGGACCGTGGCGCATCGACTTGGTGGGGGTCACCGCCTTCCCGAGAGAGCCGGAACGGCTATGGCAGATCGAGCATATCCAAGACATAACCGCCGGAGACTATCCGGTCTAAGGAGCGTAATAAACACATGAGAACAGAAAAATCCCGCCATTTAAGGAAATGGACACGGTAATGACCATAATTTATAACGCTTCTGACGTTACGGAAATTCCCACGGTAAAAAGGGCAGACGCGAATTAAAATCATATATAGATACAAGCCATTTTCCCTCACGTAGAGATAATTATCAAGGATCTGTTAACGCGCTTTTGTCTCTCCTTTTTTTGCAAATCTATTCAGTTTCGGCATGCACACACTCCAGAAATGATAGCCAAATGCGTTCAGCGATTGCTTCATCGTCTTGAACGGGTCTTGAACGTCACATCGATCTTTCGTCCAAAATTACTCAATTTTCCAACTGAGGTGTATTATGCGACTTCTTGGCGCCTCATCATATGAGCCATCCATTATGAGCCACCCCTATCATGGGGTGACGAATCGTAAGGAGACGAATCGAATGAAAGAAAGAGAATGTATCGCGATGATTCTTGCCGACGGATGTGGGGCGGGGCTGGGCGCATTGACGAATTGTTCGGGAAAATCGACGGTCGTTTACGGCGGCAGCCACAGGATCATCGACTTTGCGCTGAGCAATTGCAGCCATTCGGGAATAGACGTCATTGGAGTTCTTACGCAGTGTCTGAACGGCGGGCTCGGCGCCTACGTCGGGGACGGAGGGCGGTGGAATTTATCCGGACAAGGCGGGGGCGCTTTCATGCTTCCCTCTCGAAAAAACGAGATAAATTACCGATGCCCCGTCGATGCCGTTTATCGAAATATCGGCTTCATCGAAGAATTTTCTCCGGAATACGTTTGCATTCTCTCCGGCGACCACATCTACAAAATGGATTACGCGAAAATGCTGGGCGTCCACAAAAAAAACAACGCCGACGCGACGATCGCCGTGGTTCCGGTGCCTTTTTGCGAACTCGGTCAGTATGGGTCCGTCGATATCGACGAAGATGAAAAAATCCTGAACGTGCAGCCCCCCTATGCCCGATTTCCGTCGTTGGGAACAGCGAGGGGCAAATTTGCGCCTATGGGCGTTCATATTTTCAATTGGAATACGCTGCGGAGATATTTGATCGCGGACGACCGGGGATCCCTGAAAGATTTCGTCAGCGACGTCGTCCCCGCCATGCTCTTCGCCGGAGAAAGATTGTACGCCCACCGTTTCGAAGGATACTGGCGCGACGTAGAGACGTTAGAAAGTCTGTGGAAATCCAACATGGACCTTCTGGACGACCCTCCTGCATTCGTTCTGGACGAGAAAGGGCATGAAGTGTTCCCCGCTCACCTCGGTCAAATATCTTGTTTTGCCGGCGGAACGGGAACAGTCGATAGAAGTATCCTTTCCGGCCTGCACGTCATTCTGGGAAGGGTGGAACACTCCGTGCTGTCAGATTCGGTCGTTGTGGAGAAGGGCGCGGAAGTCGTGGACTCGATCCTCATGCCCAACGTCTACGTCGGGGAGAATACAAAAATCTACAAAACCGTCGTCGGGCCCAACGTTAAAATCATGAACGACGTGGAGATTGGCGCGGAAAACGGAGCGAGCCATTTCCTATCCGACCGGATATGCGCGAACGGCGTTTCACTGATCGGCCCTGGGGTGTACGTCCCCGAGAACACGAGGGTTCAAAAAAATTCTTGCATCGAAAATGGACTTTTTGCCGACAACTTCGATTTTCACACGGTATGCCTCGACCGCCGATACGAAACATGCGTTCCTCCGGTTTTGCTCACAACCGCGTGAACGGCCTGAGAAGTTTATAGAATAGGTCGATCAGTGATTGCCAACCCAAAGCGGACAGCCATTATATATCCATACATACCGTAAACGGCTATCGATATGCCAGTGCGCAACCGGCGACCAATCATCCTGATGACGGGACGAAGAAGTACCGACATATCTGGGGTCGCGTCGACGATAACAACAAGTTCATACCTGGTAGGGTGTATATCCCTATGATATAGTCGTTTAACTTAAAAAATGTTAAATTTACACGCGCTCAATAGAGCAATTGCCTTGTTTTTTAGCTATTCTAACTTTAGGCTTTTTATCTTAATTCACTATATGATGACCATGAAACAATGGCTACGTCTTATAGATCTTAAGTGAAAGTTATCCACATGTTACAGTCCAGTGGGGGAGGGGTGTAGAATAGATAAAACAGAGGCGAGTAGGTTGCGAGAAGATTTTTTCAGGGTAGAAAAATAACTGCCGATTTCGGCGAATGCTTCCAAGCTTCGCCATGAGCGAAAGCAGCCGGACACTTTTTGCTTCGTCTTGCACGGACGCAGATCGCGTTCCGCTTGGTTGTTCGTGAACGGCGCGTCATAGTTATT
>JAISLU010000040.1 GCA_031277095.1 Synergistaceae bacterium
AGGAATTTTCATTGAGTAAGAAATTTTTGAAGCTCTTCGCTCTGGTTGCCATCTTGGCGCTGGGCGCGGGATCGGCGTGGGCGCTGACGCCAATCGACGAAACAACCAGCACCCTGGGCTGGTTCCAGGATGGCTCTACGAATGCGTTGACCGGCAATGCAGCAGGCTTTAATCTTGCGACAACAGTGGGCGATTATACGTTTGTTCCAGGCAACGGACTCCAATTTCAGGCGTATCCTGCAGATCCCTTTGGCGCTGTCGGTACTGGTACTGTTCCCGATACCGTCCTGAATTCAGCTGCGCCTTTTACGAATTGGTATTATTCTGCCGCTGGAAATCGCCGAGCGCAACCCGTCAGAAACTACACAGTTAACATCCAAGTGGCAGCGAGTGGTAATAGCGCAGCTGCGACGGGCGTAGCGTTTCCTCTGCCAGCGACCGTCAATATTCCCGGAACGCAGGTATTGACGACAGACGTCAAGAGCATGGGGACAAACACAATTATTCTCGGAACTACTGCTTTACAGGATCCTGCTACCCCCACTCCAGTGAGAAAAACTGGTACAGGCACCCTGCTCATTCGTGCCGCGAACAACGTTCCGGTTCCGTGGGTCTCTCCTTATGGGTGGGGCGGTTCTGCCAACGTCGTTACCACTGCTGGACTCAGGATAGCAGCAGGGAGTGTCCAGTATGGGGCCGACAACCTTATCCCCGCAACGCAGTCGATCCGCTTCGAGGGTCCTGCGGCGACATTGAACCTGGATGGTCATATTCAGTCTATCTCCCACATCCAATCCACGGCCGATGACAATGGAATTTTGGATTTCGGCCCGCAGGGGACGGGAGTTTTGCAAGTTTCAAACGTCACAAGAGTGGGAACAGGTGCTGATGCTGCTGGCTTCCACGCGGCGTCTGGATTCCTGTTCAGCGATGTTCTCTATCTGCAACATGGAGGAGGGACAGTGCAGTATAACACTGTGCTGCCTAATCCGTGGGTGCCCGCTTTACTGGGAACAAATGAATTTTTGGACGATCTTCAAGGACCGAGGGCGACAGATCGGATTCTTTACAACGTAGGCGGCTGGCGGGGAACTTTCGCCGGGAAGGGAACTTTGGCGCTGAACCAGAATAACCCCACCCCCACGACTTACACCGCCAACACGGCCGCAGCTTGGCCTCCGGCAGGTGTGGGGGGAGCCGCCGCTTTCATACGCCCTGTCGCCAAAGGAGGTGCGTTGCCCTTCCAGATTCAATTGAGGGACGCCGACACCGAACTGACGATCAGACCTAACCATCACTTGGATTACTACCAAGATGCTGTTGTAGAGGATGGAGCACCTAGTGCCGCGGCCAACGCGAACAACGAATTGAGAACGGTTGCTGTTGCCGACGCAAACTGGACCGAAGACAATTTCCAGGGAGGTCTTCTTGTCCTTGACAGTGACGCAACTACGGGTGGGCCTAAGACACATACCATGGCTGGTTTTGTGCAGAAGGTGCGCGTGAAAGTAGCATCGGGGCAGCTTCGGCTCGTAGCTACGACAGCGGGGGCCACGAACCCCTCCGCGTTTGACGATAATATCTTCACTTCGCTGGAGATAGTCGAAGGTGCAACCTTCCATCTCGATGACGAAAATGCCCCCAATCCGATTCACGCTGGCTATGTTGCCGGTTTCAAGGGTTTCACCGCCACAGGCGACGGATATGCGCCTAAAAATGCACCTACCCGCCGTTCGGTGTGGGCTCGCGTCGATGCGTTGACCGGAACCGGCACCATTGACCTCGGTGCGACAAAGCCGCAGGTCAATTTGGGGGTTTCTCCGGTAACCTTGACGACCACCGGCCAGAATTACGGCAACGCCATCGACTTCAATTTCACCGGAAACGTCGACAACTACATCACCGGCAAGGGCGGCATCCGTATCTGGGGCGGCCGCGTCGTGACGCTCACCAACACCACCAACGATTTCGAAGGCCCGATCCTGGTCAACGGAACCCTTGAAATCAGCGGCGACCACGACACCGGCGACCTGAACTCCATCTATGTATCGTCCGGCGGCGGCGTCAAGGCGGTCAACGGCGTACATACGATCGAGAGCGGCCTGGTCTTCGACAAGAACAGCTACATCTACACCGATGTGCATTCCGACGACGTAGAGGTGGCCTACCTGAAGGTCAACGGCGGCATCAGCCTGGCATCGACGAATGCGCCCGGCGACCAGATCAAATTGACTGCCCCCAAGGTCAAGGTTGCCAAGGGCGCCAACGTGATCGTTCTTCAGGGCCACGGAGTCAACACCCTGGTCGACCGCATCCTGGTCACCGACAACAACGGCGCGCCGGTCCACGACAAATGGGAAGTCCGCTCCACGGCCAACAACGAGCTGATTCTCCACGCCCTCGAGGACATCGACGACACCGACAACCCGAACCCCCCCGCGCCGCCTGTGATATCCGACCTGGAGCCCGGTTTGAAGATCGGGACCGTAACGCCGGGCGAGACCACCTTGACGGTAGAGGTGACCTACGGCGACGAGAACGGGCTTCCGCTTGCGGACAAGGAAGTAAAGATTACGATCCAAACAGGTGAAGCCACGCCTTTGACGAAGACCGTGAAGACCGAAGAGGACGGCACGGGAACAGCCACCTTCGAAGGTTTGAAGGCGGATGCGAAGTACAAGATTGTGGTGGCCGACACAGTCGACGCGACCCAGACCGATGAAGGTGAAGCCTCCACGAATCCCGAAGGCTCTGGCCCTGCGCCCGAGCCGGAACCCGAACCAGAACCGGAACCGGAACCCGAGCCGACCCCAGCCCCCGGCAAGAAGTCCAGCGGCGGCGGTTGCGATGCAGGATTTGCCGGACTGGCCCTGCTCCTCGCGGCTCCTCTGTTCCTCCGCAAGAAGGACTAATCTGACCGGAAGGGTTTGGTTTAGCCAGCTCCCAACCGACAGCAACAGCGTAACAAACAGCGGCCCCCCTCGCGGGGGCCGCTGTCGTACGTACGTTTATTTGCAGTGTGATCCTGTCCGTCTATCTGTTCAATTTTCTCGCAGTTTGTGCGGTTCACCCCATTCCGTTCGATTGTACTGACCACAATTGAGGTTACTTTTGCATTCGACCACTTTAGCGCTTGTCGCCGTTGCAAATGACGCACTGTATTCATATAATCTGGAAGCCCTTTAATGAAGGGAGAAAAAGTTGACGTGACCTGTATCGTCGTGGAGGCGTTACACACATGACCGACATCAAACAATACGAACCGTTGTGGGGCTCGTGGCTCGTGGAATCTCTGCTGGGCGAAGGATCTTTTGGGAAGGTTTACAAGGTCAAAAAAGAAGAGTTCGGCAAGAGCTATTACTCGGCGGTGAAGATCCTTTCCATTCCCCAAAACGAAGGTGACCTGCGCCGGGCTCAGAGCGAAGGATTGGACAAAGCGTCCGCGCGGAGTTACTTTCACGCTTTTGTCATGGATATCATTCAGGAAGTCGACCTGATGTCCGCGTTTCGCGGCAACAGCAATATCGTCTCCCTGGAAGACCACAAGGTCATCGAAAAGGAAAACGAGATCGGCTGGGACATTCTCATTCGCATGGAGCTTTTGACCAGCTTATCGGAGTACGTGACGCAATACCCGCTGCCGCCGGAGGAGGTGGTCAAGCTGGGTATCCATATCTGCAGAGGGCTGGAGTTCTGCGCGCTCAGAAAAACCATTCACCGAGACATCAAGCCGGATAACATTTTCGTTTCGCAGTACGGCGATTACAAACTGGGGGATTTCGGCATCGCCCGGCAGATCGAACGTACTCTGTCGGGGCTTTCCAAAAAAGGCACCGAAACCTACATGGCGCCGGAAGTGTTCAGAGGCGAGGAGTACGGCGCGTCGGTGGATCTCTATTCGTTGGGCATCGTGATGTACCGCTACCTGAACCAAAACCGGCCCCCGTTCTGGCCTGCCTTCCCCAGCCCCGTCACGCCCCATGACAGAGAAGAAGCGTTGCAGCGACGCATGAAAGGCGTGCCCCTGCCGTCGATTGAAGGTATCGACTCGGCGTTGAACGATATCGTCTTGCGAGCCTGCGCATTCGATCGCAGGGAACGGTTCGAGAACGCTACCGAGATGAAAGAGGCACTGGAGTCTTTGGCGGGGGGCGGAAACTACGCGCCGCTCACACCGGAATCCTTCGTGGCGGAACCACCGAAGGGCAAATCTTCGTCGATCCCCAGAGATCCATCTGCGCATGAAAGCTGGAAACGAGAATTTACGGCAGACGTTTTGGAGAGTCCGTGGCCGGATAGAAAAGATGGAACGGAAATTGTTTTGCCCAGCTGTGAAGAGGTGAAGAATGTCGACGACGTGGGAGAGGAGGAGCTGAACGTTGGCGTGTCACCCAAAATCGTCAAAAGACTGGCAATTTTGAGCGGCATATTCTTCGGCGTGCTCGGGTTCTCCTGCTGGTTGAACGGCTTCGACTATGTTTGGGTTTTCTTTTCTCTTTACGCCCTTTGTGTCGTCGAGTGTATTTTGCAATTGCGCAATAAGTATATGAACGCGTTTTTCCTGTTGACGCTCGCTCTTTATCTGTCGTATAGCTTTTTCTTTGCTTTTGAAATATTCGATTATCACTTGTTCATCATGACGTGCAGCCTGTTTGCGCTGGAAACGGCAAGAGCCGAAAGACGAAATTACGGCAGTCTGCTTTGCGGGGCCCTCATTGTGTGTGCCTTTGTCTCGGGAGTTTTGGTGGTCCGCTCCCTCTATGGAATTCAGAGGGATGTCTATCACGCCTATGTGGCCGGGGCCGTTGCCATACCTTTTTTGATGCTGTCCATTGCTTTGGCGGGGTTGTTTTTGATCAAAAAAAATACATCGGCGGCAAGTTATGCCGTGTCTTTTTTAATCGCGTCGCAGTTTTTCCCGGTGATGGCGTTTATCGCGCATTCCATGGAGTCCATGCGCGGTATTTATTCCAGGAGCGGCATCGATGTATTATTTTACGTGGCCAATGCCACTTTTCTCAAAATTTCCCCCAACCACTTTCTGTGGCGGGCAAATGCGTATTATATGGGAATGATTGTGCAGTGTTTCGCATTTATACCTTTTTTCCTCCTGGCGTTCATGCAAATAACGTCAGAGGCATGTGTTCTCAATAAAAAGAACTCAATGAAATTATTGTTCGCGGTAGCGGGCTTTATCGTCGCAATCGCAGTTTTGACCGATGGAATGCCCGTAATTTTCGGTTTTTTGCCATGATGACATATAAAAAAGGAGATTTTTTATGAAGCTCACTGGGTATCGTCTGGGGATCAAATTGCTTGAGGTCGCGTTGCTGGCGGTGTTTGTTATGGGGTGGGGCGTAAATGGGCACGCCGCCTCGCTAAATAAAAATAAAACGGAGAAAACGGGAAAAACTGAAAATGTTCGAGAGGGTTTGCCTTCCGATCTTTCGCGTTCTTCGAGGCAGGCGCGGGCCGCGAGGTCGCTGAACGCTTTTGCCCTCGACCTTTACAGAGAGCTGGCGAAAGGGGATGACGGTAATATCTTCTTCTCGCCCCAGAGCATCTCCAGCGCCTTCGCGATGCTTTTCCCCGGATCGGAGGGGGAAACCGGGCAGGAATTTCGCCGGGTGTTCCACTACGGCGACGAATCTGCCGCCGACATGGGCGCCTTGCAGGAGGCATTGAACGCCGCGCCTCCGGAGGCCGGAACCCTGGACGCGGCCAGTTCTATATGGCCAGCTCAGAATCTGAAAGTGTATCCCTCTTACCTCCACTTGATGAAACGCTATTTCGACGCGGAAATCACCCCCTTGGACTACAAGGCGGACCCCAACCGAGCGAAAGATATCATCAACAAATGGGTGAAGGACAAAACAAGAGGCAAAATCCAAAATCCCATAGATCGATTGGATGCCGGGACGCAGATGGTGCTGGTGAGCGCGGTGTACTTCAAGGCAAACTGGATGAAGGGATTCAATAGAGGCAACACGAAAAAGGAACCTTTTTACAAAGCCGACGGCTCGGAGACGCAGGTCGACTTGATGAACAAACAAGACCGAGTTTCGTCATACTGCGCGACGGACAACTTACAGGCTGTTCGTATGCCCTACATCGAAAACGCTTATTCGATGCTCGTTCTGCTCCCGCGGAAAAGGGGCGATATCGAGAATCTCGAAAAATCCCTCTCCTTCAGCGCCCTCGAAGAGATTTTGCAATCGCTGAAAAACAGGGAAGTGGTCCTCTTCCTTCCCAAATTCACCGTCGAGACGAAATATGATTTGCGAGAAACTCTGGAGACAATGGGATTGAAAACGTCATTTTCCGACCATGCCCAGTTTCCGAAACTCGCGGAGGAACCTCTCAAGGTAGACAAGGTCATACATCGAGCCTTTGTCGATGTCTACGAGGAAGGAACCCAAGCGGCCGCAACAACGAGTATAGGGATGGTGGGGTTGACTTCCGTCCCTCCTTCTCCGCCGGTATTCCGAGCCGATCATCCCTTCGTCTATTGCATCCTGGAGAACCGGACAAACGCGATTCTGTTTATGGGACGGTACATGGGGCCGTAAGGGAAATTGAACAGGGAAATTGAACAGAAAAATTGAACAGGAAAATCGCCCAGAGATTCGGGAGACCTAGGGCGAACGACACAGCGACAAACCGAAAGGCAGGGATTGCCATTACCACTGTTAAGAGATAGGTAATTCAAACCCCCTACATCCGATTCCCATGATTGTATAATGTGGCGGGTGCGGCTGGGAGCGCGGATGTTGCGGAGTGCAGGTTTTGCAATCGAAAGGACGGGGAAAAATGGATTATACCCAAGAATACGCGAAAAAACTGACTACGGCGGAAAAGGCGGTTCAAGCTGTTCAATCGGGCCACTGGGTTGACTATGGATGGTGTACGGGAAACCCGGTGGCGCTGGACAAAGCCTTGGCGAAACGGATGCCCGAACTCCGCAATGTCAATATCCGTACAGGGATGGCCCTCCGGAAGCCAAATATTTTCGACGTCGATGCGCCGGAGGAACACTTTACGTGGAATTCGTGGCACATGACCGGGGTCGATAGGAAAACTACGGAAATGGGCTTTGGTTTTTATTCGCCCATGAGATATTCGGAACTCCCCCGATTCTATCGGGATATGGCTGAAGGCCCCGATGTCGCCATGTTTCAGGTAACGCCTATGGATCGGCACGGATATTTCAACTTCGGGCCCAATGCCTCCCATCTGGCGGTGGTGTGTGAGCGGGCCAAGGTCATTGTCGTGGAGGTCAATCGGCGAATGCCCATGTGCCAGGGGGGAACGGGGGTGGGCATACACGTTTCCCGGGTAGACATGATCGTGGAGGGTGAAAATCCGGCGCTTCCTGAAATCCCGCCGCCTGCCATTACAGAGGTGGACAAAGTGGTGGCCAACTTGATCGTGGAGCAAATTCCCAATGGGGCCTGCCTGCAAATCGGCATCGGGGGAATGCCCAGCGCGGTGGGGCAGCTCATCGCGGAGTCCGATTTGAAAGACTTGGGAATCAACACCGAAATGTACGTGGAGGCTATGGTGGATATTGCAATGGCGGGCAAGATCAACGGCTCACGGAAAAATATAGACAAAGGACGCCAGACTTACGCGTTTGCCGCCGGAACGCAGAAACTTTACGACTATATCGACAACAATCCCGAGTGCATGAGCGCCCCTGTGGATTACTGCAACGACAGCCGAACCATTGCGGCCCTCGACAATTTCATGTCGATCAACAACGCGGTGGATGTAGACCTGTTTGGCCAGATCAGCTCGGAAACCGCGGGAACGAGGCACATCAGCGGTGCGGGGGGACAGTTGGATTTCGTCCTGGGCGCGTATCTTTCCAAAGGCGGGAAGAGCTTCATTTGCTGTTCCTCGACGATGAAAAACAAAAACGGCGACCTGCAATCGAGAATCATCCCCACGCTGAAACAGGGCACTATCGTAACGGATACCCGCGCCTGCATTCACTACCTTGTGACGGAGCATGGGATCGTGAACCTCAAAGGGCTTGCCACCTGGCAGAAAGCCGAGGCCATTATCAGCGTGGCTCATCCCCAATTTCGGGAGGAACTCGTTAAAGCCGCCTCTGAAATGAATATCTGGCGCCGCAGCAATAAAATCTGACAATGATGATCTAACGCTAAAATCTCACCCTATACCCTAACAATAAGCTCTGACTTAAGGCTGCCACTTGCGGAGAACCTGTAAAAAGCGTTCTCCGTATTTTTCCAGCTTCATTTTCCCGACCCCGGAGATCGCCAGGAGTTCTTCGCCGGTTTTCGGCAAAGTCTCGCACATGGCGTAAAGAGCGGCGTCCGTAAACACGACGTAAGGAGGGACATTCTGGGCGTCGGCCAACTCGCGCCTCAACGCCCGCAGTTCCTCGAAAAGCTCGCGGCTGACGGAAGCCTCTCTGGTCTTTTCGGTTGTGGGGTTTCCCGGCTCCTGTATGCGTTCGCCCTGGGCGCGGGCGGGCTTCACACGTTTGCGCATCATCAGCTTCTCCTGTCCGCGCAAAAAAGGAAGCGCCTTCGAAGTGAATTTCAACACGGGATATTCGCCGTCGGAGACCTCCAGGTATCCGTCCGCCGCGAGAAAGTCCACCATTTCTTTCAGTTCTTCCTTGCCGTATTCTTTCATCAGGCTCCAGGTGGAGATCGTATGGAGTTCAAGGGCTTTGATCTGTTCTCTTTGGGACCCGCGCAGGACGTCGATCAAAAGAGAGCTTCCGAAGTGCCGTCCCGTCCGCTCTTTCATGCGGTAAACGCAGGAAAGGATTTTTTTCGCCTCCGTCGTGACATCCACGGGTTCTACAACCGACACGCAGTTGCCGCACCCGGTGCAGTTTTTTTTGACGTTGGTTTCTCCGAAGTACTCGAGAATGGAGGCGCGCAGACAACGCCCCGTGTTACAGTAGTCGATAATGTCTTGAAGTTTGCGGTAGCTGGTCTGCCTGTTGTCAGCGTTGTCGCTTTGTTCGATGAGATAGCGAGCGGTGACGATATCTTTCGGCGCGAAAAGCAGCACGCACTCGGCGAAAGAACCGTCCCGTCCGGCTCGCCCCGCCTCCTGGTAATAATTGTCGATGCTTCCCGGCATGTTGTAGTGTAGGACATACCGAACGTTGGATTTGTCGATCCCCATGCCGAAGGCGTTGGTCGCCACCATGACCGGGCTGCGGTCGCGGGTGAAGGCCTCCTGATTTCTGCGCCGTTCCTCGTCGCCGAGCCCTGCGTGGTAGCGGACGGCGGGGATACCTTCGCGCTTCAGAAAGTCCCAGACGCTGTCGACCGAGGGTTTCGTCGAGCAGTAGACAATGGCGGGCGCGCCGGAAAATTTTTTCACGTAGTCCAGCAGAAAGGCCATTTTATCCCGGGGACGTTCCACCCGAAAAAAAAGATTTTCGCGGTCGAAACCCGTCGTGAGAACGAAAGGATCAACCAGTTCGAGTTTCGACACGATGTCGTCTCTGACCTCCGGCGTGGCTGTCGCGGTAAAGGCGGCGACCACGGGCCTTTTAGCCAAAAGGCCGATGGACGCGGCCAAGTTCAGATAAGAGGGGCGAAAATCGTGTCCCCACTGAGAAACACAGTGGGCCTCGTCGATGACGAAAAGCCGAAGGTCGAGGGTCGCGAAAAATTCCCGAAACCCGTTGTTCTCGAAGCGTTCCGGCGACACGTAAAGCAACGAGACCTGCTTGCGCCGGACGGCCCCCCATATTTCCCTCGTTTCCTCCCACTCCATGGAGCTGTTGAGCGCCGCGGCTTCGACTCCGTTCTGGCGCAGGGCGTCCACCTGGTCTTTCATCAGGGATATCAAGGGCGAGACGACTATGGAGACCCCGCCCATCGCCAAAGCGGGAATTTGATAGCATAAAGACTTTCCCGCCCCGGTGGGCATGACGCCAACCACATCCTGCCCTTTCAAAATGCAATCGATAATGTCGTTTTGTCCCTTGCGAAAAGAAGAAAAACCGAAAACTTCTTTCAGAATTTCGATAGGCGATTTCAAAAAAACGCGAACCCCCTGTATGATCCAGATTTCGATAGTATAGCATTCGGAATGCTGCGGCCCCCAAAAGGGAAAATAATCAAAAGATCAGCAAAATAGGCTGCATTGCGGCCAAACCTGCCAAATTTTGGAATATGGGATAATAAGCACAGGGATGAGCTGAGATGAGCTGAGATGAGATGAGAAAGAAAAAGAGGGGGAGTAAAAAAGGTGCCTGCAAGGCTGGTTTTGCACGATTTACCCGATCTGTCCGGGAATCAGACAGAAAATCTGATAAAAAGTCTGCTGGAAAAATTGTTCCCTTGGGATGGCGGCGTTTATACCTTGTTTCCCGCCGATCCTCCCGTCCGTCCCTGTGTCGGCTGCTTCGGCTGCTGGGTCGCCACGCCGGGGAAATGTGTCATAGACGACCGAGGCAGCGCCTTGGCCCCCCTCATTTCCAAACATGACGAACTCATCGTCATCGGCCGGCTGCTGTTCGGAGGGTTCTCGCCGGACGTCAAAGCCCTCCTCGACCGGAGCATAGGCTCCATACTTCCCTTTTTTCGTATCGTCAACGGAGAAACCCACCACGAAAAACGCTGTAAAAATCCCTTGAGCCTTCGCTATATTTTTTACGGCCCCGATATTTCGGAGTTCGAGAAGGGGATCGCTCGCAGGCTGGCCGCCGCCAATGCCTGCAACTTTGGGGCGGAAACCTACACCAGCAGCTTTTGCTTTTATCCTTCGGCGGACGCGATCGGGGTGACGTCATAAAGATCATGAAGATCGGCATCGTCAACGGAAGCCCCAAACGTAATAAAAGCGCCAGCGGGGCCATTGTGAACGCGCTGTGTGAAAGGCTCCGCGGCACGTCCCAGGTGGTCTGTAACGCCATGACCCAGAGCCCCCAGGAAATCGCCGAGGCCCTTCGCGGCTCCGACGCTATCGTTTTTGTGTTTCCTCTCTATGTGGATGGGATACCGTCTCACGTGCTTCGTCTGCTGGAGGGCTACCCAAGTGCGCCCGGAGCGACGGTTTACGCGATTATCAACAACGGGTTCTACGAGGCCCGGCAAAATACCCTGGCGATGGACATGGTCAAGAGTTTTTGCCAGCGCGCGGGACTCCGATGGGGGCAGGCCCTGGGCGCAGGCGGCGGCGGGATGCTCAATGGCGTCCCCATTGGCCGCGGCCCCACGAAGAACTTCGGGCTGGCCCTCGACCTTTTGGCCAAGAATATCCGTGAACTGAAAACTGCGGAAAATTCCTCGATCGACCCCGGTATCCCCAGGTTTCTCTATATCTTCGCCGCCCATCTCGGCTGGAGGAGGCAGGCAAGAAAAAACGGGTTGAAAGTAAAACAGCTTTATGACCTGCAATGACAGAGCCTGGGGCTCCGCTGAGAGAAAAGGCAACTCGCGATTTGATACAGGGGAAGGAGTGTAAGTCATGATAGGCAAGATAAAAAAAATTTATTTGTGCCTCCTGCTGTTGATGTTGATTTCTGTGCCGGTATCTGCCGCCCAGGACCTGGAACTCAAGAAGGGATTAGGGATGACGCCGACAGAATTCATGAATAAATTCAATGCGTTCATGGAATCGATCAAACATCCTATGGCCATCCCTACTATCACACTTGAAAAACACGACGTCCATGACGCATTTCGTCATTTTTTTTCTGAGAACATTGGGCTAGCTGGAGTAATGCAAAAGGCTGATAAAAGGCTTCTTTCGCTTACAGTACTTGGCGCTCCCATTGGAAACGATGAGCGTTGGGATTTAATGCTGATTTATGGCGCAATTATAGCAGTAGTGAACCCAGAACTTAACGAAGACCAGAGAGGTGAACTCGTTACGAGTTTGATGATGGATTCGTCTGGTAGTTTACAGCAACAGAGTATACAAGTACGAAAGGACATAAAATATGAATTCAAGATCGATGATACATTCGGAATTCAATTTTATGTCACAAACGCAGAAGAAAATTAGAAATTAGAAAAGAAATTGGATATTTATAATTTAGCATGTCCTTTTTGCATCGCCGCGCTGAAATGCCCTTTGTAATCCTGTCGATGTAATGCTAGTATTTTCGCAGGTGCAGGCAAGGGGGATAGTTGCGATGAAAAAAACGTGGAGAATTATCGTTGTTTTGGCCATTCTGTGGATATCGACGAAATCTTGGGCGGAAACCCGCGGCTATCGCCCCGTGGTGTTCGCCTGCGAGTGGGACTCGGGGATCAGCATGTGGCTGATGGGCGGGTTCAAGGAGGGTAAGTGGTACGAACACACGGCGCTGCCTATCAAGGTGAACGGACGGGCCATCACCCCCGAAGAGGGTATAGAACTAGTGGAGCCTGTCGCCTGCGCGACGCCCTTTGTCCGCGAGGGCACGCGGCTGGTGTTCTACTCCACGGAGGGTCAAAAAATTGGCCTGAGAACCGTCAAGGAGACGAAATACTCTTGCAGTCCCGCATCGGCGGAAACTTTCATCGATGTGGAGATGGCGGAGACGGAAGACCTGAAAATGTCCGCGAGCGCTATGGCCATTGGGGTGAGCGATGGCTGGGACGCCGTGAGCGCCCCGACTCGGCGCAAGACAGAAAAGGGGAACATCGTGTTTGCCCTCGACTCCCCGGCGCTGTCCGTGACGTTTTCGCCCGCCACCGACGAGTACGGCGACAAAATTTACAAAGGCGTGTTGATGTGGGGAGAAAAAAACCTCCACCTGACGGACGCCTATGTGGAAGAAGAAAAAGAATTGAAAGGTTTTTTCATCGATCTGAACGGCGACGAACACGTGGAATTCGTTCTCCACTCGCAGAACATCGGCGGCTTCGTCAGCGTCTTCGAACTGAGCCTCGACGGAGAAAACCCATCCGCGATAGAGGTCCTTTCTCTCGACCTCGGAGACTAACCGAGCTGCCGAACGAAGTCCGCAACACGCCATAAAAAATTTCACTGAGGTACCGGCTGCTGTCTCGTCCACTCATCCGCTCTTGCGGTGTTGACAGATAAGGCCGGTCGTTTTATTATTCTTGCTGAATTAATCTTACTAAAATAATCGGTTTTATTAATTCGGCGTCGAAGGATGCCAGTGTGCGAAGTTTGCGGCAGTGCGTAGAATTTTTGGGGTGCGCAGAGTTTTTTGTCATTCCGTTATAATCGAGATAAGGAGACAGTTTTATGCCGGTACATTCGAAAATCACGGACCTGATCGGAAGGACCCCCCTGTTGGAGCTGGGGGGATATGGAGCGAAGAACGGGATTTCGGCGAAGATCATTGCGAAGCTGGAGTATTTCAACCCTGCGGGGAGCGTTAAAGACCGCATCGCCAAGTCGATGATCGAGGATGCGGAGGCCAAGGGGATATTGAAGCCCGGGGCGGTCATCATCGAGCCGACCAGCGGGAATACGGGCATCGGCCTTGCGGCTGTCGCCGCGTCCCGAGGGTATCGGGTGATTTTGACCATGCCGGAGACCATGAGCGTAGAGCGGCGCAACCTTCTCAAAGCCTACGGCGCGGAGGTGGTTTTGACGGAGGGGGCCAAGGGAATGAAGGGCGCTATCGCCAAGGCCGACGAGCTGGCACAGACCACGCCGGGAAGTTTCATCCCCAGTCAGTTTACGAACCCGGCCAACCCCGCCATCCACCGAAGCACCACGGGGCCGGAAATTTGGGAGGACACGGGGGGCAACCTGGACTTCTTCGTCGCAGGCATCGGCACAGGGGGCACGATCACGGGGGCGGGGGAATATCTGAAGTCGAAAAAACCCAAGATCCAGATCGTGGCGATAGAGCCCGCAGGGTCTCCCGTGCTTTCCAAGGGAACGCCGGGAGCGCACAAAATCCAGGGTATCGGTGCAGGATTCGTCCCCGAGGTGCTGGATACCGCCATTTACAACGAAGTGATCGCCGTGGAGGACAAGGACGCCTTCGCCGCGGGGCGGGAGGTCGCCAAGACGGACGGATTGCTGGTGGGTATTTCCTCCGGGGCCGCGGTGTGGGCCGCGACGCAAATCGCCAGGAGGCCCAGAAACGAGGGAAAGGTCATCGTCGTCCTGCTGCCAGACACGGGAGAGCGTTACCTCTCCACCCCCATGTTTTCGGAATAGCCCTGTATGGATCGGCGAGCGATGATCGCCATGAGCGGCGGCGTGGATAGTTCCGTCGCCGCTCATTTAATGAAAGAACGGGGCTTCGACTGTGTCGGGGTCACCATGAAATTGTTTTCCAACGCAGACGTGGGCATCGACCGAGACGACGTCTGCTGTTCTTTGAAGGACACGGAGGACGCCCGGGATGTGGCGTTTCGTTTGGGGATTCCCCACTACGTGTTCAATTTTACGGCGGAATTCGCCGAGCGCGTGATCCGGCGCTTTGTGGAGGCCTATGAAAACGGCCTCACCCCTAACCCCTGTATCGACTGCAACCGGTACATCAAGTTCGACAGATTGTTTGCCCGGGCTATGGACTTGGAGTATGCTTTCGTCGTGACGGGCCACTACGCGCGCATCGAACAGACCGGGCGCCTACCCGGGTCGGGCCGCTTCCTTTTGAAGAAAGCCTTGGATGACGCGAAAGACCAGAGCTACTTCCTTTACTCCATGACCCAGACCCAACTGGCGCATACCCTCTTTCCCCTGGGCGGCCTTCGGAAGCAGGAGGTGCGGGAGATCGCGTCGGCCCAGGGGTTTCTCAACGCAAAAAAACACGAGAGCCAGGACGTGTGTTTCGTGACGGGGGGGAGTTACGCGGATTTCATCGAGGGGCACAGGGGCAATCGCTGTCCGCCCGGAGACTTCATAGACCCGGAGGGCCGGGTGCTGGGGCGGCATAAGGGGCTGATCCGCTACACCGTCGGGCAGCGCAAGGGGCTGGGGCTGTCCTTCCCTCGTCCGATGTACGTCTGCGGGAAAAACGTCCTCGACAATACCGTCACCCTCGGCGACGAGAGGCTTCTGTACTCGAAGGTTTTGTTTGCCGAGGATGTCAACTGGATCGTGCCTCCGCCCTCCTCCATTTTCAAGGTCAGGGCAAAGACCCGGTACCGGCAGCCCGAGCAGGAGGCGACGGTTCGCACCGAGGGCGGCCGGATACGGGTGGACTTCGACGAACCTCAGCGGGCCATTGCCACCGGACAGGCCGTGGTTCTCTACGACGGAGACGTGGTTGTGGGCGGCGGCACAATTGCGGCCGTGGAGTGAAGCAAAAAAGGGGTCAGGGGACGAGTCCCCTGCGGGGCATGGGGCGGAGCCCCGCGGCTTTTGTTTGAGTCATTGACTTTGCTGGTAAAATAACAGGGCAATATCACAAACAAAGGTATTGGGGGATTTGTTCACATGGACACTTGTTCGATCGATAACGGCCTGCATCGAAAACAGGAAAACCTGAAGGAATACCTTCGCCAGCTGGGGAGCGTGGCCGTTGCTTTTTCCGGGGGAGTGGATTCCACTTTTCTGCTGAAGACGGCCCACGACGTCTTGGGGGAGAGGGCCATAGCCGTTACGGCGCGCTCCTGCTCCTTTCCCTTGAGGGAACTCAAGGAGGCCACGGATTTCTGCGCAAAAGAGAACATCCTGCACGTCGTCTGCGACTCCGAGGAATTGAACATCGAGGGATTTTCAAAAAACCCCACCAATCGCTGTTACCTCTGCAAAAACGAGCTGTTCACGAAAATATGGGCGGTGGCGAAAGAACGCGGCATCGACAACGTAGCCGAGGGCTCCAACATGGACGACAACGGCGATTACCGGCCGGGGTTGATAGCGGTTCGGGAACAGGGCGTGAAAAGCCCCCTGCGCCACGCGGAACTCTTCAAGGCGGAAATACGGACTCTTTCCAAAGAGATGGGGCTGCCCACTTGGAACAAGCAGTCCTTTGCCTGCCTTTCCTCCCGTTTCCCCTACGGGGAGAGCATCACGGAGGAGCGGCTCAGGATGGTGGACCAGGCGGAGCAAGTGCTTCTGGACCTGGGACTCAGGCAGGTGCGGGTGCGGCACCATGGGAAACTGGCCCGTATCGAGACCGATGAAGAGGGCTTCGACGTCTTCGCGGACCGCAAAATCCGAGAGACGCTCTACGACCGATTCAAAAAGATCGGTTTTACCTACGTCGCCTTGGACCTTTTGGGCTACCGCACGGGCAGCATGAACGAAGAGTTGGCCTTGTGAAGGCGTGGCCTTGCGAAGGCTTGCCTTGTGAAGGCTTGCCTTGCGACAAAAAACACGCTGGGGCGCTGCAGGTCCTCACTTCAGGTTCTTTACTTCAGTTATTCAGCGTCCCCTGTTTTCATGCGGCGGATCGTTTCCGTCGTGGATAACCCCTTTATCAGGGGAATGATCGCCACTTCATCGACAAACTCTCGGCCCGGCAGATCTTCGGCCGTGTAGTCGCCGCCCTTGGCCAGAACATGGGGCCGCAGTTCGGACAAAAGCTCCGCGGGCGTGTCCTCGTCGAAAATGACCACCAAGTCCACCGCCCTCAGCGCCGCCAAAAGCCGTGCGCGGTTTTCTTCCCCGTTGACGGGGCGGTTTTCCCCTTTCAGAGCCCTGACGGAACGGTCGCTGTTCAGGCCGACGATCAGCCGGTCCCCCAGCTCTCGGGCGCGCTCCAAGCTGTGGACGTGTCCGGCGTGGAGGACGTCGAAGCATCCGTTGGTGAAGACGACCCGCCGGCCTTCCTCCTTCCATTGGCGGCAGAGCCGGGCTGCCGACTGGCGCTCCACCCTTCGCGGCGCGTCGATCCGCGGCGCGGCAATCCGCGGTACGGCGATCAGGTCCGAGGCGGCGATGGGATAGGTCCCCGCCTTGGTCACGACGATCTGGGCGGCCTCGTTGGAAAACCGCGTCGCCTCATTCATGGAAAAGCCCGCGGCGACACCGGCGGCCAGGCAGGCGATGACCGTGTCCCCCGCGCCGCTGACGTCGAAGACCTCCACGGGCCGAGCCGGAAGGTGGGTGGTTCCTCCCTCGCCGACGAGGGTCATGCCCTGAGAGGAGCGCGTGACCAAAAGCCACTCCAGCTCCGCCCTTCGCCGCGCGCTTTCGCCGGCCCGGGCCACGGCGTCGTTTTCGTTGGGTACGGGGCCGCACACGGCGGACAGCTCCGCCAGGTTGGGCGTGGCGACGGTCGCCCCTCGATATTTGCTCCAGTCGGAGCCTCTCGGATCGACGAACAGGGGAACGCCGTGCGCCCGCGCCGCCTGAACGGCCCCGGAGGAAAGCCGGGGCGTGCAGAAGCCCAGCCCATAGTCGGACAAGATCACGGCCCGGACGGTTTTCTCGCCGAGGAGTTTCCCGAGCCAGATCAGGGCCTCGTCCGCCAGACCGTCGTCCAGAGGCTCGATCTTTTCGTGATCGAAACGGGCGACTTGCTGGCCTCCGCAGATCAAACGGGTTTTGGTCAAGGTGGGGGCGGCCCTGGGGAACAACTTCGCCTCCGCCGCTATGTCCTCCAGGTGTTGCCGGATGCTTCGGGCTCCCGGGTCTTGCCCGACCGCCCCGGCCAAAAACACGCGGCACCCCAGCCCCCTCAGGTTCATGGCGACGTTCCCCGCTCCCCCCAGGTTGTCCGTTTCCCGGTCGCAGACGACGACGGGAAGGGGAGCCTCCCGTGAAACGCGAGAGGTGGAACCCGTGAGATAGCGATCCAGCACCACGTCCCCCAATATCGCGATTCCCACCTCCCCGGCCCGGCCCGAGCGCAAAAAATCGTAAGGGGTACCGGTATGAGACACGATTTTTCCCACCCGCCTTTCAGACGTCCATTTCGGCCCCGGCCCGGCGCACCTCCGGCCGGCCGATGGAGTAGTAGTCGAAGCCTCTTCTTTTCATCTCGGCCAGGGAGTAGAGGTTGCGCCCGTCCACGATGACCGGGGCCTTCAACAGGCGTTTGACCCGCTCGAAGTCGGGCTGCTTGTAGATGTCCCACTCCGTCGCCACCACCAGCGCGTCCGCTCCGTTGACGGCGTCGTAGGGATCGTGGACGTAGATCAGCCCCTGACGCTCACCCAGGATTTGGCGGGTTTCCTCGATCGCTCGCGGATCGTGGGCCTGCACGCGGACGCCCTCGGCCAGAAGCCTGCAAATGAGGGCCTGGGCCGGCGCCTCGCGGGTATCGGAGGTCTTGGGCTTGAAGGCCAATCCCCAAAGAGCGGCGGTTCGCCCCGAAAGCCCGCCGAAATGCCCGGAAAGTTTTTCGTAGAGTACCTCTTTTTGCCGAAGGTTGACTTCGTCCACGGCGGTCAATATCTGGGAGATGTAGCCGGAGGACGCGGCGAAATCCCGGATCGCGCGGACGTCTTTGGGGAAGCAGGACCCGCCGTAGCCGCAGCCGGCGTACAGAAATTTGCCGCCGATTCGGGTGTCCAGGGCCATGCCCTGACGGACGTTGTCCACGTTGGCCCCCACCCGTTCGCAGATGTTCGCTATTTCGTTCATGAAGGAGATGCGGGTCGCCAGCATTGCGTTGGCCGCGTATTTGGCCATCTCGGCGGAGGCGATATCCATGAGGAGAACCTTGTCGGGCTCCACGAAAGAATAAAGCTCCTTCATCCGCTCCGCGATCTCCGAGGACTCCGGGGGCTCCAGGCCGACGATCACCCGGTCCGGCTCCACGAAGTCCCGCACAGCCGCTCCCTCCCGCAAAAATTCCGGGTTCGACACCATGTCCGGCCGGAGACCGGACCCCCGTTTGTCCAGCTCTTCAGTTATCCAGGTCTTCACCTTGCCGTTGGTACCTACCGGAACGGTGGACTTTACGGCCACCAGCAGGGGACCGCTCATGGCGCGTCCGATGTCGCGGGCGGCGGACTCCACGTATCGGAGGTCCGCGCTGCCGTCCGGGGCCGACGGTGTTCCCACGGTGATGAAACAGACCTCCCCCCCCTCCAAAGCCTCGCCCAGGACCGAGGAGAACCGAAGCCTGCCCTCCGCCACGTTGCGGGCCATCATGTCCGAAAGCCCGGGCTCGTAAAACGGAACCTTGCCGTTACGCAGCGTCTCGACCTTTTCCACGTCCGTGTCCACACAGACCACGTTGTTTCCGAACCGCGCCAGGCACGCGCCCGTTACCAGCCCTACGTAACCCGATCCGATCACCGCCAGCTTCATCCATTCCACTCCTTATAGTGAATTAAGATAAAAAGCCTAAAGTAAGAATAGCTAAAAAACAAGTCCATTGCTCTATTGAGCGCGTGTAAATTTAACATTTTTCAAGTTAAACGACTATATCTATTACCGACTCCGGTCTCTCGATCGAGTCCGGGTAAGATTATACGTCTTATGCTCGCCCAAAACTTCACGGGAATTCAACGTCCTGCGAGGCGCCCTGCGGGGATGTGGCGTTTGTTTTTTTTCAGGTCGTCGATGAGCCTGGGCAAGACCTCCAGTGCGCTGCCGACCACTCCGAAGTCCGACACGCCGAAAATAGGGGCATTCGGGTCGATGTTGACGGCGACGACCGTCTCCGCGCCCCCCATACCCGCCAGGTGCTGCACCGCCCCCGAGATACCCCAGGCAATATAAAGCCTTGGAGTGACCGATTTTCCGCTGAGCCCCACCTGGGAAGAATGGGGCGCCCATCCCAGGTCCACCGCTGCCCGCGAGGCCCCCACGGAGCCGCCCAGAAGCCGCGCCAGCTCCTCGAGAAGGGCGAAGTTTTTGGCCTCCTTCATCCCCTTGCCGCCGGCGACGATGACCTCCGCGTCCTGGATGGGCAGACCCACCCGGAGCTCGGGATCGAAGCCGAGAAAGGTCAGGGCCGACGCCAGGGAGGATTTTTTGGGGGTGTACCGGACAAGTTCGCCCTTCCGTGAGGGATCGGGAGTCAGGGGTCTTTTCGACTTGGGCCGCACCGTACACATTTGAGGGCGGCGCTCGGGCGTCATGATGTCCGCCATGACGTTGCCCCCGATGGCAGGGCGCGTTTGGAGCAAAAGTCCGTCTCGGACGGAGAGGTCCGTGCAGTCGGCCGTCAAGCCGCACCCCAGCCTGGCGTAGAGGACGGACATGACGCTTCTGCCCTGGGTCGTCGCCGAGGCGATGAAAACCTGGGGCTCGTACTCCTCCGTCATATCTGCCAAAACCCCCGCGTAAGCGTCCACGAGAAAATGCTTCAGCCCCGGGTCTTCCGCCAGATAAACCTTGTCCGCCCCGTGGGCGAATAAAGAAGCGGCGTCCGGCGGATTATCCCCCGGAACGACGCTGGCGAGGGGAACGCCCAGCGCGTCCGCGACACCCCGCCCCCACGCCAGCAGCTCGTAAGAGACGGGGTGAAGTCGGCCCTCCCGAATCTCCGCCAGTGTCCACACTTCGCCCCGACCGCCTGCCTTCATGCCTCACCCTCCTCTGCTCCGGGGAGTGCCGGATTTCCGCCCGCTCCCACGTTCGCCAGAAATGTTTCCAGCGCCTCCAGCGCGCCGTCGAAATCCTCGGCGGCGGACACTTTGCGCCCTTTCCGCGTCACTTGGGGATAGCAGACCTTGACCACCTTCGTCGGCGAGCCCGCAAGCCCCACCCGCTCCCGGGGCAGGCCCAGGTCCGCGAAGGACAGGGTGCGGATTTCCGCCTTTTTACCCTTCAGTTTGCCTCCCAGAGTGCAGAGACGCGGCACGTTGATTTCCTTGACCACCACGGCAAGGGAGGGAATGGGCGCCGAAAGGCGTTCGTGGCCGCCCTCCACGGCGCGCTCCGCGAGAATTCGGCCGTTTGGAAGAATTTCCAGTCTGCTGACGAACGTCAACACCGGCACCCCCAGAAGGGACCCGACAGCTGGGCCGACCTGGCCCGTTTCTCCGTCCGTGGCCCGCTCTCCCGTCAAGATCAGGTCGAAGGCCCCCAACCTGTACAGGGCATGGGACAGCACCGTGGCCGTCGCCAGCGTGTCCGAGCCGGCAAAGGCCCTGTCCGTCACTAGCACCCCCTCGTCGCAGCCCATAGCGATGGCGTAGCGCGCGGCCTTGTCGGCGGCAGGCGGCCCCATGGTGACGGCGGTCGCGCGGGTGTGGGGAAATTTTTCTTTGATTCTCACGGCCTCCTCCAGGGCGTACAGGTCCAGGGGGTTGACCTCCGCCTCCAGCCCCTCCCGTATCATGACCCCCGTCTCCGGGTCGATTTTGACGTTTTCCGTCGCGGGAACCTGCTTGATCAATACGGCAATTCTCAGGGCTTCCTCCAAAAATGACACCTCCGAATTCATTTCGACAAATAATGACAAAGCAGCACGGATGAACCCCTGCAAAGGGTTACAAAGGATTGTTTCAAGGAAAGTATGGATATGCCGACGCCGATAAATCCACTGCAGGGTGATTAAGCAGGGTATTCATTAAGGGGAAATACCTGTCAGACGGGTTAGGTCTATGTTCACTTATACCAGGAAGCCCTTCCCTTCCTCTTCATACAGCCGAGAATGATGACGACCACAACAAGGGTGACAATCGGAGCCACCGAAAACATAACCCTGATTATGCCCAAAACCAGCGGACCAAGTAACCACACCAGAAAACCCAAAGTCACCAACCCTACTAAAAATCTCATGCCGACCCACTCCCGAGTTGCCATAATCTCAGCATTCCAGTGTGTACCCTCGATCCAGCACCTCCATTGGGCGCTGCTCGCGACACTGCGTAAGGCCTATTATAACGGGGAAGGGTGGAAAAAGCGGCCATCTAAATCCGCTAAATTAGCGAGATAGGAATCAATAGAATCGCAGATAGCCGATTTTTTTCTTTTGCACCATTCGGTGGAAAGAAAAAATAGCCTAAGTCTTTGCATTGAGAAGATTGACAGCGTTTTCCTGAGTTCATATCGCGAATTTGGGCTAAACTGGAGTTGTTTGACATAAAAAGAATTATTGATATAATATCTTATAATCAAGTGTTCCACGATAGCTCAATCGGCAGAGTGGGTGGCTGTTAACCACTAGGTTCCAGGTTCGAGTCCTGGTCGTGGAGCCATTTGAGATATCACAGTAAAACAAAATCTCCACAAACGCCTGCGAAAGCAGGCTTTTTTAATACCCAGACGACTACAGACACCCCCAATTAACCCCCTCTACTTAAGACGATACAGTATACTATGACGTATACGGCAAAACGAGTATACGGTATATAAAGGGTGATGGCTGTGTCGCTTACAGAGTTG
>JAISLU010000077.1 GCA_031277095.1 Synergistaceae bacterium
GGTCTGACCTCCCGCCCCACTCAGGAATGGTACGTGAAACCCGACGGGGAGCTGGATATGTCGAAACTTCTGCGGGAGTTTCAGCAGTTTTTCCGTGAAAACATCGAAAGCTGGAAAGAAGGTTATGACTACAAAGAAGCAGGATTTCAACTGCTGCTGCAGGCGTTTTTACAGCGGATCGTCAACGGCGGCGGCCTGATCGGGCGGGAATACGCCTTGGGGAGCGGCCGCGTGGACCTGCTGGTCCGCTGGCGTTACCCCCGGGGCGCGGACAGACGGGAGCAGCGTGAACAAAGAATCGTGCTGGAGCTGAAAACGATCCGCCCTTCCTCTCACGACCCGAAGAAGGCGCTTTCCGAAGGTCTGGAGCAGACGGCCCGTTACGCGGAACAGTCCGGAGCGGAGGAGGCCCACTTGATTGTCTGCGACGAACGAGCCGGGCGCAGTTGGGACGAAAAAATCTATTATCGCCTCCAGCGCCCGGAAAAAGCCGGGACGAGAGATATTCATGTTTGGGGGGTATGATTTGCCTCTGTATCTTTTGTCGTTGGGCCTCTGCTGAAAGGCCGCCTTTTCTGTCTATCGTGTTTTCCATATTGTGTTTTTCTCATATTGTGTGAAAGGAAGTCGAGAATGAAAAAGGTCCTTTTTGAGAAGCTGAAAGAATCGTTGCAGGCGGTGTTACCCATAGGTATCATTATTTTACTGCTTGACGTGGCCGTTGTTCCCATGCCCCGCGGGACTTTGGTACTGATGATTTGTGGCATGGTGATCCTCATCATTGGATTGACGCTTTTCTCGCTGGGAACCGACACAGCGATGATGCCGATGGGCGCGCATATAGGCTCGGCGCTGCTCCAGTCGAAAAATCTGCCCTTGTTGATCGTGGGGTGTTTTGTCTTTGGCTGCCTCGTGACGGTGGCCGAGCCGGATTTGCAGGTCATGACGAAGCAGGTCCCCTCGGTGCCCGACCTTACGTTATTGGGCAGTGTCGCCGTTGGAGTCGGCGTTTTTCTTGTCGTGGCGGTTTTACGTATTTTGTTCCGCTGGAGGCTGTCGCATATGCTCATAGCGATGTACGCCCTCACGTTTGCGATCGCCTTTTTTTCGGCCGACTATCTTGCCGTCGCTTTCGATGCCTCGGCCGTGACGACGGGGCCTATCACGGTTCCCTTTCTTCTGGCCTTGGGCGCGGGGTTCGCGGCGATTAGCAGCGGCAAAGATTCGGAGGAAGACAATTTCGGCATCTGCGCCATCTGCTCAATAGGACCCATCCTGGCGGTTCTCATCACGGGGTTGTTTTTCGATTCTCAGGCCACCGGATATGAACTGGATACCCCAGCCACTGTCATGGGTCTCGGCGAGCTGCTGAAACTTTTCGGAACAGGATTTCTTCGTTCTTTTGAAGAGGTCGGGATGGTAATCGTTCCTATCGCCGGTATTTTCGCTCTTTTTCAGTTCACATACCTCAAACTTTCCAAGACGGAGCTGGTGAAGATCTGTGTTGGCCTCTTGTACCTTCTGTTTGGGCTCACCATTTTCCTGACAGGCGTCAACAAAGGGTTCATGCCGGCCGGCAAGTACCTGGGCGAGGCAATGGGTGCTCTCGAAAACAATTGGATTCTGGTGCCCATATGTCTTGTGGTCGGGGCCAGCGTCGTGGTTGCGGAGCCTGCCGTCCACGTTCTCACGAAACAGGTGGAAGAGATCACGGCCGGGGCCATTTCCAGGCGTACGCTGCTTTCCAGTATGGCCATCGGGGTCGGGATTGCCATGTCCCTGGCGATGGTGCGAATGCTGATCGGCCTTTCGATTTGGTGGATCATAGCGCCGATCTGTTCTTTTGCGCTGATTCTGACGTTTTTCGTCCCGCGTCTTTTTGTGGGAATTGGGTTCGACTCGGGGGGAGTCGCGGCTGGGGCCATGAGCGCGACCTTCGTGCTGCCCTTCACGATCGGCGTCTGTGAGTCCCTGGGCGGCAGCGTCATGGTCGATGCGTTCGGCGTGGTGGGGATGATCGCGATGATGCCGCCTGTTACGCTGCAGTTGATAGGGGTACTCTACAATCAAAAGATGAAAAAGGCGGAACGGGCAATCTCCCAGGACGAGCCCGTTCCCGAGACGTCCGAGACGGCTGAAACGCTTGAAACGTCCGGCGAAACGGCGCCGGATTCCACGAAGCTGTAAAAAACAGAACCGGCAAGGACAGAACCGGAAAGGACGGAAATAGGATGGAGTACGAAAGTCGGTTAACGCCCCCATCGTCTTCGGATCTCTCTTTGATGTTGGTGGTCGTGATCTGCGACCGGGGGAAAGAAAAAAAAATAACGGGATTTTTCAAAGACCGGAATGCGACCCTCAACCTTTTAACGTTGGGGAAGGGTACGGCCAGCTCCAAAATATTGAACTACCTCGGATTGGGGGAAATCGAAAAAGCGATCCTCTTCAGCGTCATGCCCTCCGGGGAAACGCGGGACGTTCTCTCGAAGGTCGACGAAACGCTGGATTTGAAACGTCCCGGGCGCGGCATCGCCTTCACTTTGTCCCTGGACGGGGCATGTGTGCAACAAGCTGTGATCGATGAATTCGACCGGCGATCTGAACAACAATTTAGCCGGCAATCCTGCCAATCCAACGGAAGAGACGGAGGGGAAGAAGAAGTGGAACATGAATTTCAACATGTGCTGATTATGGCGGTGGCCAACCGCGGATATAATCAGGAGGTAATGGACGCTGCGCGCGCCGCGAAGGCAACAGGCGGCACCATCATACACGCCAGAGGACTCGCCCTTTCCGGAGCGGAGAAATTTTTTGGAGTGAGCATTCATCCCGAAAAAGAGATCATCATGATTCTCGCCGAAAGCAAAAGGAAACACGACATCATGCAAGCCATAGCGGAAAAAGCCGGGGTCGGCACCCCAGCCAGCGCGGTCACCTTCTCGATGCCGGTCTGTGACGTGGAGGGTCTGCAGTCCTTCCTGCCCCAAACGGACGACTGAAGTTCGCCGGATAATCGCTGCTCGGATCCATTCGTATCCATCCCGGAACGTATAATTTGCACCATGTCCAAGTGATGATATCGAAAGAGCTGACCCGGGCGCACCGCCCAAAAAAGGTCGATTCCCCTTTGGGAATCGACCTTTTGCAACTGACCTCTTCTACTGGAAACATCCGGGAAAAAGGGTTTCTATACCCCATCGATTCGATTTGAAGGGCCTGCGCCCTTGAATTCCAGTGACAAAGGGTGTGCCCAAATCCGCCTACATCCCCTGGTCCCCGATCAAACACTCCCTCGTTTGGGTTCTCTCCTTGAGATAAAGAGAACCTGGAGCGTAAGAACCGTCCTTTTGGTGCTTCACTGGGACAAAAGACCCGTCGGGCATCAGCCACTGCGGGTTCCCGTTGAAGTAGACCAGTTTTGTTCCGTCATAACCCATTCATTCACCTCCTTTACCGAATAGTTGTTTCCTGTCTATTCTACCTCTATACTTTTCCCCGAAATCGAAACACGAGGTCGAATTTGAGATACAAGTCGAAATATTTTATCCTATTTCGATGTTCCCTATGATAAGGGTCTTCATCTTAAAAGTCAAATGTGAATTCATCTTATTTTACGGGCTCCAGGCGGCCGTAGTTTCCGTCTTTGCGTTTGTATACGACGTTGACGTCCCCCGTTTCCCCATTTTGGAACACGAAAAAGCTGTGGCCCACCAACTCCATCTGCATGACGGCCTCTTTGGGGTCCATGGGGTACAGGGAAACTTTTTTGACTTTTTCGATGATGGGATCGTATGTGGCCCAATCCTCTTTATTTCCTTCTTTATTACCGTCCCCCAAGCCTTCGATGCTGAAAGAAAAGTCCGCCTCCCCGTGGAACTGTCCCTTGTCCTTGAGGTAGTCGTTGTGACGCTTGATCTGGCGTTCGAGATTTTTGAGGGCTTGATCGAAAGCCTTGCGCGGATCCTGCGCGTTTTCCTCCGCCCGCAAAATGACGCCATTGGCGTTGGCCGTGGTCTCCACGTTGTAATTGCCCTTCTGGAAACTGACCACCACCTGGCTGTGTGAAATTTTACGGAAAAACTTCTCCAGTTTGGAGACCTTGCTTTCCATATAATCTTTGAGCTTCGTGTCAATCTCAGTTCCCCGCGCTGCAAAACGAACCTCCATCGAGTCCGCCTCCGATCCGTAGTTTATAAGCGTAACCGTATACGTGCCCGTTATTCTATCATATCCACATTCATGCCCACATTCTCTTGCCGCGTCTACTGCCCTCTCCCGCGTCTTTCACTTGCACTTTTCACTTGCAAACGGCCTTCAGGCTGTCGTAAACCCGTTCGTAAACGGGGGTGGGCACTCCCAGGGCCTTTCCTTCTTTGCAGACGTAGCCGATGAGGGATTCCAGCTCCGTCGGTCTGCCCTGCTCCCGGTCCAGCTGCATGGAAGTTTTTGTGGAGGGGACAAAGGAGCGGGCCTTCTCGAGGGTGATGTGGGAGATGTTGTCCGGCAGGTCGATATTTTTCGCCCGCGCCAGTTCTTCAATTTCGCGGATCATTTTGCCGGCGGTCTCGAAGCTCTCTTCTTCGCTCAGCACCTGGTCGATACTGCGGCCGAAAAGGGTGGTGACGCCCGCAAAAGGGGACAGAAAGATGAATTTCGACCACACCTCCACGTCGATCCGCTCCGTTAAGGTGACGTTGAGCCCGGCTTTTTTGAGGACCTGTTCGATATTTCCGTAGCGCACGCGGTTATCCGCCTCGCTGATCCCCTTTTTGCCGAAAAAGATGCGCTGCATCGTTCCGACCTGCCGCACGGTTCCAGGCTTTTCCACGTGGGCGGAGATGTAGATGCACCCCTCCAGGACGTCGCTCTCGGGGAAACGCTCCTCCAGAATGGACGCGGCGCTGACGCCGTTGAGCAGGGGGATCACCGCCGTCTTGGGGGTTACCGCCGGTGCCAGCTCCCGCGCCGCAGTATCCAGGTGATAGCCCTTCGTGGCAAAGATCAAAAGATCGATCCCCTGAATGTCGGCGGCGGTGCAGGTCGCCAAGGCGGGGCGGACCGTGGTTTTTCCCCCATTGTTCAGGATGTGGAGTCCTTCATTTAAAATGGCGTCCAGGGTCTTTCCCCGGCACCAGAAAACGACCTCGTGGTCGGGGTTGCCGGATAAACCGGCAGCAAGACGGCCCCCAACGACGCCCCCTACTCCTCCCAGACCTACAACGACTATTTTCATGTTCATTGCCTCCCTTATGGGTTACGGCGCAGGCTGCGGCGTCAAATGCCTCAGCATACGGATGGCTTCTTCGCTCAAATCGTAAAGTTCGATGTCCTCGGGGAGGCTGAACGACAGGGAGGGCTGCCCCAAAATGCCGTTCAGCCGCGTCGCGAGGGTGGAGCGGACCCAGTCTTTTTCCTCGGGATAAAAGTTCCTGATCTCCTCCACGAAAAGCGGAAAAGTACGCAGAAAATATTTCTGACACCGGCTCTCGGCTTCGTAAAAAGATTTGCAGACCGACAGGACGGTCTCGCAGGAGTTCCCCGAACACAGTTCGTAACGCTCTCGCGCCGCCTGAGCCAGACGTTTTTCAAATTCGTTCTTGACGAAAATATACGACGCCCCTCCCGGCAGCCCGGACTCCTGGGGAGGTTTCTGCCAGAGGAGAAAAATCTCCAGCAACTGCCCGTAGCTGACCGTCAGAGGATCGTACTCCACCATCACCGCCTGGACGTGGTCTCCCCTGTCGCCGTAGGAGGGAGAATCGTATCTCCCCCCGGCGTACCCCACGGTGGTCTTCCATATTCCTTTGGTGATGCCGAACTGAGGTTCGGAGGAGAGAAAACAGGACATCCCGAAAACCGCGGTGTCCAAACATGGCGGTTTCATCTGGTCTATACGGGGAATATACTCCAACACGGCTACAGGCATCGGTTCCAAGAGCAGTCACTTCTTTCGTCAACGAACCCCAGATGCCATCCGGAATAACGACAGTACTTTAGTAATCAAACATGATAGGATGGCATACTGCGCATATTATGAAGCCCACCTGCTCTTGTATACAGCGTAATATCCCGTAGCCGCGCCTGCGTATCGCCTGAAGCCAAAGCCGGGACAATTGTTTCCCGACGTTCGTCGCCCTGCCGTCTCTTTATGACCTCAGCGCAGGCCCAAGTGTTTGCGGAAGAAGTCCTCCATGGCGCGGTAGAAGTCGAAGCGGTTTTCCTCGTTGTGAAACCCGTGGCCTTCGTCGTCTTTGACCAGGTAGACCACGTCTTTGCCCGCTTTTTTCACGGCCTCCACGATTTGATCGGACTCCGCTTTCTTGACCCGCGGGTCGTTCGCTCCCTGGGCAACCAGAAGGGGGATCTTGATCCTGTCGGCGTGAAAGACGGGGGAGACCTCCTCCAGAAGGGCCTTGTCCTTGACGGGGTCGCCGATCATCTCGTACTCCATGTCCCGCAGCGGCTCCCAATAGGGAGGGATACTTTCCAGCAGCGTGAAAATATTGGAGGGCCCCACGTAGCTCACCGCGCAGGCGTAGAGGTCGGGGGTGAAAGCCGCGCCGGCCAGGGCCGAATAACCGCCGTAGCTTCCTCCGTAAATGGCGACGCGTTTTTTATCGACGATGCCCTGGTCGATCAGCCATCGGGCCCCGTCGGTCACGTCGTTCTGCATTCCCTTGCCCCACTGCTTGAAGCCCGCTTCCCAGAAGGCCTTGCCGTATCCCGTGGACCCCCGGAAGTTCACCTGAAGCACGGCCGCACCACGGTTGGCCAAAAACTGCGCCTCGGAGTCGAAGCCCCAGGTGTCCCGGGCGGAGGGGCCTCCATGAGGGATCACAACCAGGGGAAGCCCTTTGGGTTCCACGCCCAGAGGCAAGGTGAGGTAGCCGTGGACGGTCAGACCGTCTCGGGCCGTGAACTGTATGGGCGTCATGGGGGCCATCTGCTCCTCCTTCAGCCACGGAGCCAGATCGGCCAGTTTCTCAATCTTGTCCGTCGCCCGGTCGTAGAAGTAGTAAACGCCGCGCATTCTGTCGCCGTAGGTCGCGAAAATGACGCGTTTTTCGTCGTCGTCCATATCCAGGACCGCCACGTCGTACCCGGGAAATTTGGCTTCCAGGGACTCCTGGAGCTTCTTTCTGTCCTCGTCGAAAAAGTGATAGTGCGACTTGTCGGTGGTGTAGACTACACCGGTGAGGACCTTGCGCTTTTTAGAGGAAATCAGGCTCGACACGTCCACGTCGGGATGTTCGTAGATCAGGTCGAGAGTCTCGTTTTTGTCGGGGTCGAAGGTATAGACGGCGGTCTTGTCGCGGCTCAGGTTCGACGCCACGTAGAGCAGCCTGTTGTCGTAGCTGAACATGAGAGGAGAGAAATCGTCTTTAAAGCTCGTGGTGAGCAATTTTTTAAAGGGCTCTTTTTCCTCGGCGCGATAAAGGAGACTCTGGTTGACGCCGTCCGTCTCGTAAGCGCACCGGAGCCTGCCCGCGTGGTCGGTCATCCAGCCCGTGATATTGCCGGGGTTCTGGGCGATCTCCGCCAATATCCCCGTTTCCAGGTCGCAGCGGTAAACGTCGAAGACCTCCGGGTTGTTTTTGTTCATGGAGATCAGCAGATGACGCGGGTCCTCCTCCAGGTCGTCCAGAACGTAGGTTTTCACGCCATCGAAGGGCGTCAGTTCCTTGGGTTCGCCCCCGTCGATGTTCACTAGGAAAACATGAAAATTCTCGTCTCCGCCCTTGTCCTGGCTGAAGGCGATACGATCGTTTCCCTTCCAGAAAAAACCGGAGATGTCGCGCTCCGTGGCGGATGTCAGACGGCGCTCCTGGCCGCTCTCGATGTCGCGGACATAAATGTTCAAACGGCGTTCCCAAGGCTTTTTATAGGCCAGTTTTTTGCCGTCCGGCGAGATCGAAAAGCTGGCGACCTCGGGATTGCGGAAAAAATCTTCCATGGGAATGAGCGCCGGCTTGAGGTCTGCGGAATCGGCAGTCAAAGCGCTGGAGGCGGAAGGAGCGAGGAGAAACGCGAAACTCAAAAAGTACAAAATACCATATTGCATAATAACCCTCCTGAATGTCGAGGACGCAAACCCTCCGTTAGTAAACCCTCCATCTGATGAAGTTCGGTCTGGAGTTTGGCTTCGAGTTTGACCCGAAGGCTTGCGTCCCGTCGGTCTTCTGGTACTCTAAACGTAGGGGAGGAAGAATGTCATGCGGTCTTTTGCGTAAAGCCTCCCTGAATTTAAGCCGGGGGCGGGAGTTTTCGACCGGGGAAGGTTCGAGGCGGGCTGCTTGTTAATCTTCAATCAATTTGAACAACAGGACTGAAGTACGCGGTAATAGTTGTATAATACATTCTCGCGCTTAGAAACAGCTTGCGGATGTTGTTTTGTCGCCATAAATTTCGACCTAAATTTCACTGATTGCGAAACTCGGGTTATAGTCGTTTAACTTAAAATAATGTTGAATTTACACGCGCTAATAGAGCAATAAATAGAGCAATTGACTTGCTTTTTAGCTATTCTAACTTTAGGCTTTTTATCTTAATTCACTAATAGGAGAGACTATTGTGAAACCTCACAGCGAAGATCTCGTTCCGGACTTCATGCAGGAGGCAATGGATCTTTTCAGAGCGTTGTTCGTGTACTTCGGACTCCCCGGTCTGACGGCGTGTCTTTTGCTGCGTTATCAGCAACGGTCTTGGACGCTGCTGCCCACCTATTACTTTTATGTTTTGGCCACGATCTTCACCCGTCAGAGTTTGTTTTACCTTCTTCATCTGGGGCCGGCGTTGGTTCTCAGATACTTGGTCTACGGAGCGCGCTTCGGAGTCAAAGGGAGCTTGTTTATCGCGGTATCCCTCGACTTTTTGTCGCTCCTGATCGTCTACCCCGTCCACTCTTTGCTGAACTTCGAGGTTTTGAAAAACATCTATACCTACGCCGCTCTTTGCCCCCTCTCCATGACGTTTTTCACCTTGAGGATCCCCCGGCTGCGTTTCTTGGGCGGTGTTGTCCTCGCCCTTTTCATCGGGCTGCTGTGTTGGAATTTTTTTGGGAATTTTTTTGGAATTTTGGGGAACTGAGGTCACTGGGGGTCTCTGGGAAACATATCGCATTCGATCGATTAGGCGCATTCGTGTGTGTATAATAATGCCTTAGAAAACGCATCTTTAGGGGGATGTTAAAATGCTCTACAGAACTATGCCACGCGTTGCGGAGCGGCTGTCGATCTTGGGTTTCGGGTGTATGAGACTGCCGACTCTAAACGGGGAGATCGACGAGCCCACGGCTTCGCGGATGATGAATTTCGCCGTCGAAAACGGCGTCAACTATATCGACACGGCGCGCCCTTATCACGGGGGAAAGAGCGAGCCTTTCGTCGGACGGGCTCTCAAGGGACTCAGAGATAAGGTCCAGTTGGCGACGAAACTGCCGAGCTGGCTGATCAAGACTCGCGGCGACCTGGATTTTCATTTGAACGAGCAGTTGACGCAGCTTCAAACCGATCACATCGACTTCTACCTGCTCCACGCTCTTTCAGCCGGCAGGTGGGAGAATCTTTTGAAGCTCGACATCATCGGTTTCATGGAAAAGGCGCGCGCCGCCGGGAAGATACGTTATATCTGCTTTTCGTTCCACGACAGCCTGGACACGTTCAAAAAAATCGTAGATTCCTATAGATGGGACATGTGCCAGATTCAGCTCAATTTTCTGGACGACAACTACCAAGCCGGCGTCCTGGGCTTGAAGTACGCGAGAGGGAAGGATATCGGCGTGGTCATAATGGAACCTTTGAAAGGGGGCAACATCTCCATCTCGATTCCCCCGGACCTTCACAGCGCGGCCAAAGAGGCGGGATATGGGAAGCCGACCCTTGCGGACCTGGGCCTTCGCTGGGTCTGGAACCACTCCGAGGTGGGTTTGTTGCTGAGCGGGATGAGCGCGCCCGAGCAGATGACCCAAAACATCGAAAGCGCGGCGAAGGGTTTCCCCGGTACTTTGACGCCGAAAGAGTTGGATCTGGTGAAGACCGCGAAGGACCTTTTCGTCAGCCGAATGAGAGTGCCCTGCACCTCCTGCGGGTACTGCATACCCTGCCCCAAAGGCGTGGATATACCTCAATGCTTCATGAACCTGAACAACGCGGCGATCTCGGGGAACTGGGAAGCCCAGAAAGCCCACTATAACTATATCCTGGCCGACAACCGCGATGGCAATAAGGCCAGCGTTTGCGTAGAATGCGGGGCGTGCGAGACGAAGTGCCCCCAGCATATTCCGATTCGGGAGAAACTCAAGGAAGTGGCCGCCGCTTTCGAAATGAGCTGAAAACAACCCGTACAGAACATCCCATACAAAACATCCGTATGCCAGGCTTTGGGAGGAGAAGTTTAGGCGGAGGTCAGCTTTAGAAGGAGGTCAATGGATGGCATATCCCGATCGCGATTCCGAAGAAGGGTCCGAAAATTACTGGGCCGGAGGGGTACACGGTAACCAGGAGGAATACGAGAAATATCTGCTCATCAAAAGCCGACTGGAGGGTAAAACCTATCGCCCACCCCGCAACGGCAAGAAGGGAGGGGGGAAAAACTCTCTTTTGTCCTTTTATCCCGGCCTCAAATGGGTGTTCCTGCCACTGTATCTCGTTTACGCGACACAGGTGGTGGAGGCCTATCTGCAATGGGGTTTTGGGGGGCGTTTTCTGGGGAGCGCGTTCTATTGGGGCGTCGTCTCGTCGTTGCTGTGGTGGTATTTCGTAAAACGCGATCCAGGGACGGGGTCCGTCGATTTGCTCCAACAAATTCTGCCCGACGCTTCTATCCCGCCTTCGCTGCCCTATTGGATGCTTCTTTTGGGCTGCCTTTTGGCTTCGTTGGATTTGAACGACTTCAAGGTGTGGATAAGAGGAATCGAACACCTTTCTCTTGTGGCTGGAAAGCCTTTGGACTTTGACGTGTTGTTGTCGCTGCGTTTGCCCCGGGTGCCTTTTTTGCTGAAACTGATCGCCAGTTTTTCCATTCTGCTCAGCGGGGGGCTTTTGCTTTTCGACACGGTAACCCACCGGATATTGAAATAAAAAAATAAAAGAGGAGCGGTGCCCTCCTCCCGATTTCTACGCCGCCGAAAAATGCGGACCGATGCCGGAATTGTCATGCCTGAATTTCCGACAGGAATTTCTGTCTTTATTTTTCTGTCTTTAATTGTGGGCAAAATTTCTGACCCCCAACCCCAAGCTAATCCCTGCCCCAAATTTCCCACCCAACAGAAACTCTCCTTGTGATATCATACAAAATGCGCGGTCTGCCTTGCTTGCTTGGCTTATTGAAATTTTTCCGGCAAAGTTTCATTCATTCGTCGAAAATTGGTGAAATTGGCGAAATTGGCGCAGGTGGGAGCAGGTCGGCTCGTTGGATTTAAATTCATACGGAGGAGGATTTTATTATGCGTACACGTATCGTGGCTGTGTTTCTCGGTTTTGCGTTGCTCTTGGGGGTGGCCGGGCAAGCTGCGGCCGCCAAAGAAAGTCTCATCATCTACACGTCCATGAAAGAATCCCTCATCGGCGGAATACTGGAGGGGTTCAACAAGAAATATCCCGACATCGCCGTGGACTACCAGTCTGCCGGCGCGGGCAAGCTCATGGCCAAAATAGCGGCCGAGCGGGAGAGCGGCAAAATTTTGGCGGACGTCATCTGGACCAGCGAAGTCCCGGATTTCTACAGCATGAAGAAAGAGGGCATTCTGGAAAAATACGAGACCCCGCTGATCAAAGAGATATTGAATCCTTTCGACGACTACGACGGCCACTTCACGGCGGCCCGCTTGGGCACTCTGGGCATCGCCATCAACACAGACTCGATCAAAACCCCGCCCACCCAGTGGTCCGATCTTTTCAAGCCCGAGTACAAAGGCGCTTTCGGCATCGCGGACCCGGCTCTTTCGGGAACGGCCTACATGAGCATCGCCCTTTGGGAGAAGCAATTCGGCTGGGAATTTTTCGAAAAACTTCGCGCCAACGAAGCCAGAATCGGCAAAGGGTCGGGCCAGGTGGTGGACGACACCGCTTCCGGCGAGCTGTCTGCCAGCCTTGCCGTGGATTACATAACCAACGACAAAATCGCCAAAGGGGCGCATATCGCCTTGTATTACCCTCCTGAACTACTGATGGCGCCCAGTCCCATAGCTATCTTCAAAGGCAGCCCCAACCTGGAAGCCGCTAAAAAATTCGTGGACTATCTTCTTTCCTACGACGCGCAGGTCCTGGTTGCTGGGGAAGGGACCTTGTCCGTGCGCACCGACGTCAAAAATCCCCCCGAATTCATGCTGCCCGAGGCCGCTGACGCCCTGAAGCGCGCCATAAAAATCGATTATATCCAAATGATGGCTACAAAAGAGGCGTTGATCAAAAAATTCACGGACACGCTGCAGGGCAAATAAAGATTTTAAGGATTTAAAGGAATAGGCATGGATATCATTCGCGTCGAAGGCATAGCCAAAAGTTACGGTAAACATCGCGTTCATGAAAATCTTTCTCTCACGATCCGGCAAGGTGAGTGTTTCACGCTGCTGGGGCCCTCAGGATGCGGGAAAACGGTTTTACTGCGGCTGATCGCGGGGTTTGAAATTCCCGACGGGGGAAAAATCTCCATTGGCGGCACCGTGGTTTCCGATCCGGCGGGGGGCATCGACATTTCTCCGGACAGCCGGGGCTTGGGGGTCGTTTTTCAGGACTACGCGGTGTGGCCGCACATGACGGTCTTCGACAACGTCGCCTATCCCCTGAAGCTGGCGAAAGTGTCACGTGAAAATTTGAAGGAGAGGGTTATGGAGACCATCTCCATGGTGGGCATGGGCGGCCTGGAGAAACGCTTCCCCTCGGAGCTTTCCGGAGGTCAGCAGCAGCGCGTGGCCCTTGCCCGGGCGTTGGTGGCCAAACCCTCTCTCATGCTTCTGGACGAACCTCTGACCAACCTGGACGCCAATTTGCGGGAAGAGATGCGTTTCGAAATAAAAGAACTGCAGCGCAAACTCAATATCACCGTTTTTTACGTCACCCACGATCAAGAGATAGCTTTGGCGATCTCCGACCGGCTGGCCATCATGGATGAGGGGGGGCATATCCGCCAAACAGGCACTCCCTGGGAAATTTTCGAAAGGCCGGAGGACCCCTTCGTTTTCAATTTTATGGGTATAGCCAATTTCCTTTCGGTACGAAAAGCAGGGGAAGATTACCTTGTGGGCGACGGAGTCCAACGTATGCCCTGGGAAAAACCAGAAGGCGACGCGCCCGAGTGGGCAGCCGGTTTTCGCCCGTCGGACGTGAGGCTCGCCCAGAACGGGGAGGGCCTTCGGGGTATCGTCAGGCGGGCCAGTTTTTTGGGGGCCATGATGGACTACCTGATCGAGATCGACGGCGCGAGTTTGCGCACGAGCGTTGAAACCCACGAGGCGCTGACGGAAAAACTGATGTTCCAAGAGGGAGAAACCTGCGTCGTCAACTTCAGAAACCTGCTGTGGTTCGACGCCGGAAGTCTGACGGAGGTGCTGAAGTCATGAACGCCATTACCCAAAAACGGAGCTTCGGAGCCGCTCAGATCATCCTTTTCCTTTCCGTCGCCATCTTGGTGGTGGTGGTGGCGGTGCCGGTGCTGCTCATTTTTTTCAACGCATTCTGGGTGGGCGGAAAGTTCAACCTCCGGGACGTCCTGAAAATCATCGGGGAACCGGATACCTACCAGGCTCTGGTCAATTCGCTGATCATCGCGACAGGAACTACCCTAGGCAGCACCGTCATCGGAACCTTCTTCGCCTGGCTGGTGACGCGGACGGATCTTCCCTACAAAAGGTTCATGAAGAGCATGTTTTTGGTTCCCTTCATGCTCCCGTCTTTCATCGGCGCCCTTGCGTGGAAAATGCTGCTCTCTCCCAGAGCGGGGTTCATCAACCGTTTTTTTATGGTCAACTTCGGCTTGAGCGCCCCTGTTTTCAATATTTACAGCTACGCCGGCATCATTCTGGTGGAGATCATGTACCTTTTCCCCTTCGTGTTCATTCAGGTCTGCGGAGCGCTGGAGCGCATGGACCCCACCCTGGAGGAATCGGCGCGCATTTCGGGGGCGGGGCTCTTCACCATCACCCGGAAGATCACCATTCCTCTGGTGATGCCCAGTATTCTTTCCGGCGCGCTTCTCATCATGCTTTATTCCATGGCTCACTTTGGGACGGTGGCCGTGCTGGGCATCGAAAATGGGATTTTCAACATCCCCACCCTCATTTACCAGCGGATACACCAAAGCGCGGGGAGTTTTGCCTCCATCCGCACCGGCACGGTGTTGGCCACGGTACTCGTGGTCACGGCGGCTTTTATCATCTGGCTCCAGGGCAAGATTTTGAGTAAAGGCCATTACCAGATCATTGCGGGAAAAAGTTTCCGCCCCATGGAGCTCAAACTCCGCACCCTTCGAGTGCCCCTTTTCATTTTTTGCCTGGCCTATATCGGCTTCACCATAGTGCTGCCCACGGTGGTCATCTTTCTGGTGGGCGGCCTCAAAACCTACGGGCTGCCCTTTACCTGGGAAAATCTTTCCCTGGACAACTACAAGTTTATTCTTTTCGACTACAAGGTCACCAAAGACGCTATCTGGAACAGCGTCACCCTGGGCCTTTCCGCGGCTCTCGTCACCATGTTTGCGGGCGTTATGATTTCTTACGTCATCGTCAAAATGAAAGTGCGGGGCAAGGGGATTCTGGAATTTCTGGGGATGCTGCCTTTTTCGGTCCCCGGGTCCGTTATTGCCCTGGGCGTAATCTTGGCTTGGAGCGGCAAATTTGGGATAAACCTGTACAATACCGTCTGGATCATTTTGGTGGCCTACATTGCCCGCTACATGGCTTTTTCCCTGAGGGCCAACTCCGCCGCCCTGGAACAGGTACACGATTCCCTGGTGGAGGCGGCCCGGGCCTGCGGCGCCACCATGTGGCAGGCTCTGAAAGACATCGTACTGCCCTTGGTGCGGCCGGGGATGCTGGCGGCGTTTTTCCTCATCTTTCTGCCCTCCCTGCGGGAGCTGACCGTTTCCATCATGCTTTACGCCCCCACAACGCGCACCATCGGAGTGGCTATTTATACCCTGAACGAGGACGGCGAGACGGTGGTCTCCGCCGCTTTGGCCGGTATCGCGCTGATTCTCATCGTTACGGGACAGAGTCTCGTCAACTACTTTACCGGCAAGACCGGAGGGGCAGGAGGAAAATAACATGTCCTACGTGCGGTTCGTGAACGTGACCAAGCGCTTCGGCTCCGTTACGGCGGTCGATGGGCTGAACTTGGAGATCTCCAAAGGAGAGTGTTTTTCCATGCTGGGCCCTTCGGGTTGCGGGAAAACCACCACCCTGCGCATGGTGGCGGGATTCGAGGATTTGAGCGAGGGGGAGATTTACGTGGGCGACCGTTTGATCTCCTCTCCTGAGAAAAACTATTATCTGCCCCCTGAAAAGCGCGATTTTGGAATGGTCTTTCAGGCTTTTGCCGTGTGGCCCCATCTCTCGGTCTATGAAAACGTGGCTTTTCCTCTGCGAATCCGCAAGCTCCCCGCCGCTGAAATCGAAAAACGCGCCGCAGACGCGCTGCGGTCCACAAACTTGTCGAACGTCGCTCAGGAGAGCCCGGCGGCTCTTTCGGGCGGCGGCAAACAACGGGTGGCTCTCGCCCGCGCTCTGGCCATCAACCCGGATGTCATGCTGCTGGATGAACCTCTCTCCAGCCTGGACCCCCATTTACGAGAAGAGATGCGTTTCGAGATCAAAGATTTGCAGCGCCAATACGGATTTTCCATCATTTACGTGACCCACGACCAAGCCGAGGCCATGGCCCTTTCCGACCGCATTCTGGTCATGAAACTGGGTGTGGTGCAGCAAATAGACACGCCGTTCAACGTTTACAACAATCCCATCAACAAATTCGTGTTCAGTTTCATCGGGCTTTCCAATTTTTTAAACGTCCTGCGGAGCGGCGACAAAGCCTTTCCCCAGGGCTGCGACGTTCCCTTGCCCCCGAATCTGATCCCTCCCGATACCCTAGCGGAAACTTTTTCTCTGGCCAGCCGCCCGTCGGAAATCGACTTCTGCGCCGAAAGCGACAATAACGGACGCAGTTTGCGGGGAATCGTCCGTCGGAAGGCTTTTTTGGGGGAAATCATCGATTATCAGATCAAAATCGGAGAGGGAGAAGTGCGCGTCCAGAAAAGCCGCCGAACCCCCGGGCCTGAGATCGGCGAAACCTGCGGCCTGATTTTGCGCCGTCCCTTTTGGTACGCCGGAACCGAATAGCACCTAGAGCTGGCGTAAAAATGACCTGGAAAGGTTTTGCAAAGGGCCTGTTGTTTTGCGGCGGAATGTTCGGAGGGTTCGCTGCGGGTCATCTTTTTTATTTTGAGCGATACACGCCGGGAATGGCGATGTTTCTGCTGACGGCGCTGTTTTTGTTTTACGCCCTGGCCGACTTGACCCCTGCCGATGAAAATGAGGAAGAATTTCTCGAAATCGTGGCGGCCCTGCAAAAATCTTTGGCGGCGGTAGCTCTTGTCGCCGCCGAAAACGCCGTCAACGAGGCCAAATCCATAGGACGCACCCTCCCCCCCACCCCGGCGGAAATCGTCAAGCTGAAGGACGACCTGCTGCCCCTTCTGAGTTCCTTGCAAGTCAACTACAAGGAGCGGGAACGCCTCATAGAGGAAATCGACAAACTGAAAACCCGCTCCCGTCAGAATCAAGGGCGCCGCGTCTTGATCGACGGCAAACTTCACGGCGGCTGAAAACCCCGCATAAAGAGTCAGTCAAGACAGGCGGGTTTTGCCCCATGCATTTATTGTTTATTGGATATCGACCGCAATTGTGTATCGGCAGGTGGTGCGGGGCTTGCCGTCGATGACGTCTTCAAAGGCGTCGAGGAAAATGGCGCCGTTTTTCTTCATCACCTCGGCGGAGGCAATGTTGGCTTTGTCGCAGGTCAAGAGGACTTCTTCGATACCCAGGCGAGCCGCCTCTTTCAGCAAAAACTTCAACAAAAGCGTCCCGTATCCCTGGTTCCATTTTGTCGGCCTTATGGCGTAGCCGATATGCCCGCCGAAGCGCAGCAACGCGTCCGTCAGCCTGTGGCGCACGTTGCCTATCCCGACGAACTCCCCGTCTTCCACCAGCCAAAAGGTAGAGGAGGGGACGTGACCACTGGGCAAATTTACGCCCTGTCGGGCCATTTCGTAAAATTTGAGAATGGTTTTTTTCCATGGATCCACGTCCATTACGTCCGGGTCGTACAATCCAAAGGTTTTGATATTGAGACTATAAAGTTCTTCGCCCGCTTTTACGCAACTGTCCAGATACTCTTCCTTGGGAAGGATCAGCTCTACGGATATTTTTTTAATTTCTTTAACTTTTTCATTCTCGCTCATGTTTCTTTACCGTTTCCTCATTTATCGCGGTTTTTTCACCAGGTCGATCACCGTGACCTCCGGCGGAGTCAGGAAACGCAGAGGGGGTCCCCAGAATCCCGCGCCGTTGCTGACGTACACGGCACTGTCGCCTCTATAGGACAAATGCTGCACGTGTTTGTTGATCCACTTCACGAGATATCCGAAGGGCCATATCTGACCGCCGTGGGTGTGCCCGGACAATTGCAGGTCTATTTTCCCCTTTTTTATCTCCAGGGCCTGGGGGCGGTGCTTCAGGAGCAGCACAAACTTGTCTTCCGGCAGGGTCACTCCCTGAGGCAGGCGTTCGGGGCCGAGGCTTCCTCTCCCGAATTTCGCGGGGTCGTCCAAACCGATAATGCTGATCCCCGCCACGTCCACGCGGTCGTCGCGGATGACGGAGAGATTCGCGCGCTTCATGAACTGGAGGGCCTGATCGATGCCGGAGTAGAAGTCATGGTTTCCCGGGATGGAGAAGGCCCCGTACTTGGCTCCGTGGGTGGCCAAAAGCTCCGCTTCGCGGCTGCGGAAGCTCATGTCGCCGTCCACCAGATCGCCCGTCATCACCAGAAGGTCCGGTTCCGCCGAACGCACGATGTCCATGACCCTGGCAAGGCGTCCCAAGGTGTATACCCCGCCGATGTGGATATCCGTGAGATGAACGAGCCGCAAACGCCGAACCCCGTCGGGCAGTTTCGAGGTTTCGAACACCAGGTCCACCCGCCGGACGGCCCACGCCTCGTAAAAACTGTAGATTATCACGGCGACGATGAAAAAGAGCGTAACGGGCACGCACTTGCTCGGAACGAAAAATCGGGAGTAAAAAGGGGTTTGGGTTTTTGTGAGTTTTTCGATAACGCGGGCCGCAAGGGAAAACACGTCCATGAAGAAAAAACCGAGACAGGCCATACCCACCATCGCGACCCAGGTAAAAGAAAGGGCAAACATCACCTCGGACGTGCGTCCGGAACCCAGCATCCCCATGCGGGAGGCAAAAGGCAGCCCCGCCCCAACGAGAGCCCACGTCAGATAGATCCAATTCCACCGCCCGCTTCCGAAACCCGCGCGCAGCTTCAAATAAAGATAGCCGTTGGTAACGACAAAAAAGATCAAAAGATTGCGAATCAAAAAAGACCTCCTGAAAACGCTGGAAAGCAAATTAAAAGCAAATTAAAAACCGAATGAAAAGCCGAAATGAAAAATCCAAATGCAAAACCGAATGAAAAATTCTTGCTTTTAAGTTGCTAAAGCCTTGTCCAGTTTTTCCAGAACCTGCTCGAAAAGGGTGTCCTCCGAGGGCGGACCCCAAAAAACGACGTTTTCTTGAATTTCGGCGGCGCCATCGAAGTCGGCGAGTTGTTCCTGAATGTGGGGAACGAAATCCACCAATCTGCTGACCGCCTCTTCGGCCTTGTCCAACTGCGTCTCCGGCAGGACCAGCAGGATATCCCGCGCTCCCGCCAGGCAGGAAATATCGCTCGCCCGGGTGTTGGCGCGGACGAACTTGCAATAGGCATTGAAAATGTCGTCCTCTTTTGTGCCCACGTTGTTCCCCTGGAAGACCATGCGCAGCAGCGCGGCGGACATACGCTGCTGATACCTCCGGATGCGGTAAAGTTCCTCTTCCACGCGCTTGGCGGCGTAGGTACGAGTGTAAAGGGAGGTGACGGCATCGATGAGAGAGTACTCCTCGGGCGGCGTCGCAACCGCGTCGCGGACTTCCTCCCGCACCTCCTCCAGTTGAAAACAAAATATCCCCTCCTCCATGAGGGATCGGAGGATCCGCCATTTTTTGCCTCCCATTTCGATGTTGTCTTTATCTCTATCCAGAGGCAGGAAGAAAGTGATTTTCATCCCTATGACGGCTGCCCGCGGTACTTCCGCCAATTGAAGCAGCGCGTCGCTGACGCAAAGAACGTTGCCCTCGCCGTCTGTGATGGCACAAGGCAGCGGCAGTTTGTCGAAATCGAACCCAGGCGCGGCGTCCGTGGGGCCGAGGGCCTCGGCGTGAGATCGGTAATAAATCACCACCAACACCACGGCTCCGCATATCGTCATGGTCACCCCCACCCATTGGAACATCCGCGCTCCAAAACGCAGGGAAAGAGGACACAGAAGAAGGCCTTGCGCGATGAGCTGAAGGGGGAAAAGCCCTTTTAAAAAATTCTTGCGGATAAAAATTCCATAAAGAACGGTCGAAACGGCGAAAAGCAATCCCAGCAATCCCCATAGGGCATCGTCGACCGGAACGACGATGTCGGAAGAAAACAGGGCCACCACCATCCCGGTGAAAACCGCTGTCAAAGGAGGCAGAAAAAACCAATGTGTGGAGATATCCACGCGCAATAGGGTAGGAGGAGCGTCGTTCATGACTCGACACGGCTCCGATATTTCGTCATCGGGGTCGGTGGCAAAAAAGGAGAACGCAACAAAAAGCCCGAATGCATAAAATGACCTCCTCATGTAAATTCCGGCATGTCCATGCTATGATACAACAAAATGAAAACTGACGGACCCAGCACACCCTCGAAAATTAAAACGCTTACGGACATATCGGGCAGAGAAAGGGAGAGTTGAAAGGAAGAGTTCAGTCGATATCCCCCTCGACGGTACCGTTGTTGCTGGGGCCGGTAGGGGACAATCGTCCATCCAGCCCTATGCCCCATTTTTGTCCTGTGCCCGCGGCGCTGAACTTATTTTCGGATATGACAGCATCCCGGTAATCGCTCATGCCGATGACCCCTCCCACGTATACGGATCCTTTGTTTCCCGTAAACGTGGCGCGAACTCCGCCGGCCGCGCTGCAGTCGGTCACTGTGCCGTTGTTGCTGCCCACTACGCCGCCTGCGCGGGCTGTGGAGCCAAATGAGGAAGAGGTGGCGAAGACGCTGCCCCCGGACTTACACCCTGACAACCTGCCGCTGTTGCCGCCGGCTATGCCGCCCGCGGAGGCAAAGAAGGACGGGTAGTAGGAGGAAGAGGTCGCGACGCTCCCGTAGAACGAACAGCCGGTGACTGTGCCGTTGTTGTTATACCCCACCAAACCGCCTGCAAAGGAATAGGAGGAAGAGGCGGCGGCGATACTGCCCTTGGATGTACAGTCGGCCACCGTGCCTCTGTCGTTATACCCCACGACGCCCCCCGCCGCGGAGGAAGCGTAATAGGAGCAAGAAATGTCGATGCTTATTTCCTCCAGGTTGAGATTTTTAACGCTAAAACCGGCTTTGGTATAAGCGAACAGCCCGGCGTCTTTGATATTTCCGCTTATCCTCATTCTCGATATCCTGTGCCCGCCGCCGTCGAAGGCGGCGCAGAAGGGCAGCGACGGGTCGTTTTCCCGGTAGCCGACCGGCGTCCAATTTCTCTCGGCGAGGTCGATGTCGTCCACGAGCCGAAAATGTTTGCCCGTGTAATCCGTGCCGGCGCTGACCTCCCGAGCCAACCGCGAGAGCTGCCCTCCGGTTTTGATCAGGTAGGGTCCATCGCTGGAGCCGTCCCCGCCCTCATATCCCTCGGCGACACTGCCGTCCCAGACGTCGAGCGCCCACGAGGCCGAAACGAAGCCGGACGGCACAAGGGCAACGAGCCCTGCCAGCAGACAAAGAACCTTGAGAACGCTGCACAACTCCTTATGATTCACCGTTTTTTTCGACATCGCCGACTCTCCTTATGCAGCCAGAATTTTCCCTGATGAAGTCATTTGGCAAAACGACACTCCGACTCTTATTTTTTCGCTGTAAAGTCATAGAAGTTTCGAGCAAGCAAGCGCAACATCAGCAGAATGCCAACAGTGTACACCCTGCAAAGTTTTTTGGCACTCTATCCGAGAGTTTCAAAAATATTTTGCATTTTGTTGAGCTACTGGAGGTTTTACAAAATAGTGCTTGATTTTTTGATTCAGCCAAGTACCCCATATACTGGGTTATAATGGAGATTGTAGGAGGGAAATAAAATGCCCGTAGCCGAACACGCTGTACGCTATGAGAGCGTTGCGCTGATACCCGTGCCGCAACCTACACTCAAAACGACGTACATAAACAATCGCCGTTATCTCGGCAACAAGTACAAGCTATTGCCGTTCATAACGTCGGTAGTAGCTGAGAATTGTGTTGGCGTGAACACCGTCGCGGACATCTTCGCCGGGACGGGAGCGGTAGCGTCTGCGTTTACAGACAAACGGCTCATCACAAACGACAATCTGTATAGCAACTACATTTGCCACCTCGCTTGGTTCAGTCCGCAAGCATACTCGCGGGAAAAGATCGAGACGCTTATCGCGGAATATAACCTCAAGCGCGTAACCCGCGATAACTATATGAGTCAGACCTTTGCGGACACTTTTTTCAGCATTGCCGACTGCCGCAGAATAGGCTATATCCGCGAAGACATCGAGGTTCGTTATACACAAGGCGACATAAACGAACGTGAGCGAGCTTTGCTGATTACTTCGCTCCTGTACGCTGCCGATAAAATCGCCAATACCTGTGGTCACTATGATGCCTTTCGACAAGGCGTAAAGTTTGACAAGCATCTTGAGCTTTCTGTGCCGTTGCCTACCGAGAATTTGAACCTCGGCAATGTCTGTTACAATGAGAACACGAACGAGTTAGTCAAGCGGATGAGTGCCGATTTGGTCTACATTGACCCGCCATACAATTCACGTCAATATTGTGACGCTTACCATCTTTTGGAAAACATAGCGCGCTGGGAAAAACCTGCCGTTTCGGGCGTTGCGCGTAAGATGGACAGGTCTGGGTTAAAGAGCGATTACTGTACAAACAAGGCGACGGCGGCCTTTGAGGTTTTGATTGGCAATATCAACGCCCGATACATACTGTTGTCGTATAATAATATGGCGCTAAAGGGCAACGACCGTTCCAACGCCAAAATCAGCGACGAAGACATTATGCGGATCCTCTCTACAAAAGGCGAGGTCAAAATTTTTACACAGGTCTATAAGCCGTTCTCGGCGGGCAAGTCTGATATCGACGAACACGAAGAACGGTTGTTTTTATGCATCTGCAAACCGAAAGAGCGAGAGATAATCCAGTCACCCCTTAACTATACAGGCGGCAAATTTAAGTTGCTGCCGCAAATTTTGCCGCACTTTCCCAACCGAATAGATACGTTCGTTGACCTATTCTGCGGCGGTTGCAACGTGGGCTTGAACGTAAACGCCGGCCGCGTGATTTTCAACGATAATAGCCCGCATTTACTGTATTTGTACAATACTTTCAAGAATCTCGGCAACGAACACATTTTGCGCATGATTGACGACGTGATTACTCAATACGGCTTGTCACGGTCTACCGAACACGGTTACGATTTCTATGGCTGTGAAAGTTCAGCGGGGCTTGGCTCGTTTAACCGTGAGCCGTTCTTGCGGTTGCGCGAGGATTTCAATAGGGCAAATGAGGATTACGGCTATTACATAATGCTGTATGTCCTGATTGTCTATGGGTTTAACAACCAAATCCGCTTTAACTCAAAGGGTGAGTTCAATCTGCCTGTCGGCAAGCGCGATTTTAATGACAAAATGAAGTCCAAACTGTGCGCGTTCATTGACCGTTTGCAAGAGGGTGACTATGTGTTTTCCTGCGTTGACTTCCGCGAGTTCGATACGTCCGCGCTAACTGAAAACAGCCTTGTTTACTGCGACCCGCCGTATCTCATTGCTTGTGCCACGTATAACGAACAGAATGGTTGGAACGAGCAGAGTGAGCGGAATTTACTTGCCCTGCTCGATAGCTTAAATGAACGCGGCATCCAGTTCGCGCTGTCGAACGTATTGAGCAGCAAAGGGAAAACGAACGACATACTCGCGGAGTGGGCGAAAAGGTACCCTGTGCTTCACCTCAACCACAACTACGCAAACAGCAACTACCAGACCAAGGACAAGACGGACTCGACCGACGAGGTATTGATTGTGAACTATCGAGGAGGGGTGAGGATAGTGTCACCAATTTGTTGATAGCCTATTTTCAGCCTTCTATTGATAAGGGTTTGCAGGTACTCATCAACACATTGGGCCCAAGATCGGAAAAATCGCGGCAGGGGGTGATTATAGTGAATTAAGATAAAAAGCCTGAAGTTAGAATAGCTAAAAAGAAGTCAATTGCTCTGTTTAGCGCGTGTAAATTTAACATTTTACTCTTCATTTGCATCCCCGCTTTGCGGAACCATCCCGATACCCCCGGAAACGACTTCCCGCAGCAACAACAGTATTTTCGGTTTATTTTCATCTTCGTCTGATCTTCCCTCCGCGAACTCCAATACCGTAAGACCGTCGTTGTCAAGTGCGTTGACGTCCGCTCCTGCATCGATGAGGGCGGTGATTACTGCCGGGTTTTCGTTGTTCCGTGCCGCCGTCATAAGCGGCGTTCTTCCGTAGCTGTTTTTTTCATTGACATTCGCTCCCGCGTTGATGAGGGCGGTGATTACTGCCGGGTTTTCGTTGTCCCTCGCCGCCCACATCAGCGGCGTCCAGCCATCCTTGTCTTTTTCGCTGACATTCGCTCCCGCGTTGATGAGGGCGGTGATTGCTTCCGGGTTTGCGTTGAACATCGCCGCCCATTTCAGCGGTGTCCATCCATCCTTGTCTTTTTCGTTGACATTCGCTCCCGCGTTGATGAGGGCGGTGATTACTGCCGGGTTTACGTTGTGTACCGCTGCCCACATCAGTGACGTCCAGCCGTCGTTGTCTTTTTCATTGACACGCGCTCCCGAGTCGATGAGGGCGGTGATTACTGCCGGGTTTGCGTTGTGCATAGCCGCTACCATCAGCGGCGTCGCGCCGTCGTCGTCTTTTTCGTTGACACCTGCGCCCGTGCGAATCGCGGCTTCGATATCCGCCGGCGTCCCATGCCCGCAGAGCATGAAAAAACTTGATTCATCCTCCACCGCGCGGGCTGCCAAAACAAGCATCAGCGTCACCAGCGCGAACATCACCAGGCAAATTCTTTTTCTCACTTCGACCCATCCCTTCATTGTTCGAACCTCGCCGGCGCTCATTCAATAATCGGCTGAAAATTCGCCGCATTCTATATCGTATATACCACTCCGCTCGAATGAATCTCTAAGAGCATGTTTTAAAAGTATGTATGCTGCTCCACATTTGCTATAGCTGTATTATATTATCATGAGCAGACAAAGATACAACACAGACCCAGGCGAACCTGTCGGATAAAGCGTTAAAAATTCGGAGAGATCGTCAAGAAAAAAGCGAGTAGAAGGGTGTATTTTGACAAGGTTTTGTTAAAATAAAGAGAAAAGAAACAGTGTTTTGAAGGAACGAAAATAATGTCTGGAAAATTTTTTGAAATAGATCGAAAATGCCCGTTCATGCCATCTGATATGGATAAATGGATACCTGAAGACCATTTGACACGTTTCATACTTGAAATAGTGGAAAAACTGGATCTTTCAGAGATTCGCGCCTCTTATTCTGAATTGGCACGAGGGCAAAAGGCCTATCCACCTGAAATAATGGTGGCAGGGATGGACTGCTTACGTCCGACAGGTTCCTAGAGTTGACAGGTTTGTTAGGTAGGCGCGGGATCTAAAAATTAGAGTTCTGCATTTCTTCAACGTGGATTTCATGGGCGCCGCATGATTACGTACACAATTTTATGATGTATCAGTATATTAGGGAGGTTGCGCATGTCCAAAGAAGCCGTTTTCACAATGAAGCTTGAGCCGAAGTTGCGTAAAGACTTTTTTGATGCAGTCGATGCCATCCACCGCCCAGCGTCACAAGTTGTTAGAGAATTGAGGCGTGAATTTATCCAACAACAGGGCGAAGCAAAGGAATACAAAGAGTTTTTGCACCATAAGGTCATTGTCGCACGTATGCAGACTCGCACAGAACAAAGCCGCTCTGACGGAGAGGTCGAATGTGAATTTGCCAAACGGCGCAGGGGCATTTTACAGGTTACTGGAGACTGCGGAGGGTGAATGTCCGATGGGTTAAGGCTGCCGAAGAGGATCGCGCTGACATTTTGCTTTACATCGGAGCTTATAATCCAGCAGCTGCCTTTAGAATAGACGAGCTTTTCGCTGAAACTGCCAGAAAATTGGCTGATTTTCCTATTGTTAGGACAAACAGGGCAAATAACTGGAACACGGGAAGTATTTCCACATGAAAATTATCGCATGGTATATGAAATAAGGAGGAACTGTCTGGATACTGGCCATCGTTCATACGTACCGCCAGTTGCCTCCGGTGCGTCAGCAGGCATAACACCCGATTTGTTAGGTGTATATGGACAATTCGTAAGTCATGCTCTACATTATAGCGTAGAAGATGATCACAGACTAAATTTGGCCCCGTATTCACGCTAACTGGACATAGGATCGAAAATTTGTTTCATACCAGGAATTCGCTGCTGTCAACTTAAGAAGAAAACCCGGGTGTAGCTAAAGATTATTGGCTCGAATCCGCGAGGAGAAATGTGTACCTTTTGATAAAAGCCCAAATTGTGCATTTCAACTTGAAGTTTGATAATAATTGTGGTGTAATACTTAAAGAATATATCGCTATTTTGCTGTTGTACGAGCAGTAGCAAAAAACTATCAAAAGATACACCTTTTGATAGTTCTTGAAAGAACGATTCTACGTTCGGCACAGCAGTGACAACGTGGCTGAACATCTCTGAAAATGCAGGGCACTTGCAATATGACTAATGAGAACAACACTTGCCGGGGATGCAATAGCCTTTTTGGGGGTGTAAATCATGATCGGGAAATTAATAGGCATGGTTGTCAGCGCCGTGGCTTTAAAACAGGTGAGCGATAAAGGATTAACGTGTATGTTTGGCCACAAATGGAACGGTTGTACATGCGAAAAGTGCGGAACTGTCCGTGATGCACATCACCGTATGGTCAGCGTACCCGGAGACTGCACCCAGCAATGCGCGATATGCGGCAAAATTGGAGAAACGAAACACCATTATAAGAGGGACTTAGAGACGGGAGAATACATTTGTGTTGTTTGCGGAGCAAACAAGCATGATGAAGATCGAGAAAAATCTAAGGACACAAAGTTGATTTTAGGGCTTATGTTGGGATGCTTCGGCCTACTGTGTTTAATGGGGTTATGGGAGGAACACAAGATTCTGACCATTTTCATCATTTTTATGCTTTTCGCGGGCGGTATAACGGCGGTGGTTTTGCGGTACCAATATTTAAGGCGGCAGCAGGATATCGCTATCCTGAATACCAATATAAGCAAGATAGGTGAGGACGAAGCCGCGCGGCGAGCTAAGAAATATTACCCCTAGCCGGGACGGCCGCTCAAAAAATATCAAGCGAAAAGGAGAAAAAGATGAGCATTTTAGAGAGATTCAGCACCATTATGAGGGCAAACATTAACGCACTGCTAGACAAATGTGAGGACCCAGCGAAAATGATCGACCAATACTTGATCGATTTGAAAGAGAACCTCATTGAGGTCAAACAAGAAACCGCTAGCGTAATGGCGGTGGAGAAGCAGTGTTTGAGACAGTATGATGAGAACGAAGAAGAAATCAAGAAGTTCCGAAATCTTGCAAAAAAAGCTGTGGACGCTGGAAATGACGAGGACGCGAAAGTTTTTATCAAAA
>JAISLU010000061.1 GCA_031277095.1 Synergistaceae bacterium
GTTTAGCATAACTAGACGTAGATTTCCATAGACGGTAAAAAACAAAAAACCCTCTAAAACACGAGGGTTTTTCTGTTATCTGAAAGCCAAGACTTCCAGAAAATTTGTCTGTTGGCGGAGGACAGAGGATTCGAACCCCTGGGGGCGTGAACCCCAACTGATTTCAAATCAGCCGCCATCGACCTCTCGGCCAGTCCTCCGCTTTGGAACCCGCGCGGGCTCATATTATACCTCAAACGGTATTCATACAAGCCCGCGCCGGGTATCGCTCCGGCTACAGCGAGCCGTAGACGAGCCGGGGCAGGATCAGCGAGAACCAGGGCACGTAGGTCACAAGAAGCAGGACCAGAATCAGAGCCAGCACCATCGGGAGGATGGGACGGCTCACCTCCTCGAGCGTCAGGCCCGTTATCGCGCTCGCCACATAGATGTCGATGGCGACGGGGGGAGTGGCCATGCCGATGGCCAGCCCCACGACGATCAGAATCCCGAAGTGGATGAGGTTCCCGCCCACTCCGACGATAGCCGGCAGAAAGATCGGGGTCAGAATGATCAGCGCGGACGCGGTTTCCATGAACATCCCCGCCACGAGAATGATCGCCGTGATCACGAGATACACCATAAACGGCGTGCCGCCCGTCGCCTGCAGAACGGCGGCCGCGATCTTGTCGGGAATCTCGTAAAACGCAAGCTGCCACCCGAAAATTTTGGACGTCGAGATGATGAACATGATCAGCGCGCTGGTGACGCCGGAGTTGACGACGAGGCGGTAGGCCGCCTTCAGGCTCAGCGCCCGGTAGACGAACACCGCCACGAAAAGCGAGTACGCCACCGCCACCGCCGCGGCCTCCGACGGGGTGAAGTAGCCGGAGAAGATGCCGCCCAGAATCAGCACCGGAGTCATCAGGCCCCAGAGGGCACTGACGAGACGCCCGCGCCTCTCCTTCGCGTCGACGGACTCGCCGGCGGGATAGTTTTTCTTCCTCGCGACATAGAGGGCGTAGACGATCAGGATGCCGCCCATCAGAAAACCGGGGACGAAGCCCGCCATGAAGAGCTTACTGACCGGCACCCCGACGATGACCGCGTAGAGCACCATCGGAACGCTCGGCGGAATGACGACGCCGATCGTTCCGGCGGACGCGATGAGCGCCGCCGAGAAGTCCAAGTCATACCCCTTGCTCTTGAGCTGCGGCAGGAGCGCGGAACCCACCGCCGCGGTGGTGGCGGCTCCGCTGCCGGATATGGCGGATACGAACATCGACGCCACGATGGAGACGATGGAAAGCCCCCCGCGCAGGCGCCCCATGGCGGCCTCGGCGAACGACACGATGCGGTCGGATATTCCTCCGCGAGCCAGAATGTCGCCGGCCATCACGAAGAACGGAACCGCCACGAGCGAAAACGAGTTTACCCCGGAGAAAAGCGTTTGAGGCAGGGCTTCGAGCGGCATATCCGACAGCACCATGACCAGAAGGGCCGAAACGCCGATGGAAAGGGCAATGGGAACCCCGAAAACGAGCAGCAGCAAAAACGAAACGATCAGGACAGTCCCCATATTCACGCCTCCCCGCCGATCTTAGGAATGGGCACGCCGTACTTCAGAAGGTTTTCGACGTGAACCGCCAGGTGCAGAATCGTGACCGCCCCGGTGAGGGGGAATACGAGGTACATCCAGGCCATCGATATCGGCATCGACGACGCCATCTGCATCCTTTCCGAGACGCAGAGCACCGCGCCGTACCATCCCGTCACCGCGAAAAAGGCTATCCCCACCAGCTCGATCGCGAGCAGCACGATCCGCCTGACGGGCGCCGGCAGCGCGTCGAGCAGGAAACCGACGGCGATGTTGGCCCCCCGCCTGAAGGCCACGGCCGCTCCGAGAAAGGAAGCGAATACCAGCAAAAAGCACGTCGCCTCCTCCGACCACGTCAGCGCCCTGAAGCAGAGCCGGCAGATGATTTGCAGAATCGTCACCGCGGTCATCAGCGTCAGCGCCGCGAACAGGGTCACCTCGCAAACCGAGTTCACCCCGTCGCTCAGGCGTCCCAGGAACGAACGGCGAAATTCGACCCGTTCCATGCCGCTACTTCGTGTCCAGGATGGACTGAATGAGCTCTTTTCCGTATTCCTTCTCGTACTTGTCGTAGACGCTTTTGACCGCGTCCCGGAAAAGGGAAAGGTCGGGCTCCGAAACCTGCATTCCCTTGTTCTTCAGGGCCTGAAGCCACTCGGCCTCCATGTCGTTGTCGAGGGCCCTGTTGTACTTCGCGGCCTCGATGGCGCTTTCGGACACGATCTGCTGGTGCTCGGGCGACAGTTTGTTCCACGTCCTCATGCTCATGAGAATCAGGTTGGGAGCGTACGCGTGACGGGTGATCGCAAGATACTTGTTCGATTCGTCGATGTTGTAGGCCGCGATGACGTTCAGCGGGTTCTCCTGCCCGTCGATGGTTCCCTGCTGCAGCGCCGTCAGGGCCTCGGTCCACGCCATCGGAACGGCGTTCGCTCCGAGCGCCGTGAACGAGTCGATGTAAATCGGGTTCTGCATGACGCGGATCTTCAGACCCTTGACGTCCTCCGGCTTCTCGACGGGACGGACGCTGTTGGTCAGGTTACGGAACCCCCGCTCCCCGTAGGCGAGGCCTTTCCAGCCCAGCTTTTCCATTTCCTTGAAAAAGCCCTTCCCGACGGGACCGTCCAGCACCTTATAGGCGTGCTCCGGGGTCGAAAAGAGGAACGGCAGGTCCAGCACCCCGAAGCTCGGCAGGAAGTTGATCACCGGGCCTCCCGTGATGATACCCATGTCCACCGTGCCCATCTTGAGGCTCTCCAGCAAGTTGCGCTCGTCGCCCAGCTTGGCGTTGGGGTAGACCGTCACCGTGACCTCCCCGTTGGTACGCGCCTCCACCAGTTCCTCGAACTTCAAGGCCGCCTCGTGAAAGACGTCTTTTTCGTTGATGGCGTGCCCCAGTTTCAGGTCAATGGCCGCCTCGCCAACCCCCATCACTGAGAAAAGAAACAAAAACGCCGCCGTCACGCATAAAAATTTCTTCATAACACGACACCCCATAACTAAGCTCTTCATCACTAAGCTCTTCATCACTAAATTTCCCATAACAAAACACCTCCGCATGTCATTTACGCAGTCCGTTGAAACGCATTACAGCTCCTGTACTCGCGGAACTCACTTGACTGGAATACCGTGCGAGCCAGCCCCGGGAAACTCTTGGGGCCGGGAGCGTGTAGTCCTTGGCTCTCGCCTGAAGCTCCTCGTCCGAAAGACGGACGTTGATACTGTGTTGCGGGATATCGATGTCAATGACATCGCCCTCTTTGAGCATGGCTATCGACCCCCCTTCCGCGGCCTCGGGAGAGACGTGGCCGATGGACGCGCCCCGGGACGCCCCCGAAAAACGTCCGTCGGTGATGAGGGCGACGCTCTTGTCGAGCTTCATGCCCGCCAACGCCGAGGTCGGGGCCAGCATCTCCCTCATGCCGGGCCCCCCTCGAGGCCCTTCGTAGCGGATGACCACCACGTCCCCCGCCGTGATTTTGCCGCCGAAAATGGCTTCGATCGCCCGTTCTTCGGAGTCGAAGACCCTGGCCGGGCCGGAGTGGACCATCATCTCGGGCGCCACCGCGCTTTGCTTGACGACGCAGCCGTCCCGGGCAATGTTTCCCCACAGAATGGCGATGCCTCCCGCGGCGCTGTAGGGGTTCGAGATCGGCCGGACCACCTCCGGATTTCTGTTGACTGCGCCGGCCACGTTGTCGCCCACGGTTTTCCCCGTGGCGGTCATGGCGGAAGTATCCAGGTGGCCGGCTTCCGCCAGTTGTTTCATCACGGCGGGAAGCCCCCCCGCCTCGTGAAGGTCCTGAACGTGGTGATGCCCTGCGGGGGCCAGGTGACAGAGGTTGGGGACGCGGCTGCTGATGGCGTTGATTTTATCCAGATTCAGGGAAACCTCGGCCTCGTTGGCGATAGCCAGCAGGTGCAGCACGCTGTTGGTGGAGCAGCCCAGGGCCATGTCCACCGCCAGCGCGTTTTGAATGGATTTTTCGTTGATGATGTCGCGAGGCTTGATGTTCCGTTCCAGAAGCTCCATCACCTTCATGCCCGCGTGTTTGGCGAGCTGGGTACGGGCCGCGTAGACGGCGGGTATGGTTCCGTTGCCGGGAAGAGCTATGCCCACGGCCTCGGCCAGGCAGTTCATGGAGTTGGCCGTGTACATGCCGGAGCAGGAGCCGCAGGTGGGACAGGACGTTTCCTCCACGCGGCGCAGTTCGGCGTCGTCGATGAGTCCGCCCTTGAACGCCCCCACCGCCTCGAAGTTGGTGTTGAGATTGATGGCCTCGAAACCGCCCCGGGCGTCGCTTTTTCTGCCCGCCAGCATGGGGCCGCCGGAAACCAGGACGGATGGGATGTCCAGGCGCGCCGCGGCCATGATCATTCCGGGGATGATCTTGTCGCAGTTGGGGATCAAAATCAGCCCGTCCATACAGTGCGCCGCCGCCATGGTCTCCACCGAGTCGGCGATGAGTTCGCGGGAGGCCAGGGAGTACCTCATGCCGCCGTGCCCCATGACGATCCCGTCGCACACGCCGATCACCGGCATCAAGATCGGCGTTCCCCCGGACATATAGACGCCCGCCTTCGCGGCCTCGGCGAGTTTGTCCAGGTGAATGTGGCCGGGGACGATCTCGCTGAAGGCGTAGATTATGCCGATCAACGGACGGTCGATTTCCTCCGCGGTGAAACCGCAGGCGTTGAATAGCGAACGATGCGGAGCGCGATCCGCGCCCTTGGTGACGGTGTGACTCCTTAAATTCACGATAGTAACCCCCCTCTGAAATTTCTGCAACGCAATTGTATTTCACACTGCTTCGCTTGCTCGTTTACCCGGTTCGTGAACTCGATAAAGCTCGATGGGTAGGTTTAACTTTCGGAAAATTATGTTTACGTTCGAATATAATATCATAGTCAATGCCGCCCCGGCTTAGGATTTTAATGTAAAGAAATTGTGAAGAAAGAGGGCAATGAGGAAAGGACATTGAGGAGGGGAAATTGCGGAAGGGAATATTGAAGAAGGGAAATTGAAGAGGAGGCGAACATGAAAAAGAAACTGGTGGTCTTGACCGGATCGGGTATCAGCGCGGAAAGCGGAATGAAAACATTTCGGGACAACAACGGACTTTGGGAAGAATACGACGTCATGGAGGTCGCCAGTATCGATGGGTGGCATAAAAACCCCAAGCTGGTCCTCGAATTTTACAACGAACGGCGGCGGCAGTTGGCGGACGTGAAGCCTAACGAGGCGCATACGATACTGGCGGAGCTGGAAAAAGATTTCGACGTCCACATCGTCACCCAAAACGTGGACGACCTTCACGAAAGGGCCGGCAGCACGAAAATCCTGCATCTCCACGGAGAGCTGACAAAAGCTCGAAGCATAGGGGACGAGAGCCGCGTCTATGACATCGGATACGGAGATATCGCTTGGGGCGAGACGGGCGAGGACGGAACGCAGTTGCGCCCTTTCATCGTGTGGTTCGGCGAGGCCGTGCCGCTGATCATGGAAGCCGAGCGCCAGGTCCGGGAGGCCGACCTCTTCGCGGTGGTGGGGTCGTCTCTTGTGGTGTATCCCGCGGCGGGTTTGACGGCGTCGCTGCGCCCGGGCACCCCGGCGTTTCTGGTGGACCCCAAGGATGTGGGCGTGCGTCTGCCCTCCAATTTCACCATCATCAAAGAAAAGGCGACCGTGGGCGTCGCCAAAATGCGGGACATTCTTTTAACACAGGAGGTGAAATCGTGAAAAAAGTGTTTTCCGTTCCCGACATGTCTTGTCAGCACTGTGTGAACGCAATCTCCAAGGCATTGGAGGGGGCAGGGTTTTCCGGCTACGAAGTGGCGTTGGACGCGAAAGAGGTGCGGGTGGATACGAACGATCCGGATAAAGTGGCCGCAATTCTCGACGACGAGGGTTACCCGGCAATCTTGAAATAGGAGGATATAATTATGAGTACAGTGGACATAGCCGCCAAATCTTTGGCTGCCCATCGCGCAACGAAGGGGAAACTTTTTACGGGAAGCAAGATGCCGGTGGAGAGTATGGACGATCTCTCCGTGGCGTACACGCCCGGCGTAGCGGAGCCCTGTCGGGAGATCGTCCGCAACCCCGGCGCGGTTTACGAGGTGACCTCGAAGTGGAACACCGTCGCCGTCATCACCGACGGCAGCGCGGTGCTGGGTTTGGGGGACATCGGCCCCGAGGCGTCTCTTCCCGTCATGGAGGGGAAAAGCGTCCTTTTCAAGCGTTTTGCGGATATAGACTCCTTCCCTCTGGCGCTGCGGACCAAAGACGTGGACACCATCGTGGAGACGGCCTGGCTTTTGACGCCCGGGCTGGGGGGCATCAACCTCGAGGATATCTCCGCTCCCCGCTGTTTTGAAATCGAGCGCAAACTCCAGGCGAAGTGCGACATTCCCGTTTTCCACGACGACCAGCACGGGACGGCGGTCATCACCTTCGCGGGGCTTTTGAACGCCCTGAAGGTCGTGGGCAAGAAACTCACGGACGTCAAGATCGTTCTGAACGGCGCAGGCGCGGCAGGAACGGCTATTTGCAAATTTTTGATGGCCGCGGGGGCCAAAAACGTCATTATGTGCGACCGCACCGGAGCTATTTACAAGGGCCGCCCTGAGGGCATGAACCCCTCGAAGGAGGAACTGGCAAACGCCACCAACCCCGCCCAAGAGCGAGGAAGCCTGGCCGACGTGCTGAAAGGGGCGGATGTATTCATGGGGGTCTCGGCCCCCGATACCGTCACCGGCGACATGGTGAAGACGATGGCCAAGGGCTCGGTTCTTTTCGCTATGGCCAACCCCACCCCCGAGATCTTCCCCGACGTGGCCAAAGCCGCCGGGGCGTCCGTGGTGGCTACGGGGCGCAGCGATTTCCCCAACCAGGTCAACAACTGCATGGGGTTTCCGGGGATTTTCAGAGGGGCCCTGGACGTGCGCGCGAAATGCGTCAACGAGGAAATGAAATTGGCCGCGGCCTACGCCCTCGCCGGCCTGGTGAGCGCTGAAGAATTGACCGCCGAGTACATTCTCCCCAAAGCGCTGGACGCCCGCGTAGTCCCCGCCGTAGCCCAAGCCGTAGCCGAAGCCGCCCGGAAAACGAAGGTCGCCCGGCTGTAAAAGTCAGGCTGCAAAAATTTCGTAAATATTTATCCCCCAATATTTACCCCCTGCGGATGCCCTCGGGCAAGGATTTTCGCAGGGGGGTTTTTATGCTTTATCGAAAAATTTTTCACTGTTCACTTTGTCTCGAACAGGGCAAAAGAACGCTTCAGCCACTTTTGGGCCAAGGCTATTTTTTCCGGGGGAAAGGGCTCGAAGGCGACCTGAGTTTCTTCCCTCAGTTCTATCGCCAGCTTGTCGGGATAAGGGTGCATGTAGACGACCTTGACGATCCCGGCGTTCAAAATGACCTTGGTGCAGAGCGAACACGGTTCGTGGGTACAGTAAAGGGCCGCTCCGTCCGTTGCGATACCCATGCGCGCCGCCTGAGCGATGGCGTTCGATTCCGCGTGGGACCCCCGGCACATCTCGTGCCGTTCTCCCGAAGGAATGCCCAGCATCTCCCGCAGACATCCGATATCCAGACAATGAGCCGTTCCCGACGGCGCGCCGTTGTAACCCGTGCTGACGATCTGTCGGTCCCGGGTGATCACCGCCCCCACCTGACGACGGAGACAGGTGCTCCTCGTCGCGGCCATCATCGCGATCGCGATAAAATAGGTATCCCAATCCGGCCTCATGCTTTCCAACAATACACGTCCTCCCCATGCACGCCTTTCCCAATAAATCTCTATATCGCCCTTCTCTATATCGCTCTTCCTCTGGCGCGGATGTCGAATACCCATTATAGTACTTCATATTATGTCACAGGGAAAAGGGGCAAGGACTCGATTGAGTAAAACGAAACGCGCGCGCCGGTGTCTTCGCAGATTCCAGCGCAGTCTGCTGGTTGGGCTGGTGGCTCTTTTTTTGTGCATCGAATGGGGCCCTTTGAGCGATGAAAGAGCCCGGCGGGGCATCGCGTCGGGGAATCCTTTCGTCAAGGAGATCGCTTTGACTTTTGACGACGGCCCCCGGGACCGAGGCATGCCCGAGCTGCTGGCGGCTCTGAAGAGTTTGGACGTGCCGGGAACGTTTTTCCTGGTGGGAAAATTTGCCGAGCGCTATGGCTCCATCACTCAAAGCATCGATGCCGCCGGGCACGAAATCGAGAACCACAGCTATACGCACCCGAAACTCTACACCTTGTGGGTAGAAAAAATCATGCGCGAGGCGGAACGCTGCAACGAGGTCATGGCCAACTTGGCAATACGTTCTCCCCGTTTTCTGCGTCCCCCCGGGGGAGGTTTCAACCTCAAAATTTTTTACGCCCTGCGACGCATGGACATGCGCATGGGGCTTTGGAGCGTCAACACCGCCGACTACACCGGAAGATCGGCAGAACTCATCACGGCCGACGTTTTGAAATCGACCCGCCCCGGCTCCATCATCTTGATGCACTCAGGGGTTCCCGCCACCGTCGAGGCTCTGCCCGCCATAGTTACGGCGCTCCGGGAGCGCGGCTATCGCTTCGTAACGCTTCAAGACCTCTGGAACAACGGAGCGATATGAAACCGAACATCGCGGCTATTTTGAAAACCCTTCCCGACAAGCCTGGAGTGTACATCATGCGGAACGAAAAAGGAGAGGTCCTTTACGTCGGCAAGGCCAAAAGGCTGAAACGCAGAGTCGCCTCCTATTTCAGACACGCGAATTTTGCGTCGCCGCGTTTGCGCAAACTTGTCGCCCTGGTGGAGGACATCTCCACCCTGCGCACCGAGAGCGAGGCCGAGGCGCTCATCGTCGAAGCGAAGCTGATCCGTCGCTATTCTCCTTTCTTCAACATCGACCTCAAAATGAGCGACCGCTATCCCTACATTCGCATCACGGAGGAGCCCTTTCCCCGCCTTGTGGTGACCCGCAAGAAGGAAGAGGACGGCTCCATCTGGTTTGGCCCCTACGTCAGCGCCGGAAGCATTCGTACCCTCCTGCGCCTGATCGAGCGTTATTTCCCGCTGCGTCACTGCAAGTCCGAGATTCTGCGGGGCAAGACCGACAAACGCCCGTGCCTGGAGTACGCCCTGGGCCGCTGCATGGGCGTTTGCGCCGGGCTCTGCACGGAGGCCGAGTACCGGGAGCGGGTGAACGATATCGTCCTGTTGCTCCAGGGCAATACCTCGGAGTTGGTGGAGCGGATGCGCCGCCGTATGAACGCAGCCGCGAAGATCATGGCGTTCGAGGAAGCCGCCCGATACCGCGATACCATACGTGCGGTGTGGAAGGTCTCCCGCCAGCGCGTGTCCGAGGCGCTGCAAGAGGACCTGGACTCCGAAACATGGCAGGTTTTGACGAAACTTCAGGAGACCTTCGAGCTCAAAACCCTTCCCTGGCGGATGGACGCCTTCGATATTTCGCACATGTCCGGACATGAAATGTACGGATGCTGCGTTGTTTTCGAACAGGGCAAGCCCAATCCGTCGCTCTATCGCAGGTTCAAGATCCGCTCTCTGGAGGAAAACGAAATCGACGATTTCCGCTCGATACAGGAGACGGTGCTGCGCCGTTACCGTCACGCATTGGAGAACTCCGAGCCGATGCCGCAGTTCATCTTGATCGACGGCGGCCCCGTGCAGTTGGAGTTCGCGCTGAAGTCCTTCGAGGAGCTGAAGTTGGAGATCCCCGTCGCCGCCTTGGCCAAACGAGAAGAGCTGGTCTACCTGCCCGGACGCCCCGACCCGCTGAGGCTTTCTTTCGACGATCCCGTGCTGAAACTTTTGCAGCGGCTGCGCGACGAAGTTCACCGTTATTCCATTACCACCCACCGGAACGCGAAGGTCAGCCGTCTGCGCCGCTCCGTGTTGGAGGAGGTTCCCGGCATCGGCAAAGCCAAGGCCGCCCAGCTTATCGTGAAGTTCGGAAGCGTCCAGCGCATCGCCACAATGGACCCCGAGGCTCTGTCCGGTGTCCCCGGCGTGGGTAAAGCCCTGGCCCAGAAAATCATCAATTACCTGCGAGGCGAACTGGAAACGAGAAATGCAGACAATAATAGCGAGCGATAAATGAAAGTGAAAGTGAAAAATGCAAGGCCGGCAGCCGCAAGTATCAGGTAAACATGGGTAAAAATAAGGAGAGAGGAATGGAGAGGTGAATCAGGATAAGTAAGATACTGAAGCGTTTTTTCGATATTTCAGGGGCTCTCGCGGGGATAGTTTTGCTATCTCCCGTACTTTTGGCTCTCGTATTTTGGGTGCGCCGACGCATGGGCCCGCCGGCGGTTTTTGCCCAGCAACGGGCGGGATTGAGGGGAAAGCCCTTCGTACTTTACAAATTCCGCACAATGAACGACTCCCGGGACGAACAGGGAGAGCTTTTGCCCGACGAAGCGCGTCTGACGGAGTTCGGCCAATTTCTGCGCCGTTCGAGTTTGGACGAGCTGCCCCAGCTCTGGAACGTTTTGAAAGGCGACATGAGCCTGGTAGGACCTCGCCCGCTTTTGACGGACTACGTGCCTCTTTACGACGAGACGCAACGCAGACGGCTCGACGTCAAACCTGGCGTCACCGGCTGGGCCCAGATCAACGGACGCAACGCAATCGGCTGGAACGAAAAGTTCGCACTGGACGTTTGGTACGTGGATCATTGTAGTTTAGGGCTCGATCTACGAATCATCTTTCTGACGCTCGTCAAAATTTTGAAGCGCGAAGGCATCTCCGCCGCGGGCGAAGCCACGATGCCAAGATTCACGGGAAATGAATAAATTTACGCTATTGAAAGCATCGCAGCCAGAGAAATGCGTATGGGTTGGTGATTTATGGACCTTCGAGAGTTTTGTATTCAACGCCGCGAATTGAAGGGAGTGAACATGAACTTGGGTACTATATGGAAATTGATATGTTGGAGAGTCCGAAGACTTTATATGGGAGTAGATACGCCAGTGGAGTTTTTATCTCTTTGCGCCAACTATCTAATAATGTTTTTTACACACAAGAATTATCAGCTCCACTTCAAGGCGGCTCAGAATCGTTTGAAGAAAAAGTACTTGAGCGATGGTATTTATTCATTTAAAGAAGTGCGACTACCGTTGCTGGATACTGCCACGGGGAATTCTTTCGGTGGATATGTTTTTAAAGATACTTTTTTTGTTTACATGGAACGCAACGATTGTTATGACGAAGCAAGCATAAATCTTTATTACGATCTTCTTCATGAAGGCCCGTACGGTTTGCGCAACGATATTGTCAATGTTACAGTTGAAGCAGGCGATATCGTTTTCGATGTGGGAAGTTGGATAGGGGATTTTGCGGCTTATGCATCGGCTAAAGGAGCGTTCACTTATGCTTTTGAACCTTCTGACGCAGTCTACCATTATCTTTTAAAAACTGCAGAACTCAATAAAAATATATATCCTGTCAAAAAAGGCCTGGGTGATGTACAAACAATAGCTGCCTTTACATATGATATCGATAATTCTGGGGCAAACGCTATTGTTTCGGGGAATTTTACAAATAAGGAGCAGATGGTCGAGATCACCACGATTGATGCTTTCGTGGAGGAGAATAATTTAGCTTGTGTGGATTTTATAAAGGCTGATATTGAAGGGCACGAGCGCTATATGCTCAAAGGGGCAAAAAAGACTCTTAGAAAATTTGCTCCTAAACTGGCGATTTGTACATATCACCTGCCAGATGATCCACAAGTATTGGCAAAAATAATAAAAGACTGTAATCCAGCCTACAATATCGTGCAAAAGAAGAAAAAACTCTACGCATCTGTCCCAAAATGACACAGCGTAGATCAACGGACTCAACGCAATCGGCTGGAACGAAAAGTTCCCACTGGACGTTTGGTACGTGGATCATTGTAGTTTATAGCGGATTTCAATTTCATGCATAAACCATGTCCCACTGAATGAATGCGTGGACGTATTCATGAGTGCATGTTTTGTGTATGATTTTGCAATCCGCTATAAAGCCTTACAATTCGCACATCCGAAGCCAGGCCGCGGTCAACGCTATGCGAACGGCGCGCTCCCGCACGAGGTCCCGGTCGCCCTCCAAGCGACGTCCGAAGGAACGGCTCTCTATTTCCTTGCCGACCCTCGAAGCCTCGGCGAACCACACCGTCCCCACGGGGTCTTTTTCGGTGCCTCCATCGGGTCCAGCGATTCCCGTCACGGCAACGGCCAAAGACGTTCCATACTGCTCCAAGGCGCCTCTCGCCATATTCTCCGCGCACTCCCCGCTGACCGCGCCATAATGGTCGAGAAGAGCCGGCTCCACTGCCAGCACTCTCTTTTTCGCCTCATCGCTGTAAGTCACCGCGCTTCCCGCAAAAACGGCCGAACTGCCGGGGAGTTGGGTCAGCGCCGCCCCCATCAAACCTCCAGTGCAAGACTCCGCGCAGGAAAGGGTCAAGCCTTTTTCCCGCCCCGTGGCGAGTATGGCCTCCGGCAAAGAAGCGCAGCCCTCCGGCAGGACGCTGCCCGTGAAACGCTCTCGCATTGTCCGGACGGCCGACTCCACGAGCGGCGCTTCGCCCCGGATCACAAACTCGACCAAGGCGAAAGAAGGCAGGACGGAAATGTGCAGACTCTCGTCCGCGATGATCTCCGGCACCCGCTTGACAGCCAGACTTTCGGGGATGCCGATGACCGCGACGGACTTCCAGGTCCGCACCAATTCGCGCTTCTCTTGAGACAAGAACGGCGTCAGTTCCTGACCTACCATCGCCTTGAACTCGAAAGGCACGCCCGGAAAACACCAGACCCGAGTTCCCGATTTCTCGAAATATATCCCGAGGGCCGAGCCCGCTGGGTTGTAGACCCCTCGGGCCTCGATAGGAAGAAGCCCCTGAATGGAACGGGACCCTTCTATTACCTCCTTCAGTGATGTCCCTTCGAATCGGGCGACCACGCGGTCGTACAGAGCGTCGTCCACGGACAACCCGCACTTCAAATACTCGGCCAGGGCATAACGGGTTTTATCGTCGTGAGTGGGCCCCAGTCCGCCGGAGAAGACCAAAAGGTCGGTCTTTCCCATCCAGCGCTCCAGCGTATCCACAACCGGAGACAGATCATCCGGCACCACTTCTATACGAAGAACCTTCCATCCCGCGTCGTGCAGAAGCCACGCTAGCCACGCGCAGTTGCCCTCACGCCGTACTCCGCTTAAAAGCTCGTCTCCTATCGCAATCAATACGGCCGTTTTCGCGATACCCTTTCCACAATCTTCCACGATAAAATCCTCCTCGCCAGAACTCGTTTCGACGTTTTCCGCCATCAGTATACCCCAGGGCGGCTCGGCGCAGAGCCTCCGGTCCGTTCATGACGGCACAATTTTTTCCTACGAAAATAGATTCGCCTCTATTTTCATCGCTTTTCATCGTTCCCGAGTTTGACAGTAAAAAGATCACGGCTGTCAACTTAAGGCTGCTCCATAAATTATTGAAACACTGCTGCCAATTTTTTAGTTGCTTCTTCTTCTGGGCATGTTACGGATGTCTTGTTGGCTAAAGAGATAGGGATATTGAAGACAAAAACAAACGGGGCGCGCTATGGGCGGCCCCGTGGGTCTTCTCTAACTTATGAAGTCCCGCTAGCGAGCACTCATCCACACAATATCTTGATCAACATAAGGCACACTCAAATTTTTTTCTCCGCATAATCCTGTGGCTGCTGCGCGATTTTTCAACCCATTTTTTACTCCAGAACTCTTCCCATCCAAATCAAACCCTACCCACCATCTATTGTTTTCCACATCGAGATAAACCCACTCCAATATGCCTGGGTTTGGCATATAGGGTGTCAAATCCTCCGCAGTAGGCACCCACCCCAAATTTATGGCATCCATCTCATCCTCATAAAGCATCATTGATGCTGCTTTCACATTCCTCAGTGTGGAGACTATTTCCGAAACCTCTGCTAATACGTCTGCCGCATTTTCTGCGATTGTGATACTCAATGCTTTGGTCGCGCTCCCCGCGCTATTCGTCGCCTGGACCGTGAAGCTCGAAGTTCCCACTGTCATCGGCGAGCCGACAATGACTCCGATTGTTGTAATCGTACCGGAAGTTGATCCGACAACGGTGTTTAAATTCAAACCACTCGGCAGGTCTCCGCTGACAATCGCCCACGTAATCGGCGCGGTTCCACTGACACCGAGCATCTGACTGTAGGCTGTCCTTACAATACCGTCAGGCAGGGAAGTTGTGGTGATCGTCGGAGGTACCGCCGTTGCGGCAATCACGATGCTCAACGCCCTGGTCGCGCTGCCCGCGCTGTTCGTCGCTCGGACTGTGAAGATGAAAGTGCCCTGTGTCTTTGGAGTGCCGGAAATTGTACCGGTGGTGGCATTCAAACTCAAACCCTCCGGCAGGTTTCCGCTGGCGATCATCCACGTTATCGGCTTGGCTCCGTTGGCACTGAGCGTCTGGCTGTAGATCGTCCCTAAAATGCCGTCAGGCAGGAAAGTCGTGGCAACCGTCGGAGGTACTGCCGTCACTCTAACTACGCACTTCGCAGTCGAGCCGCTGCCATCTGTCACGGTGATATTGGCTGTTCCTGGCGTTACCGCCGTTACCAAAGCCGCCGCCGCTCCACTCCTGGCTACCCATGCGATGTCAGGGTTATCGGAAACCCACAGCAGGTCGCCCGTGTAACTCTCGGCCACGAGGGTTGCGGTCCCGTCAACCTCCAGAGAAAGGGTCGAAGGCACCACCGTCAAGGTCGGGTTTGGATTTGGGGTTGGGGTTGGGTCTGGTGTCGGTGCAGGCGTCGCCTCATTCGTCACCGTCACATGGCAAACCGCCCGCGCGCGGCTGCTGTCCGTCGCAACGATGTCCGTTTCGCCCACCGCGAGAGCAACCACACTAGCCGAGGTACGGTCCGTGGAGTTGACGGTAACATTTCTATTTTGCGGTACCCACGCTATGCTGCCCCTGACATTGTTGGCCACAAGGGTTTTTGCCTCTCCGACTGTTAAGGACAGACTCGACGGCGTAACTGTCAATTTTCCTCCTCCGGGAGGAGGCTTGTAACCGCCGCCACCACTATTGCCGCTGCTACTGCCGCCTCCACCTCCGCAGCCGCCGGCCATGCATACCAAGGCCAAGGCAAACAGAAGCATCCATAAACTCCGACGCTTGCAACTCATCTCGAAAAAACCTCCCTGTGAAAAATAGGCCGCCCACGGCGACACAAAAAAACATTGGCGGTGACGGCCACGCCAAACCGCCCCGCGTTCAAATCGGGTCTTATTGTCCATAAAGGGAAAAACACCGCGCCGCCGAGGGGCACGGAAAAATCAGGGAGAGAAAAAAATTTCTTTGAAGGAGTGATTAAAGGATAGTTATACCTCTGGGCTCTGGGCTCTGGGCTCTGGGCTCTGGGCTCTGGGCTCTGGGCTCTGGGCTCTGGGCTAATATACCGGATTACACCTGAATTTGCAAGAGCAAAAGACGCAAAAGTAGAGGAATCATCGCAGTTCACATCGCAATTCTTCCTCACCGTTTCGCGCCCCCTTTCGCTCTTTCTCCTATTGGTCAACTAAATTCAATTCGCATTATACCCAACCGCGAATCAACGTCAAGACCGTGTCTATCGCCGTTTCGACCCCCGTCCATTTTACTCGTTTGTTCCTCTCGTGTTTTCCAGCGTGTTCAGGGCCAATCGCCTGTACTCCCGCAACAGGAAATAAATGGCCAGAGTTCCTCCTCCGGCGTCCATGGCGGGAAAGCAGTACCAAACCCCCGCAAGCCCCCATATTTTAGGCAGATACCAAAGGCAGGGGATCAAAAAAAGCAACTGGCGCGCCAAGTTGAGAAAAAGACATATCTTGGCTTTTCCCAGGCCTTGAAAAAAACTGGTGGCAACCAAGGTGATCCCCACAAGCAACACCCCGGCGTAGGAGATCCGGGCTCCGTCCGCAGCTATGGTCAGCAGTTCCACGTCGGCCGTGAAGAGGCGCATCATCTGCTCGGCCCAAAGGCGGACGCTCAACGCGCTGCACATGAAGTACACCGCCGCCAGGGTCAGCGCCCATTTCAGAATTTCAAGAATGCGTTTTATGAAACGCGCTCCGTAATTATAGGCAAATAAGGTCTGCGCAGCCTCCCCTATACCCATAGCGGGCAGAAACAAAAGGGAGTCCCACCCCATGAAGGCCCCCATGGCCGAAACCGCCAGATTTCCTCCATAAGCCACAAGGGCTCTGTTGAAAAGAATGGAAAAAAGGGTGAAGGACGTCTCTGTCAGAAAAGACGAGAGGCCCAAAGGCAGGGTTTTTTTCAGGAGAGAAAGCCGGGGAACGAGGTTTTTCACGGTGAAACGCAGCACTCCCAGCCGGCGGAAGTAAAAAGAAAGAACCCAGGCGGCGGCGAGGCACTGAGAGATGATCGTCCCCCACGCGGCCCCGGCGATCCCCATGTCCAGGTAGATGATGAACACGGCGTCCAAAACGATGTTGGCGAACGCGCCCAGCATTTGTGTCCCCATAGCGAAAGCCGGCCGCCCTTCCGCCCGGATGCAGAAGTTCAAGGTGAAGGCCATAGCCGAAAAGGGAACGCCCCACAAAATGATTCTCAAATATTCCCGCGCAGGTTCCAGGAGAGCCTCGTTGGCTCCGCTGAGGGTCAGGATGAAATCGAGTTTCCACGCGCTGAAAAACGCGATGGCGCACGCCGCGATGAACACGCTGGTCGCCGTGGTGCCCAAGATGCGCTCCGCCCTCGGCCTGTCGTCCTCCCCCAAGGCGATGGACACCAGAGGGGAGGCGCCGACGCCGAACAAAAGACAGACGGCCATGTTGAAAAGCATGAAAGAAAAGCACAGGCTGATGGCGGCAAGACCATCCGGCCCCACCACCAACCCCACGAACATGCGGTCCACTATGTTGTAAAGCGCGTTGGCCAGCATTCCCGCGATGGAAGGCAGGGCGAAAGTCACGATCAATTTCAAAATGGGTTCGGTCCCCATACGTTCCGGTTCACTCATACCTTCACACCTCGAGATTTTAAAAATTTTTCGGATGAAACGGAGGTTCGATTTACACTGCAAATCATAATCCAATTCCCAATTCCGTCCCCGCCGCCGGGCGAGTAGTGTACCATAAATGTATAAAGGCCGAGAGGGTAGGTACACGGTACGGGGGTCAAGGAACAAGAGCCAACAAGAGCCCATCTCCCGCTAAAATACGCTATAATTTCACTGTCATTTCAAAGAATCGTATAGAAAATCTGTGGCAAATCAGAGAAGTCTGTGGCAAATCAGAGAGCGGACAGAGCGGGGGATGACATGAGGATCGACATGAGAGATGAGACGAGGGGATTCGGCGCGGACTACACAATAGGAGATTTCACCATAGGCGATGGATCTCTGACCCTGATAGCCGGCCCTTGTTCTCTGGAAAGCCTGGAGCTGGGATTGGCGGTCGGCCGGGAGATGCAGGTTCTGTGTTCCGAGCGGGGCGTTCACTATATTTTCAAGGCATCTTTCGACAAGGCCAACCGCACCTCCATATCCTCCTGGCGAGGTCCCGGCATCACCAAGGGCCTGGAGCAGCTCGCGCAAATCAAAAAAATGCTGGCAGTTCCCATTCTGACGGATATTCACGAGCCCTGGCAGGCGGAAGCGGCGGCCGAGGTGGCCGATGTCCTGCAAATACCCGCGTTTTTGTGCCGCCAGACGGATTTGTTGGCTGCGGCCGCGGCGACGGGCAAGATTTTGAACGTTAAAAAAGCGCAATTTCTCGCCCCCGAGGACATGGCCCACGTGGCGAAGAAATGCCGGGAGGCGGGGAACGGCCGGGTACTCCTCTGCGAGCGGGGAACGGTGATGGGCTACCACCAGCTTGTGGTGGACATGCGCTCTCTGGTGACGATGCGCGCTCTGGGCTATCCTGTGGTTTTCGACGCGACCCACAGCGTTCAAAAACCCGGCGCCCTGGGGGAAGCCAGCGGCGGAGACCGCTCGATGGTTCTCCCTCTGGCCCGGGCCGCCGCGGCCGTGGGCATAGACGCGCTTTTCGTGGAGACGCACCCGAACCCGGACGCCGCCAAAAGCGACGGGCCCAACATGATTCCCTTATCGGAGATGGGCGTATTTCTGGATCAGGTGCTCAGGATACACGGGGCAAGATCGGAAATGCCCGTCTGATTTCCGCGGTGTGACGTTCATGTTGCCTTGGGAGCGCGAGGGAGTGGCCTGCAGCGATGAAGCCTTGTTGCAGACGGGGCGGTCCGTGATTCTGGCCGAGGCCGGCGAGTTGACCCGGGCGGCAAAAAGGCTGGGGCCGGAGCTGGCGCGGGCGGCGCGGGCCATCTACGGATGCCGGGGGCGGGTGGTCGTGGTCGGGGTGGGCAAGTCCGGGCATATCGGGCGCAAGATCGCCGCGACTTTCGCCTCGTTGGGAACGCCTTCTTTCTTTCTCCACGCGGCGGAGGGCATCCACGGCGACTTGGGCATGGTGCGCCGGGAGGACGTGGGCCTCTTTGTCAGCAACAGCGGCAACACGGCGGAGGTGCTGGCGGTGTTGCCCCACTTCAAGCGGTTGGGGGCCCTGTCCGTGGCGATTACGGGAAATGAGGATTCTTCGCTGGCAAGGTTTGCGGATATTGTGGTGGACTCCCGGGTGGAGTCCGAGGCGGACCCCCTGGGTTTAGCCCCCACCAGCAGCACCACCCTGCAGTTGGTGATGGGGGACGCCCTTGCAGGCATGGTGGCCCGGCTTCGGGGTCTGTGCAAGGAGGATTTTGCCGTGTTTCATCCCGGCGGGACGTTGGGGCGCCGCCTTCTCACCCGTGTCGTCGATCTCATGGGCCCTCCCGAACAGCTCCCGAAGGTGGAGAAGCACGTATCGGTGAAGGACGCTCTGTTTGAAATCACGGACAAGAAGTACGGGGCAACCTGCGTAGTCGACGAAACAGGGGAGCTGGTGGGCATCTTCACCGACGGAGACCTGCGCCGCCTGCTGGAGCGCAGCGGGATAAACGCCCTGAACCATCGGATCGAAGACTCCATGACCCGCACCCCCAGCGTCATCGGAGGGGAGCGTTTGGCCGTCGATGCCCTCAAACTCATGGAAGAACGGGAAATCACGGTTCTGATCGTCGTGGACGACAAAAACGGGAAAATTCCTCTGGGGATGGTCCACCTCCACGAGCTGCTGAAATGCGGCATCGCGTGAGCCAGGATTTTCCGAGACAGCCGAGAATTAAGATAAAAAGCCTAAAGTTAGAATAGCTAAAAAACAAGTCAATTGCTCAATTTAGCGCGTGTAAAATTAATATTTTTTAAGTTAAACGACTATATCCGATCGTTCAAGACAAGAACTTTATTGATCGGGTTTTGATTGATTCATAAAGTTTATTTAAAAGGGGCTGTTTATCATATCGACAAGTGACGACCGCGATACTCTTCACGTCGCCCTAGCGATCTACGATCCGAAAGAAACTTATTCGCGGCACTCGGGAGTGGTCATGCTCTCTCTTTTTGAACGCACCAAGAGCCGGGTTTGCGTCCATATTCTCCACGACCGGACCATGACGGAGGGGAATCGCGCCCTTCTCCGGGAGACGGCGGAGATGTACGGCCAGCAAACGGCATTTTACGACGTCACCCCCTGTATCGATGGAATAGGAAATGACGCCGTGGAGCTGGCGCAGAAAAATTGCTCCGTCGGAACGCTGTTTCGCCTGTCTATTCCCGATGTTCTTTCTTCTTTGGAAAAAGTCATTTACTTGGACAGCGACATCGTGGTCAACATGGACATTCGAGAACTTTGGGACGTGCCTTTGGAGGGATATTCTCTCGCGGGAGCGTTGGATCGTCCGGAGGACAATCCTTACAGATGTCTTTCCACCAAGGCTTTCCGGCTCAGGCACATGGGATGCGACCGGAAAACGTATATCAACGCCGGCGTGTTGCTCATGGATTTGTCTCGGATAAGAGAAAAATGCCGGCTGCTTCAGCAAAGCGTCTTGTGGATACAACGCTACAAACATTGCGCCGACGCGCTGGACCAGGATTTGATCAACTCCTGCTTCCAGGGCGACATAAAAATCATCGACAGCAAGTTCAACAACTGTCACGCACACCGTCACGTCCATGACGGCGACATCTCCAACTGCATTTTGCACGCCATAGGCGCCCCTAAACCCTGGGACGGCCCTAAGGGCCTGGCCCTGGACCGTCTTTATTGGAAAACCTACCTCAAAACGCCTTGGGGACGTCTTACGCCCGGCGAGACAGTGGATCTTCTGCTGGACGTGATTCAAAATTCCCCCCTCACTCATCGAAAGACGTCGCAATGTTACAAAAAAATAGGGCACCGCCTGCGAAAGGACGTGCTTTTGGAGGGGTATTTCTCTTTTTTATGGCTCCTGCTGAAAAATTTCTGCTTCCGCGTTTCGAGCTATGTCCGAGGACGCTAAGAGCCGGCAAAAATACCGGCTGGCTTTTCTCCTCCGGGACTTGGGGGAAGGAGGCGCAGAGCGTTCGGCTTTGCGGCTTTTCAACGGCTTGGCTCGGGACGGGCAGGATGTGACCGTGCTGTTGTTCGCGAAAAAGGGCCCCCTCTTGGCCGCCGTAGCGCCGGAAGTCCGGGTGGTGGACCTGAAAGGCTCTTTTTTCAACCTGTTGGCGTGCCTCCACTCCCTTCGTATCGATTTTCTCCTCCCCGTCTACACCTCCATGAGGGCACTTCTGGCGAAACTCGTCTTGCGCCTCCCCTTTCGTGTGATCCTGTCCCAGCGCAACATGTTCACCCTGGACAGGGGGCCTTTGCAGACACGTCTGCGTTTCTTGCGCTGCCGTCTGCTGTATCCGATGGCTTCGGCCTGCGTCTGCATTTCTCAGGGCGTTGCGGAAGAGATGAAAAGCCTGGGGCTTATGGAGCCGGAAAAAATTCGCGTGATTTACAACCCCGTCGTGACGGAGGAATTATCCGCTCAAATGGAGGCCCCTTTGAATCATCCCTGGTTCGAGGAGGGCGCAAGGGTGATTTTGGGCGTGGGGCGCCTGGGAAGCCAAAAAGATTTCGCGACGTTGATCCGCGCGTTCGGTCTCCTGTCTCCCCGGCGCCCCGAGCTGCGGCTCTTGATTTTGGGGGAGGGCAGGCAAAGGGCAATGCTGGAAAAAATCCTCAGAGAAGAAAACCTCGAGGATCGGGGCTCGCTGCCCGGCTACGTCCCCAATCCCTACCCGTACATGAAACGGGCGGCCCTTTTCGTTATGACGTCCCGCTTCGAGGGGTTCGGCAACGTGGTGGCCGAGGCTCTGGCCTGCGGTTGTCCCGTCGTTTCCACCGATTGCAAAAGCGGCCCTGCCGAGATACTGGACAACGGCAAATATGGCTGTCTGGCAAAAACGGGGGATCCCTCCGACGTCGCCCGGGCCATGGAAGAGGCTCTGCAACACCCCTTGCCCGGAGAAGAACTGAAACGACGCGCCGGTTTTTTTTCGGAAGGGCGCGCCGTGGGGGAATACAAACGACTGTTCGATGATTTGGAGGTCTCGCGGGGGCCATAATATGCCTCTGCCCACCTTGCTGTATACTTCATGAATAGGGAGAGGGGGATATATACTATGGAACTACAGATGCGTGACCCTCAAATGGGCCTCACTTTTGAAAAGGTCTGGGCGGCGTTGATGGAGTTGCGGGAACAATCGAAAGATACCGACCAACGATTGAAAGACACCGATCAACGGCTGAAAGATACCGACCAGCTGATTCGTGAATTGCGGGAGGAATCTAAAGACACCGGCCAGCTGATTCGTGAATTGCGGGAGGAATCTAAAGACACTGGCCAGCTGATTCGTGAATTGCGGGAGGAATCTAAAGATACCGACCGGCGATTGAAGGAAACCGACCGTCTGGTTAGAGAGACCAGCAGAAGCGTCGGTGGCCTGAGCAATAGTTTGGGTGAATTGGCGGAGCACTTGGTAGCCCCCAATATCAAGGAGAAATTCAACGCACTGGGCTATCACTTCAAGGGTATCGCCGAAAATCAAAGGATCGAGGACGAACAGGGGCAGATTATCGCTGAGATCGACATCCTGCTGGAAAATAGCGCTTACATCGTCGCCGTGGAGGTGAAATCAAAACCGAAAAATGCCGACATCGACAACTTCGTGAGACGGCTGGAAATTCTGAGGAAATACAAGGATGAAAACAATGACAAACGCAGGATTCGCGGTGCAATTGCAGGGGCTGTATTCCACGATCCAGTCAAGAGCGCGATTCTGGAAGCCGGCTTCTACGTAATAGAACAAACCGGCGACACGGTAATGATCAATGTCCCGGAGGGCTTCAAACCGAAAGAATGGTGAAAACAGCAGATATAAAAAGAAAGCTGAGGCTTGAAGAATCAATCGAATTTTCGGCTGGACCCGTAGCATGCCTCATTACTTCAGTGTATTACAGTTATGTCCGACTTTCAATAGAATAACTATCGCGATTTTCTAAGAAAAGAAAGAAAAGAAAGAAAAGAAAGAAAAGAAATAGGCTTCGAGGCTTTGAAAAATTAAGGTGGAGTCGTCATGCTGAAGGGAAAAACCTGGAAAACGCTGGGACTGCGGCCCCAGCCTGGAGACAAAGTTTTGTGGATACGTTTCAGCGCCTTTGGCGACGTGCTGCAAGCGGCGGCGGCGGCCCACCGGTTCAAGACGAAATACCCGGAGGTTCGTCTGACGTTTTTGACCCATCCCAGCTACGTCGATATCCTGGAGGTACAGCCCTACGTGGACGGCGTGCTTTTCTGGGACATCAAAAAACGGCCCCTGGATTTTTTCCGCGTCCTGCGTGAAATTCGCGCCTCGGACTTCCAGTGGATTTTCAGCCTCCACCGAGGCTCCGCCGCCGCCGCCGTCTCCTTCTGCAGCGGGGTCCCCCGGCGTTTCGGCTATAACAGCGGGATGCAGTTCTGTTACCGAGCCACCCATTGGGAATATCTCAGCACTCTGGGGGTGGATTTTACAAATCGCGACAGAGCGGCAATTTTTGCCAGCACGGAGGATAAGCGCAAAGCGCGGTCGATGTTGTCGGGCCTACCCGAGAAAAAACTCTTTGCCGTGATAGGCGCCAGCAAGCCCCAAAAATTTTGGCCGGTGGCTCATTGGATCGAATTTTTGTCGCCTCTGGTCGCCGAGGGATGGGGAGTCGTCCTGAACGGACACGGGGAAAGGGAGGCTCAGACGGCCCATGAGATCGAAAAGGCTCTCCAAAGCCCGGGTGTCGCCAATTGGGTGGGTCAGACGCCCTTCCCTCTCATGGCCGCCGTGGCCGAGGCCTGTTCCGTCGCCGTGGGCAACGACACGGGCCCTTTGCACCTGGCCGCCCTGGTGGGGACTCCGACTCTGGGTTTTTTTGGCGTTACGGACGCATACGGGATGAATTTCCGTATGCCCTGGTTCCGGGAGGTCCGGGTGAGCTGCCCTCGCGCGGGTTGCCGCAATTACAACTGCCCCATAGATTGTTTGGCCGATATTTCCGCCGAGAAAGCGCTTCAGGCTTTCCGCCCGTTCGCTGCAACAGCGTTCGCTGCAACGGCCTGCGCCGTGACGGCGTTCGCTGAAGCAAGCGGGAGGTCCAACGCTGACTCTTAATTTTCGATAACTTTCAGTTTTCTCGCTTTCAGTTTTCCCGCTCGCAGTTTTCCCGCTCTCAGTTTTCTAACTCTCAATTTTCCTTCGAAAATCTGCGCCAAAATTTGCGGAGCCTGGCCCCGATGTGCTGCTCGTATCCGAGTTCGCCGGGGTAATAATAGCGCCTGGGCTTTGTCATATACTGCTGAGGCAGCCAGTGACGCGGATCGTCGTGGGGGTAAAGGTAGCCGCTTCCGTCGGGTTTCAAATGGTGAGGAACGGGCTGCAGTTCCCCTTTTTCAATTTCGGCGCCCGCCTTGTCCACCGCGAGATAGGCGCTGTTGCTTTTAGGGGCGGAGGCGAGGTAGATGACCGCCTCCGACAAAATGATTCTGGCCTCGGGCAGTCCCGTCATATCCGCCGCGTAGGTAGCGGACGCCGCCACCTGGAGCGCGCCGGGGTCGGCCAGGCCAATGTCCTCGGCGGCCGAAATGAGGATGCGGCGGCATATAAAACGAATATCCTCCCCTCCGGCCAAAAGACGGGCCAGCCAGTAGACTGCGGCATCAGGGTCGGACCCGCGGATGCTTTTGATCATGGCGGAGATGATGGAGTAGTGATCGTCTCCCTGCCGGTCGAAACGGATATTGGCGCTGCCCACCGTCCGGGTGACGGACTCGTCGGTCAGCACCGTTCCGCCGGTGGCTGCCACGAAGGACGCCGAGGCCTCCAGGCGAGTCAACGCCTGCCGCACGTCTCCGCCGGAGGATTCGGCAACCCGGAGCAGCACTTGGTCCTCCGCCTGAACCTCCAGGTCCCCCAGCCCGCGCTCCCGGTCTGCAAGAGCGCGCCTGAGCAGGGGCAGAAGCTCTCGGGCCTCCAGAGGATGCAGATCGAAAACGACCATCCGCGACAAAAGGGTCTTGTTGATTTCGTAGCGAGGATTTTCCGTGGTGGTCCCGATCAGGATCAGGTCGCCCTTCTCCACGGAAGGCAAAAGGACGTTCTGCTGAGAACTGTTGAAATGATACAGCTCGTCCACAAATGCCAGAGCGGAGGTGCCTTCTCCCATGGTTTTGAGGCGTTTGGCCTCTTCCACCAGCTCTCGCAGCTCCGCCACCTTCGCCGTAACCGCGTTGATCTCTAAAAGACTGCGCCCCGTGGATTTTGCGATCAACCGGACCAAGGTCGTTTTGCCCACGCCCGGCGGCCCATAAAGGATACAACTGGGCACTCGTCCCGTTTCGATAAGGCTTCTGAGGGGCATGCCCTTGCCCATCAGGTGCGACTGTCCACAATATTCATCCAAACTTTGCGGTCGCATTCTCTCGGCCAAAGGGATATCGTGAGTTTTCATGCTTTTTTCATGATTTTCTATGAAATGAAAATAGGTTCGTCTCTATTTTCATATCTATTTTCATATCTATTTTCATCGCTCGTTGCGATCCCTGGCGTGACCCGTCAGGTCGAATGCTTCGAGAGCTTCCACGAAGTCGCTGACCGTCGCGTAGGCGAAATCCGCCAGAGACTCCCACTCCGCGCCGCTGCTCCGCACCAAAACAGACGGGATGCCGGCATTCCGGGCTGCTTGAAGGTCATAGAGAAAGTCCCCCACCATGACGCAGTCGCTCAAGTTCACTCCGAGCCTTTCTGCGGCCAGTATTAGCGCCCTGGGGTCCGGCTTGACGTAGGGTTCTTCCCGGCTCAGCAGAACGGCGGGCAGAACGATACCGCAACGCTCGGCGGCCAATGTTATGGAATCCCGGCAATTCCGGGAGACCACAGCCCACGGACGGGGTTTTCCTGTACCCTTTACAGCCTCGACTCCATCCAGCCAAGCGATAAGCTCCTCAACCCCCGCCACGGGCGTCGCTCTTTCGGCGCCTTCTATCTCGATTCTGCGAATTTCCCCCATGACCTCCTCCCGCAGCGCTTCTGGCAACTCTGAGGCCGCCTCCAGCAGCGGAATCGGGGGCGGGGCCGTCGAGATCGGAAAAGAGGTATTCCTCTCCGATTGGGCCTTGCTGCCAAAATATTTCTGACGGATAGGCTTGAAATCCAGCCGAGTATCCACCAAGACTCCGTCCCAATCCAAAATAAAAGCTCCGGCCTGCGCCGGGTGGCGGACAGGGCCGCCCGATAAACCTGCATCGCTGCTCCAGGCCATGAAAACCTCCTTCTTCTTTATAGAAAGATATAGAAAGATATAGAGAGTATAGAGAGCGTTGAATCCATTTTATTTTTCGTGAACCATTTTACCTCGAAATGCACCCCTGTTTTCGCAGCCCTCGATGTTGGTTACGGCCTCCTGCGGTGGCGCGGCGCGAAACTACGTAAAACAAAAATTGGTATGCAATGGCGACCTCTATCAGCTATAATTCCGATGCCGTAACAGCATTATTTAGATGAAGGAGGCGGGCGTGTTGAAATCGACTTTCGCAATCACCACCGAACTTGACGACATCGACGCTGGATCGTCCCAACTGGCGGAGGAAACTTTGAACAACTTGGAACTGCAAGGCAGCAGCTTGGGTCTGTTATTGTGCGACTCCGATGTGGATCACGAAAAATTCGCGAAGTCGCTGCATCGGAAACTGGGGATTCCCATCGTGGGTTTTTCCTCGACGGCGATGATCTGCGGACGGGAAGGTTTGATCGACATGTCCGCCGTCCTCACCACCGTCACGTCCGACGACGTGTTCTTTTCCGTGGCGGCCAGCGAGCCTCTCACGCCGGACAATGCCGTGAGCCAAATTGAGCTTACCTATAAGAAGGCGCTGGCCTCGCTGAAGGGCGAACCGGCTCTCGTTCTGGCTTTTCCGCCCTATATATTGGGAATAATGCTGGACGTTTACCCGAGAGAACTCAATCGCATCTCCGGCGAGATCCCCGTATTCGGGGGGCTTCCGGCTCACGACGAGGTGAACGGCCGCACCGCCGTTTACTGCGGCGACACCGCCGCCAGCGACCGGCTCGCCGTGGTTCTGGCGTCCGGCGCGATCAAGCCTGTAATGACGGTTAAAAACCACATAGGCACGCTGATCTCCGGACTGAAGAGAACGGTGACCCGCTCTGAAGGCAACGTGGTCCACAGGGTGGAAAACGGCACTTTCGTGGAATTCATCGAAGAATTCGGCCTGGATGCCTCGAAACTCGCCAACCCCGACGACAAGAGTACGTCCTTCACCACCTACCCTCTGCTGGTGGAGAAGCCCGACATCGTGAACCCCGACGGTATTCCCATCGTCAGGACTCTCCACGGCATAGATCTGAGGTCGGGGACGGGAACGGCTATCGGGGAAATCCCCGAGGGCAGCGCGCTTTCCATCGGCGTTCTCCAGGCGCAGGATATAGCGATATCGACCCGAAACAGCATAGAAGACCTGTTGGCGCTCATGAGGCAAAACGAGGCGGATGGCTACAAATACTCGCTGGTCTTTGCCGTCTCTTGCGTGGCCAGGTATTACGTCATGGCCGGCAAAAGCACACTGGAAGCGGACGCTTTAATGGCAAATCTTCCGTCGGATCTGTCGCTGTGCGGATATTACAGCTTCGGAGAGATCTGCCCAACCTCCGTGAGGTCAGGCAGGGCGCTCAACGCCGCCCATAACGAATCGCTGGTTCTGCTCGCCCTATAACCTCATGCACCCTTTTTTCGACTTCCCCCGTTAAGTGCGTATTCTCTGCGCACATGGACGAGAATAAAAACTACAGCGATTCGGAGATAAGAGAAATTGTCTCCGAACTCAACAAAAATAGGAGAAAGATCAACAAACTGGAGAGAAACTACGCCCAGTTGTCTTTGATGTACTCGAATTCTGAGCATCTTAGGAGTTTCAACGAGAAAGAACTTTCGCTTCAGTTTTTGTACAACCGCCTGCTGCTGGAAACGTCTCCTGTCCTCGTGTTTATTCTCGACAAAGAGCTGAAGTACATCACAGGCTCTCGTCAATTGATGAAGATGTTGTCCTTTTCCTACCAGAAAGAGATGGCGAAGCTCTCGTTCAGTCAGCTTTTTTCGCGGATCGCCCCCAGCACTTGGGTCGAAAAAATGGTGTCGGAGTGCCGGCTGTCTCTGGAGAAGTCCGAAGACGTTCACTTCGACGACGAGATAGAAATGACGTTCGGCGAGACGCTCCAATTCGAGGTCTATATTTCGCCGGCCATTGACGACGCTGGGCTGTGCCGGGGCGTGGCCGTCGTCCTCCATGACGTCACGGGGCTGACCAGCGCCGTCAAGAAGGCCCAAGCCGCCGAGAGGGCGAAGGCCACTTTTCTGGCGAACATGAGCCACGAGATCCGCACACCCATGAACGCCATAAAGGGAATGAGCGACCTCCTTTTGCTCACGCAGTTGAACGATGTCCAGAGGGGCTACACCAAGAGCATCACCAGCGCCGCCCACTCCCTTCTTGCCATCATCAACGACCTTCTCGACTTCTCGAAAATAGAGGCGGACAGACTGGACCTCGTGGAGGTCGAATCCAGTTTGGGCCAGTTGATAAGCGACGTCTCCGGGCTGATCAACTTGAAAGCGTCGGAAAAAGGCATCGGTTTCGTCACCTATGTCGTCCCTTGGGCCCCGGCTTTGATCGTGTGCGACGACATACGATTGAAGCAAATTTTGCTGAATCTCATGAACAACGCCGTAAAGTTTACCCGCGAAGGTCAAGTGTCTCTGTCGCTCTCCTGTGAGCCCGTGCCGGACAGCGACAGCGTGTTTTTGACCTTCGAGATATCGGACACGGGAATAGGCATCAAAGAGGAGGACTTGGCCCTGATCTTTCAGCCCTTCGCCCAGTCCGACAAATACGCCAACCGTAGCGTGGAGGGAACAGGGCTCGGGCTCTCCATCAGCACCACCCTCGTGAGAAAAATGGGCGGAGAGCTAAAAGTCCGAAGCGTATACGGGCAGGGAAGCACGTTCTTTTTTTCCATAAAGGTCAAAGTGGCATCCCAGGCGCCCCTTGCCGCGGTCTCGGCGCCGGAGTCGAAAAAAGTTCTGCTCCTGGCCGAGGGTAGGCGGCGCACGGCATACGAACAAATGTTTCGCGATTTGGGGGTCTCCTTCGACGTCTGCTCCGACGAAAGTGCCCTCGCCCCGCTTCTGGAAAGAGGCGGGTACACGCACCTCATATACGAATATGACGTGGGGCACGAGATGCTGAACGCCCGGATGGGAGAGATACCCGACGGATGCAGGCTCGTGGCCCTGAAAGACATAAAGTTCGCCGCGAAGCAACACACGGACTCGCGCATCGAGACCCTTTTCGAGCCGGTTCTGGTGATGGCGGCGGCGCAGGCCCTCAACGACGCAATCCCCTCGGGAGAACCCCAGAATAACCTGGACAGCGATGTCATCGGCTCTTTCAAATGCCGCGGGGCGGAGGTTCTTTTGGTGGACGACAACGAGATCAACTTGTTGGTGGAGAGCGAAATTTTGCGCCAGTACGGCATAGAGCCGGACCTGGCCGACAGCGCGCGGAGCGCCTACAGGTTTGTAAAGGACAAAGTGTACGACATTATTTTCATGGATCACATGATGCCGGAGATAAATGGCATAGAGGCGACCAAAACCCTCCGCTCGATGCCCGGCTGGACAGAAACCGTCCCCATTGTCGCCCTCACGGCAAACGCCGTGACAGGGATGAGAGAAACCTACATGTCCGCAGGCATGAGCGATTTCATCAGCAAACCCATAGAAATCGTCGATCTCAACAGAATTTTATTGCAGTGGCTGCCCCGAAATAAAATCACTACCACCGCTTGAACGTAAAATAATAGTGACTTATCCGCATTCGGCTATTTTAATTTTTTCAAAGGGTTTTGCCTTTGCCCTCTATCCCTATTCTCGCCCACTTGAAAAACGCCCTGTACAGTTCGTCCACGTCGATGGGTTTGGTGATGTGGTCATTCATTCCCGCGCCCAGGCTTTTATCGTAGTCTCCCTGCATGGCGTGGGCCGTCATGGCCACGATGGGCAGGCTATCTACTCCGCAGCCGGGAAGGCGGCGGATATGTTTCGTCGCCTCAATCCCGTCCATAATGGGCATTTGGATGTCCATCAAAACGAGATCGTATCGTTTGCTTTTGACGGCTTCCACAGCTTCCTCCCCGTTGTTGGCGACATCCACCCGCGCTCCCTTCTGGCTCAGAAGTTCTAGGGCGATTTCCTGGTTGATCACGTTATCCTCCACCAAAAGCACGTCCGACTCCAGCATAGGCTCGGCGTCGGCGTCCTGCGGCTCGCCGGCCGTGGAAGGCTGCTGCTCGCGACTCAGAATTCCGATGAGGGTATCGTAAAAATCCGAGCGGCTTACCGGCTTGGGAATGAAACCGGCGAGCTCGAGCCTCTCGCACACCTTACGGCCTTCCTCTCCGTCGTAGGCGGATACCAGCACGACACGAGGCTGCTGACGGTCCTTCAGTTCGTCGTGCATACGCAGCACGGTCGCCTCGCCGTTCAGCTCGGGCATCTGCCAATCGAGAATGAAGAAGGCATAAGGGTCCCCCTCGTCGATGGCCTCCCGCAGTTTCTTCAGGGCGGTAAACCCCGAATCGGCCACGTCGGCCCGCAAGTCCAATGAGACGAGGGTCTCGCGCAAGATCTCTCTGGCCGCATCGTCGTCGTCGGCCACCAGAACCCGCAGTTTACGAATATCGACGATGGCGGAGGATCTGTCTTCGCTTTCCCCCACCTCCATTTTGACCGAGAAACGGAACGTGCTTCCCTGGCCGGGGGTACTCTCAGCGTGGATGCTGCCGTCCATGGACTCCACCAGATGTTTGCATATGGACAGCCCCAGCCCGCTGCCGCCGTATTTGCGGGTCGTGGAGCTGTCGGCCTGGGTGAAGGGGGTGAAAAGGTGCCCTATTTGCTCCTCCGTCATCCCGATTCCCGTGTCCTTCACGGCGAAATGGAGGCGCACCGTTTTGTGGCCTTCCCATTCCTCCACCGGCGCTTCCCCCGAGGCGTGGAGGACAATCGACCCGCTTTCCGTGAACTTGATCGCGTTGTTGCAGAGGTTGAGCAAAATCTGATGCAGACGCAGGGAGTCGCCCACCAGGTGTTCCCAGGTGCTTTTGTCGATGTCCAGGGAGAAGAGGATGTTTTTTGCCTCCGCGTTGAACGCGACCAGGTCCCACAGGCTCTTGAGCACCTCCGACAGACGGAAGGAGGCCTTTTCCAGCGTCAGCTTGCCGGACTCGATTTTCGAGAAGTCCAGAATGTCGTTGATGATGGACAAAAGGGACGTAGCGGCGCCGTGAATCTTGCTCAGATAGTTGAACTGCTTTTCCGTCATTTCGGTTTGCAGACACAGGTGGCTCATTCCCAGAATGGCGTTCATGGGGGTGCGGATTTCGTGGCTCATGCTGGCCAGAAACTCGCTTTTCGCGCGGGCGGCCTGCTCCGCGGCCTTTTGAGCCTGGGTCAGATCGGTGACGTTGACGATCCAGGCCAGAAGCATCTTGCGGCCGTCGTAAAAAAAGTACCTCAAGGACACGAGCGCGTCGTACTCGCTCCCGTTTTTCCCCCGGAGCTTCATGGGCCAGTCATTGAGGGGCTCCCCCCGCTTCACGGCCGCCAGGGCCAAGTCGCGTTCTTCTGCTTTGGCGAAAATGGAGACGGCCGAGTCTCCCGCGGCGGCCCCCAAAAGCGCCGCGCCGTTTTTGTTGATCGCGTGGATTTTTTCATCGACCAAGAGAGCCAGAATGATAGGGGTGGAGTCCAGAACGTTTTGAAGCTGCTCCCGCTGCTGCGCCAGGGCGTCTTGAGCCTTCTGCTGGTCGCGCATGTCGCGGACGCCCACAACCACGAGGCGGTGCTGATGCACATGGACAGACGTCACCGTCAGCTCGCAGGGGATGAGATTTTTGTCGGCGTCGATGTAAACCCAATCCACTCCCGTGGAGCCCTCTTCAAAAGCCTTCTGGATGATTTGGGCGTGCCGCTGGATAGACGAGGTCCCGTCCGGCTGAAATGTGGGAGAAAAACGCATGTAATCTTCCACCACCTCGCTTTTGTGCCGGGCCCCCAGCATGGCGATCATCGCGGGGTTGCAGTCCATGACCTGAAAATCGTCGGTGACGGTAATATAGCCGTTGTTCGTCGTCCTGTAAATGGCGTCCATCATCTCGTGGGTTTCGATGATGTTGGTCAAATCGGTAAACGCCAGGACAAATCCGGTCTGAGATCCGTCGCGCACTACCGGCGCCACATAAAGATTGACGGGCGCCCATTTTTTGTCTTTTCGCATAAAATTGATACCGGGAATGTGGGATTCTTTTTTCTTCTTCAAAGCCGTGTACAACGGAGACTCGATGGCCGTGTACATTTCGCCGTCGCGGCCAGAATGAGGGACGATCTCGAAAAAATTGGCGGAGAGCAGCTCCTCCCCGGACCTCTCCAAAATGGAACAGGCGGCCTGGTTGACGAAGGTGATGCAATATTTCATGTTCAGCTCCAGGATCCCTTCGGAGATGGAGTCCAGAATCAACTGAACGTGCTCTCTCGACTCCTCCAGCGCCTCGGTGCGCTGGTTGACCAGGTCCTCCAGCTTGAGGGTGTAAAGGTTCAGCTTGGCGTCGGTGGCGCGCTGCTGGGCGTCTTTGGACTCCAGAACATCCGCCATCTCGTCGAAAGAACGAGCCAGCATCCCTATTTCGCCCAATTTATAGTCCACGTTGGAGCGTGCCGCCAGCTCTCCCGCCGCAAAGCGCTTCGTCGCCGCCAGATATTTTTCCAGAGGCAGAGCCAGATAGCGGGTCCCCACATGAACGGCGACGGCTCCGCTGACCGTCATGGAGAACAGCATCAAAAGGGTACTCCGGGAGATGGCCGATGCGGTGTGCTTCAACGCCTCGACCTCGTCGTAAGATGCCAGCGCGGTGATATAAGATTCTTGACTGGAACTCAAGCGCACCTTGACGAAGCCGAAAATCCGTTTGCCGCCCAAGCCATCGGTGATCCGGAACCATCCGCTGTCCTCGCCCTCCAAAATTTTCCGCCACAGCGGCGCGGAGATCTTTTCGGCCGCATGCCCATTTTTGTTTTTTTGCGGATACTCAGGAGGATGGCGCAAAATAAAATTCCCTGTGGAGTCCACAAGGGAAAAGGTCCATTTGAGAGGGAAGTGACCCAGTTTCATAACCTTCGAGTAGTAGTCGGCCCCCACCAGGGCGATCAAAACATAGCGGGGGCGGACGGTGTGGTCGGGCATAAGGCCCAGGGTGTAGGGAATCACTCTGCCGTCATAGGCGGGCAGGCGGACGCTGGGCAGGCTTTCAACGCTCAAACCGACGACGTCGGGCAGGAAACTCGCCGCGTTTTTCAGCTGGGAAGACGTCGCCGAGACCAGCACATCCCCCGAGGCGTCCACCAACAAGATATCCTTGTACAGCCCCAAGGTCAGTTGATTTTTTAACAGGTTTTCACACGCCTCCAGGTCCATCTCCCAGATGATCCCCAGCCGGCCTATCCGTTCGAGGAAGTCCCGCACCGTGGAGCTGACGGCCTGTTCCGCGACGGCTATACCCCGCGCAGCTTCCAGCGTCGTTGTCGCCAGAATCTCTACAACCTTATTCTCGCTTCTGTTTTTCAGCCATTCGAAAATGATCAGAGAAGGGGTAGCCGCGCACAAAACCATAAGCACCAACATAACTCGCACGCCCGGCATTTTGGCTTTGCGCAAAATGGAAAACATCGTCGATTCCCCTCCTCAAAGCGGTGTAAGCCGGCGTTTACTTAAATCCTTTTTTTCTCGCGAAGGCCGTAAGCGCAGACGACGAACAGAAGGGCGAAAACGCTCATTCCTGCGTCGCAGCCGCTACTGCTTTCTTTGTTTTCCGTATCCGCCGGAACGACGAAGAGGTCGCCGGAGCGAAGTTCAATGTGTTCTACGAGAGCGTCGTGGATTTCTTCTGCTTTTTTGAAGGTTCTGTCGGACACCTGCAACGTGTAGTCGGTGATGTACTTGGCCGCCGCCTTGGGATCCGTCTGGTGGAGCTTCATCATCTCCGTCTCCGCTGCGGCCAGGTCGTCGTACATTTTCAACTCGTAGGCACGCCAGTAGTCCTTGATGGGCTTGGCGTACTGTTTTCTGTTGCCGCGGGCCAGGATGCCCGTGTCGGCGAAGAGCCAGAAGGCGCTGTCCGGCTGATAGACATTATCCTCGGCGAGCTTGATGTCCTTCTTGTAGAAGGGGTGGGTGTCGGTGATGTTCCCGTAGAATGGGATGTTGACCGAGCTTTCCGCCGCGCCCATGGAGATCCAGAAGCGCGCCCCGATATCGGGATCCTTCCAGCCGGCCTCGAAAACGTGCGTAAAGAGCTGGTTGTAGTAGCCGATGGAACGGATCTCGAGCCCCGCGTTCGCCTCATTGATCTCCCTGCCTGTATCGGGGTCCAGATACTGGGGCGAATACTCCAGGTCTTTGACGCCGGGAACGTCTTTGACACCGTTGTAGCGGTCGCGTTGGAAGTTCATGACATCGGTGGGCGATATCTTTCGATCCGGTCTGACGTAGAGCTTATAAACATCCATGTCCTCATTGGTGAGCGGCTTCAGCTCGAGCGACGGAGCAAACATGCTGTAACCCCTCCAGCGGCGGTAGGAGTTGTAGGAGCCGTTGACGTCCCTGATAGTCTTTGGAGTGCCGTCGTCGGCGAGCATTCTGCCGAAGGTCCTGGCGATGTTGAGCGATCCGTCCGCGTGGTACACGGCGATTTTCAAATCTTCGCTGTTCGCGCCTTCAGCGAATTCCTTATAATCCACGGAAATTCGGTAATGTGCAGGGTCGGCTGGAAGTCGATCCGTCACAGTGGCGTTGGAGATGACGGCGAAGCTGTCGTCCGGCACACGGGTCGCCACCCAGCGGTGACCGCTGAGAGCTTCAGCGATCCATGCCTCGTCTTTATCCGCGAACATGAGGAGGCTGTTGTCCATGCCCTGAGTCTCCACGATCTCCCCTATCACCCTGAGGGCCTCCTGGGCGGTGGCACACTCGGCCAGCAGAACGGTGGTTATGGTCTGCTCCATCCACTTGCCGGCGGGATCGATGCCAGTGGCTTCTCCCGTTTGAGGGTTGAAATCCGAGATACCCGCTCTGAAGCCGGTGGTGTTCGTCGCGGAGACGGTGAGCCCCTTCTCGTTGACACCCGACTGCTCGAAGCTCTCGTAATACTTCGCGACCTGGTCCAGAGGCATATCCGTCCCCACGATGAAGTTCCTGTAGGAGATCGTGGTCATCGGCACCGCGGTGTACCTGTAGCTGTCATGGCTGAAGGTGAACTCGAAGCCGTTTGTGGGATCGAGGGTGTACTTCACACCCTTCTTGAATCTTCCGGCCTCGTGGATGATGAACCTCGCGGATAGCGTAGGATCGGCGTCCGCCGTGCGGGCTATCAGTACCTTTCCCGTCGTCGAGGCATCTTTCCCCACAACGATGGACGTACAGGCCCACGAGGCGACTGGCGAACCAAGAAAGAACACGAGGGTGATCAGCGCGAACCATCTTTTGCAATAGAATTTCGTGAACATCTTTTTCATTTTCTTCTCCTTGGGATTCCATCGATTTCCTCTTCTCCGAGATCTTCAAGCCGGAGATTCCAAACATCCGTCGCCATCTTCCTCTTATGAATCATAGCCTCTTCGGTGTCGAAGGAGCAACCAAGTATTTGCAATACTCGTTTGTCCTGCCGTTCCGCCTTCTGAGCTTGTATGTGACGATGATTTTAGCATATTATAAATTTCAAGAATTCCCAAAAGCTCTTACGTATTATGGTCACAAGTCATCCCAGAAAACTCGTGCTGCGGTCAGGGCGCGCTCGTAAATGACCCGCGCTTTTTGCCGTTTGTCCTTGATCCTTTGGGGCAGAGGGGGGAAAATGCCCAAGTTCGCGTTCATGGGCTGAAACGCCTTTTCTCCCGTTTCCGCGCCTTGCAGGTAGCCGATCAAAGACCCTATGGCGGTCTCCCGGGGCCAGGGAGACAAGGGCCTTCCCGCCAGAAGCCGGGCGGCGTTCACGCCCGCGGCCAGGCCCATGGCCGTGCTTTCCATGTAGCCCTCGACCCCCGTGATCTGCCCAGCGAGAAAAATAAAAGAGCTCTCACGCAGATTACTTTCATTCAGATTATTTTCTTTAAAATTACTTTCTTTTAAATTATTTTCTTGCAAATCGCTTTTTTTCAACCTCAAATATTCGTCCAGCACGGCTGGGGCGTTCACGTAAATGTTTCTGTGCATTACGCCGAAGCGCACGATGTCGGCGTTTTCCAGTCCGGGCACCCTTCTCAGCAGGCGGGACTGCTCGCCCCATTTCAGGCCGGTCTGGAATCCCACGAGGTTATAAAGAGTGCCCTCCTTATTGTCCTGACGAAGCTGCACCACGGCGTAAGGTTCGCGGCCGGTTTTGGGGTCGGGAAGCCCCACGGGTTTCATCGGGCCGAAGCGCAGAGTGTCCGGGCCCCTGGCCGCCATGACCTCGATGGGCATACATCCCTCGAAGTACGCGTCCTTCCCGGAGAGCATAGTGTCGTTAGATTGGCTTTCGCCGGGATGGGGCAGTACCCGCTCCGCCTCAATCAAAGCCTCGTAAAAGGCCAGATACTCCTCTTTGTTCATGGGGCAGTTGATGTAGTCGTTACCTCGTCCGTACCGCCCCGCCGTGTAGGCTTTTTCCATGTCGACGGACTCGCGGGTCACTATCGGCGCGACGGCGTCGAAAAAAGAAAGGTAGCGGTCTCCTATGGAATTTTGAAGCGCCCTCGCCATAGCGGGCGACGTCAGAGGCCCCGTGGCGATGACGGCGGCCGGAGGGAGGTCCGTCACCTCCTCTCGTCGGACCTCTATGAAAGGGTGTCCTTCGATGTGGCCGCTCACCCGCCGGGAAAAATCCTCCCGGTCCACGGCCAAGGCCCCTCCGGCAGGAACCCGGGAGAGCCGGGCGCACCGGAGGATCAAAGAATCCCCCAGTTCCAGCTCCGCCTTGAGGATGCCCGCGGCCCCCGTGTCCCCCTCTCCGCCGAAGGAGTTGCTGCACACCACCTCCGCCAGCCCATCGGTCTCGTGAGCCGCCGTCCTGACGAAAGGGCGCATCTCGAAGAGGCGAACGCGAAAATTTCGTTTGGCCAGTTGCCAAGCGGCCTCGCATCCTGCAAGGCCGCCTCCGACAACGACGATATCCGGGGTAAAATCAGGCTTAATATCAGGCTTCTGATCAGGCTTCAATGGACTCTTCCTGCACTTTATACCCGCATTGGGGGCAGAGAACCGTTTTGCCTTTTTTGTGGAGAATGGCCCCACAGTTAGGGCATTTATCGGCTGTGGGCTGGTTCCAGGAGACGTAATCGCAGTCGGGATAGCGCGAACATCCGAAAAAGGTCTTCCCTTTCTTGCTGCGCCGCCTGACGATGTCGCCTCCGGAGGTCTCCCCGCACTTGGGGCACTTCACGCCGATGGCGGCCAGAATCGCGCGGGTGTACCGGCATTCGGGGTAGCCGGTGCAGGCGATGAACTCCCCGAAACGGCCGCGTTTCTTGACCAGGGGCTTGCCGCACTCGGGGCAATCCTCGCCGATGGGCTCCGGCTCCGGCAGGGGAACTTTCTCCGCGTTTTTCGCCACGTCCACGGTCACGGAGAAATCTTTCCAGAACTCCTTCACCACGTCCAGCCATTTGCGTTTATTTTCCTCCACCTCGTCCAGCTCTTTTTCCATTTGGGCGGTGAAGTCCGTGTCCACGATGGACGCGACGCTTTTGCTGTCGAAGTACTTTTTCAGAAATTCATCCACCGTCATCCCTAGGGAGGTGGGCTCCAGTCGCTTGTCTTCGTTTTTTTCCACGTAATCTCTGCTGTAGAGGGTCTCCACGATAGTGGCGTAGGTGGAAGGACGCCCGACGCCGTCCTCTTCCAGGGTCTTGATCAGGGTGGCCTCGGAGTACCGGGCCGGGGGCCGGGTGAACCGCTGCTCTTTTTCGGCGGAGACGAAGGTTAGATGCTCTCCCTCCTTGGCCTGAGGCAAAAAATCGCCCTTCAAGTCCAGGGGCCACAGGGCGCTCCATCCCTCGAAGATCAAACTTTCTCCAAGCTGCCTCAGCCCCGCGCGGCCGGCGCCGGCCAAAAGCGTGGAGTTGGCGACCAAGGCGTGGGTCATCTGGGACGCAACGAAACGCCGCCAAATCAAGTCGTAAAGTTTGAACTGCTCCGGGGAGAGCGCGTCTCTCACGGAATCAGGGGTCAGGGAGACGTCCGTGGGCCGCACCGCCTCGTGGGCATCCTGACTGCGCCCCGTGGCCGTATAGACGTTGGGGGTCTTGGGCAGATAGCGGGAATCGAATTGCGAGGCAATGAGCTCGCGGCAGCTTTTGATGGCCTCGTCCGCGATCCTGAGGCTGTCTGTTCTCATGTAGGTGATCATTCCGGTGTGTCCGCGGCCCGGGATGTCGACGCCCTCGTATAGGTCCTGGGCGATGCGCATAGTGCGCCGGGGAGAGAGGCCCAGGCGGCGGGCGGCCTCCTGCTGCATACTGCTGGTCTTGAAAGGGGGTTGGGGTTTACGCTGGCTCTCCCTCAGGCGGAACTCTGAAACGACGATCTCGTTGTTCCGAATTTCCTGGAGAATGGACTCCGCGAACTCCACGTCTTTGATCAGGAGAGGCATGCTGTTTTTCCACAGCGTCTTGCCGTCCCAGCGGTCCACCTTCAGCTCGTAGCTGCGTCCCCCCGAGGCGTCGGCCTTGACCGTAATGTTCCAGTACTCCTCGGGAACGAACTTGGCGATCTCCCGTTCCCGTTCGCAGATCAAATCCAGGGCCACCGACTGCACTCGGCCAGCGGAAAGCCCGTAGCGGACCTTGTTCCACAAAAGGGGAGAAAGGGTGTAGCCCACAAGCCGGTCCAAAATGCGGCGAGCCTGCTGGGCGTCCACTTTGTGTAAATCGATGACGTTGGGGTTGGCGACGGCCTCCCGGACGGCGTTCGCGGTGATTTCGTAAAAACGGACACGGCATTTTTTGTGCAACGGCACGGACAGAAGCTCGGCCAAGTGCCAGGCTATGGCCTCGCCCTCCCGGTCCGGGTCCGAGGCCAGCAGTACGCTGGAGGCGTTTTGAGACAAGGCGGTCAGCTCGTTTTTAATGGAAGCCTTGCCCTTGACCAAAATATATTCCGGCTCGAAATCGTGTTCGATGTCGATTGCCATGCGGCTGCGGGGCAGGTCTCGGATGTGCCCCACGCTCGACTTGATGATGTAGCCTGCGCCCAAAATTTTGGACAAAGTCTTGGCTTTGGACGGGGACTCCACAATGACCAACGTCTTCCCCACAGCCGACGTTCCGGAAAACGACGCCCTAGAAGCCGAGGCCCTGGAGCCGGATGCTTTGGAAGAAGAGGCTTTGGAAGAGTCCGCTCTGGAGGCCGAGGCTTTTGAGCCGGACGCTTTGGAAGAAGAGGCTCTGGAAGCCGACACTTTTGCGCCCGGGGCTGAAGGTGCCTTAGACCTGGGGGTTTTTGAAGCCGAAGCGTGAGGGCGTTTCGTTTTAGACACCCTTTTGGCTTCCGGTTTTTCTTTGGCTCGTTCTTTCGCAGCGGTTTTCTTTACTTTCGTTACTTTAGACGTCCTTTTGCCCTTTTCGGTATTCTTCTCGGCCGGCTCCGTAGACGGCGGTGTTTTACGGGTTGCCATCGTCAACAGACCCAGGAATTGAAGAATGTATGAAAGAAAGTGACGGGAAAAGGTATCTTAAAAGAAGGATTCAGCGTCACGGCATGAAACAACACCTCAAACGTTTCGACGTCCACGGCCGACCCGCTCATCGTTCCCAGCACCACGGCCTGCTGTATGGCATTTTCCGTGACGCTGGTGGGAACAGAGCGGGCGTTCAAGAGACAACACGCCATAGACCGCGCCTCCCGGGAAAGATATTGGCGCTCCAAACGATGAAAAATCCTTCGCGTGCCGAATTCCGATCGTTTCGTCCCCGGAACCGGGACATCGACATAAAATTTATCCAAAAGCCTTCTCCCTTTCGAGGAAACGCGGCCCTGTTTCGGAGAGCGTTTTCCTTATATTTTCGTAATAGTGAATTAAGATAAAAAGCCTAAAGTTAGAATAGCTAAAAAACAAGTCAATTGCTCTATTTAGCGCGTGTAAATTTAACATTTTTTAAGTTAAACGACTATACCCTACCTATTACAATGCCCTGCATATTTATAATGCCCTACATACCTAACACACCTGCCGGCGCCCGTCAAGACCAAGCGGTCCGACCAGGGATGCTTTTTTGACTTTTTTAACTTATTATCTAAATCTACTTATTCAAACCTACTTATTCAAATCTGTTCAGCTACTCGCGGACCAAGCCCGCCTGCAGCACTCCCAGTCCTTTGCCCAGTTCCACTTGGTAGCCGCACTTGACGCAGGCTCGCTCCACGGAGGCGATCGTCCCCACTAGCACATGCTTGTCGATATTGCCCATGTGCCCCAGACGAAAACCCTTGCCGGCGAAAGCTCCCAGGCAGCCGGCGGATTGGACTCCTTCTTCGGCCAGTTTCGCGCGGAAGGGCAGATCGTCGAGGCCGGAATTTTCGGGGTAAAAGAAAATCGATAAGGTGGGGGCACGGTTCTCCTTGGAAGCCGCCGTCTTGAAGCCCAGCGCCTCCATAGCCGCGACGAAAACGGCCGCCTGGCGGATGTGGCGGGCGTAACGCTCTTCCAGCCCCTCCTCTTTCATGAGGCGCAGCCCTTCTTTGAGAGCCCAGATCATGTTCACGGGCGGAGTGCCCCAATACTTGGAGGGATCTTGCATGACGGGAATCCACCGCTCGAAGTCGAAATAAGACTCGGGGATCGTGCCTAGGGATTTGCGTTTTGCCAGGGCCCGCCCGCTGGCCCAAAGCATGGCGAGGCCGGGCGCGACGCCGAAGGCCTTTTGACTGCAGGTGAAAAGTACGTCGATGCCCCAGTCCATCCAGGACTCCGCGCCCCCCGCTGCGGCGACGGCGTCCACGATGAGCAAAACGCCGGGGTGTTTTTTCTTGAGCATGACGCAGATTTCCTTCAAGGGCGCCTCGGCTCCCGTGGCCGTGTCCACGTGGGTCACGGTAAGAGCGGCGTACTCCTTTTTGGACAGTTCGGCGTCGATCTGCTCGGGGGTGTAGACCGTTCCCCACTCCGCCTTCAGCACGTCGACGCCCAGACCCTTGCGGGCACAGATATCGATGAAACGGTCGCCGAAGTACCCGTGAGAGCAGATCAGGACGTTTTCGCCCCTCTTCGTGATGTTGGCGACAGCCATTTCCATCGCCATAGTACCGCTTCCCGCAAGGACAAACGCCTCGCCGTCGCAGCGCCACAGGGCCTTGAGTTCGGCTACGAGCCCTTTGAAGTCGGCTATGAAGCCGGCGTCGCCGAAGGCAACGGTCTCGCGGGCCATCTGGTTTTGAATGGAGCGGACGACAGGGGTCGGGCCGGGAATCATAAGAAGTTTCGGTGTCTCGATCATGGCAAAGTCCTCCCTCGATTAAAGATATAGCCGATCGGCAAACTCACTCGGTAAACTCACGGGGTAAATCATACACCATACCGTCTCGCTGTAAACGCGTTGCGTTTTTCGATTCTGGACGCTCCTACACGCCGCGCAGCTCTGTCCACGCCAAACCGATAAGTGTAACCTCTTTTCCGGCATATTTATCCGCGTAGTTTGTCGTACATGCGGACCAATTCTTCCGCGTCTCCTTCCGACATCGCTTTTTCCAGGTCATTGACCTCCGCGGCGAACCCTTCGAGGTTATATTTGCCATACAAGAAAAGCTGCGTAACCGACGAGAGCACTTCCATATTCGGATAATCCAGAACCCGTTTCTTCGGCTCTTCTGGGATTTGCGTTCATGGTTGCTATACCTATATTCAAGCAATGTTTTTCATCTTCGTCTCATGCAACGCATAGATTTTCAACTCCAAGTATTTCTCGTCTCGTAGCCCATACGCTCGCCGTTGCATCACTCGTATCTTCGCATTTGTCCCTTCTAATGCTGCTGTCGTTATTTGCG